>NZ_JAHKRL010000174.1 GCF_019396405.1 Nonomuraea rhizosphaerae | reverse complement strand
GGGCCGCCTCCTCCGGGATCCCTCCCCAGGGACGTACGTGTGTGCGGCGGGACGGTCGCGTACGGCGGCGGGCGTCTCCGGGCCTAGACGCCCGCGTAGACCCGGTGCACGAACGAGGCCAGCTGGTCGTCCGGCAGATGCTTGGCCAGGTCGGCCTCGCTGATCATGCCCACGATCCGCTCCCCGTCCATCACCGGCAGCCGCTTGATCTGGTGCTGCTCCATGCGCTGCAGCGCCTCCTGGACCGTGGCGCCTGCCGGCACCCAGACCAGCCCCACCGCCAGGTCCCCGGCCCGCGTGTGCGCCGGGTCGCGGCCCTCGGCCACGCACCTCAGCACGATGTCGCGGTCGGTGATGATGCCGGTGACGCGGTCGTTCACGCAGACCGGCAGCGCCCCCACGTTGAGGTTGCGCATCATCTGCGCGGCCCTGTCCAGGGTCTCGTGCGCGGGTATGCACTCCGCTCCCGGGCTCATCACGTCGCGAGCCGTCTCGTGCGGATGTCCGTCAGTCATCTCATCGCCCCCTCGATGTGTCCTGGGGGCGCCCCTACCCAGTTCCCGGGTCAGTAGTTGCGGCGCACGTGAATGGCCCAGCCGCCGCCCGCCAGCTCGTAGGAGCCGACGTGCTTGTGCGACTTCAGCCGGCACCAGGCGGGCACGTCCGTGAAGGCGGCCGGGTCGTCGGCCAGGACGGCGACCACGGCGTTGAGCGGGACGTGGTTGATCTGATCGGCGAGCATGATGATCGGGATCGGGCACTTCTTGCCGAGCGCGTCGATCGTCAGTGCGGGCTGGGTGACCTCGGTCATGCGACTCCTGCGTCCTGGCGGATTCGGCGCACCACGTCGGGCAGCACGGCGAGGAACCTGTCCACCTCGGCCGCGGAAGCGCCCCTGGGCAGTGACACCCGGACATTCCCATGCGTGAGCACGCCCATGGCTTCCAGAACGTGCGATGGACGAAGCGTACTAGCGGTGCACGAACTCCCGGACGATACCGCGAATCCGGCCTTGTCCAGCTCGGTGAGCAGCACCTCCCCGTCCACGTACAGGCAGGAGAAGGTGACGATGTGCGGGGCCCGCTCGACGGGGTCGCCGATCACCTCCACGTCCGGCACCACCTCGGGGACGGTCTGCCGGATCCGGTCCACGAGGGCCGACAGGCGGGAACGTTCCCGCACGGCCTCGGCCGTCATCGCCCGCAGCGCCGCGGCGGCCGCGACGACGGCCGGCACGTTCTCGAACCCCGGCACCCGGCGCCGCTCGCGCTCGTCCTCCGGCAGGTACGAGTGGAACCGCGTGCCCTTGCGCACCGCCAGCACCCCCACCCCGGCCGGGCCGCCCCACTTGTGCGCGCTGGCCGCCAGCACCGACCAGCCGGGCGGGACCGGCAGCCGCCCGGCCGTCTGGGCGGCGTCCACCAGCAGCGGGACGCCGTGCTCCCGGCACGCCTCGGCCACCTCGGGCACCGGCTGCAGCGTGCCCACCTCGTGGTTGGCCGTCTGCAGGCAGGCCAGGGCCGTGTCGGGCCGGGCGACGGCCGCCGCGAACGCCGCCGCGTCGACCCGTCCGCTCAGATCGACGCCCACGGTCTCGACCTCGCCGCCGGCGCGTTCGTGCAGGCCGGCCGCGTGCAGCACGCTGGAGTGCTCCACCGCGCCCGTCACCAGGCGGCGCCCGGCCCTGCGTCTGCCGTGTAGGGTGCCCAGCACGCCGAGATGCACGGCCTGCGTGCCCGAAGAAGTGAACGACACCTCGTCGGGGCGCGCGCCCAGCGCCTCGGCCACCTCCGTGCGGGCCTGCTCCAGCAGCAGGTGAGCACGGCGGGCCTGGCCGTACAGCCTCGCGGGGTCGGCCCAGCCGACGTCGATCGCCGCCAGGAGCGCCTCGCGGGCCTGGGGGTGGAGCGGCTCGGTCGAGGCCGCGTCGAAGTACGCCACGAGACCCATCGTCCCACTTGCGGCGCGCCATCGAGGGGCCGCGCGGGAGGGCGAGGCTGTTAGCCGCTAATGTGTCTGCAATCAGCTGTGCTTTTAGACATACGAGCGCCCGGAAGTGATTCCGGGCTTCATCTGTGGGGTAGGCGATCCGTGAGTCCGACTCGCCGTTCGACACGGCGTTCGTTGGCCCGGCGCAGAGTGTCACGCGCCGCCGCTTTGGCGTTGCTGCTGGCCTCCGCTACGGCATGTGCTAGAGACATTCCCGAGGCCGACTGGAGCCGCGGGCTGCTTCCCGAGCATGTGACCGGCCAGGGCGACATCGTCCAGAATCTGTGGAACGGGGCCTGGGTCGCCGCCCTGGCCACGGGCGCCGTGGTCATCGTCCTGATCCTGTGGGCGTGCTTCTTCCACGTGAAGCGCAAGGCCAAGGCCGAGCTCCCGCCGCAGGTGCGCTACAACCTGCCGATCGAGATGCTCTACACCTTCATCCCGCTGGTCATGGTCTCGGTGTTCTTCTTCTTCACCGCCCGTGACAGCCGGGACATGGAGGCGATGTCGCCCACCCCTGACGTCAAGGTCAAGGTCGAGGCGTTCCAGTGGAGCTGGCGCTTCACCACGACGGTCGGCGGCAAGACGCTGAAGCCCGTCGTCGGTCAGCCGGTGAGCGACTACAACCAGGGGCCGCAGCTTGTGCTGCCCGTGGGCAAGAAGGTGGAGTTCGAGCTGGTCTCGCCCGACGTGATCCACTCGTTCTGGGTCCCGGCGTTCCTGTTCAAGCGTGACGTCATCCCGGGCCTGCCGGAGAACAACAAGGGCCGCTTCTTCCAGATCGACACGCTCGACAAGCCGGGCGTGTACGCGGGCCGCTGCGCCGAGCTGTGCGGCGTCGACCACAGCCGCATGCTCTTCTCGGTGAAGCTCGTCAAGCAGGCTGAGTACGACCAGTACATCGCGACCCAGGCTGGGAGTGCCCAGTGACCGCCATCCAAGAGCCGCTCTCCACGACCTCCAGGCCCGCTCCCAAGGGCCAGGTGATCGCCAAGTGGCTGTCGTCCACCGACCACAAGATCATCGGGCACCTGTACCTGATCTCGTCGTTCGCGTTCTTCCTGATCGGCGGCGTCATGGCGCTGATCATGCGGGCCGAGCTGGCGCAGCCGCAGCTGCAGTTCGTCAGCAACGAGCAGTTCAACCAGCTGTTCACCATGCATGGCACGATCATGCTGCTGATGTTCGCGACGCCGCTGTTCGCCGGCTTCGCCAACGAGCTGATGCCGCTGCAGATCGGCGCCCCCGACGTCGCCTTCCCGCGCCTGAACATGGTGAGCTACTGGCTCTACCTGTTCGGCAGCATCATCGCGGTGTCGGGCTTCTTCACCCCCGGCGGCGCCGCCTCGTTCGGCTGGTTCGCCTACACGCCGCTGTCCAACGCGATCAGCTCGCCCGGCCTGGGCGGCGACCTGTGGATCATGGGCCTGGCGCTGTCCGGCCTGGGAACGATCCTCGGCTCGGTCAACTTCATCACCACGATCATCTGCATGCGCGCGCCCGGCATGACGATGTTCCGGATGCCGATCTTCACCTGGAACGTCCTGCTGACCAGCATGCTCGTGCTGATGGCCTTCCCGGTGCTGGCCGCCGCGCTGCTGGCCCTGGAGGCCGACCGCAAGCTCGGCACCCACATCTTCAGCCCGGAGAACGGCGGCGCGCTGCTGTGGCAGCACCTGTTCTGGTTCTTCGGCCATCCCGAGGTCTACATCATCGCGCTGCCGTTCTTCGGCATCGTGAGCGAGATCATCCCGGTCTTCAGCCGTAAGCCGATCTTCGGCTACATCAGCCTCGTGGCCGCGACGATCTCCATCGCCGGCCTGTCGATCACGGTCTGGGCGCACCACATGTTCCCGACCGGGCAGGTGCTGCTGCCGTTCTTCTCGTTCATGACGTTCCTCATCGCGGTGCCGACAGGCGTGAAGTTCTTCAACTGGATCGGCACGATGTGGCGAGGGCACCTGTCCTTCGAGTCGCCGATGCTGTACTCGGTCGGCTTCCTCATCACGTTCCTGCTCGGCGGCCTGACCGGCGTCATCCTGGCCTCGCCGCCGCTCGACTTCCCGCTCAGCGACACCTACTTCGTCGTGGCCCACTTCCACTACGTGGTCTTCGGCACCGTGGTGTTCGCGATGTTCGCCGGCTTCTACTTCTGGTGGCCCAAGTTCACCGGCAAGATGCTCGACGACCGGCTCGGCAAGCTGCAGTTCTGGCTGCTGTTCATCGGCTTCCACACCACGTTCCTGATCCAGCACTGGCTCGGCGTGATCGGCTTCCCGCGCCGCTACGCCGACTACAGCGCCGCCGACGGCTTCACCGACCTGAACTTCATCTCCTCGGTCGGAGCCTTCGTCCTCGGCCTGTCGGTGCTGCCGTTCATGTACAACGTCTGGAAGACGGCGCGCAGCGCGCCCAAGGTCACGGTCGACGACCCGTGGGGCTACGGCAACTCGCTCGAATGGGCGACCTCCTGCCCGCCGCCCCGGCACAACTTCTCCTCGATGCCGCGCATCCGCTCCGAGCGGCCCGCGTTCGACCTGCACTACCCGCGCGTGTCCGCCAAGGAGCCGGAGAAGGTGGAGGCCTGATGAAGGTCCAGGGTTGGCTGTTCCTGCTGTGCGGCCTGTTCTTCGCCGGCGTCGACGTCGCGTACTGGTTCTGGACCAAGGCGGAGACGGGGCAGGGCGAGCCGGTCGGCACCACCGCCATGGCCATCTCGGTCGGGTTCGCGTTCATGATCGGCTACTACCTGATGTTCACCGCGCGGCGCCTCGGCGCGCAGCCGGAGGACAACAAGCAGGCCGAGATCAGCGACGGGGCCGGCGAGATCGGGTTCTTCAGCCCGAGCAGCTGGTGGCCGCTGTTCCTGTGCCTGGCGGCGGCCTTCGCCTTCGCCGGGTTCGTGATCGGGTTCTGGATGTTCCTGATCGGCGTGTTCCTGGTGATCATGGCGATGATCGGGTTCGTGTTCCAGTACTACCGCGGTAACTTCTCGCACTGAGGTCGCGGCCTTTCAGCGGGTGTCCCGTTCTTTGCGGGGGACGCCCGCTTTTTGGTGTCCTTTACCAGGAAGCGCTCGTGGCGAATCGATCACTCAGGGTAATAAGGGAGGGATGGAGATCAACCTCGGACGGGGGAGCGCACGTGGGGCGCGTGGCTTGTGGATCGGCGGGGCTGCTGGCCCTGGCATTGCTGGCGGCCTGCTCGGCGGCCGGCGCTGACGGCTCGTCTGAGGCTCGTACTGATACGGCCGGGCTCGTGGTGCCGCCCATGGCGGCCTCGGCCGCCTCCGTGGTCGTCAGCCCCCTGGACAAGGCCGGGAACATCCCCACGGACCAGACCGTGGCCGTCTCCGCCCGGTCCGGCACGCTGAAGAGCGTCAAGGTGGACGGCGGCAAGGCCGGCGACCTGCCCGGCGTCCTCAGCGCCGACCGCACCCGGTGGCGCAGCACCCGCACCGCCCGGCCCGGCGCCACGTACACGGTCACCTCGGTCGCGGTCGGCGCCGACGGCAAGCGGGCCGAGACCACCAGCACCTTCTCCACCGTCCGCGCGGGCAAGGTGTTCGACGTCGAGGCGATGACCCCCAACAAGGACGACACCGGGCTGACGGTCGGCGTCGGCATGCCCATCATGATCACGTTCGACCGGCCGGTCACCGACCGGGTGTCCGTCGAGCGCAATCTCGTCGTGCACAGCTCCAAGCCCGTCGAGGGCGCCTGGCACTGGTTCGACGAGCGGCACGTGGACTTCCGCCCGACCCACTACTGGCCCGCCAGGACGAACGTCCGCATGGAGGCCCGGCTGGCGGGCGTGCGGGGCGGCGACGGCCTGTACGGCAGGCGCGACGTCACCCTCGACTTCAAGATCGGCCGCTCGCAGATCACCAAGGGCAGCACCCGCGACCACGTGCTGACCGTCCGCCGCGACGGCAGGAAGATCCGCACCATGCCGATGAGCGCCGGCCAGGGCGGGCAGTGGAAGTACTACACGACCTCCGGCATCCACCTGGCCATGTCCAGGGAGCGGGTGACCATCATGACCTCGCCCGGCATCGGGCCGGGCTCGCCCGGCTACTACCGGCTGACGGTCTACAACACCGTGCGGATCTCCAACAGCGGCGAGTACGTGCACAGCGCGCCCTGGTCGGTCGGCTCGCAGGGCAACTCCAACGTCAGCCACGGATGCGTGAACGTCAGCCCGTCGCACGCGGCCTGGTTCATCAAGAACACGCTGATCGGGGACCCGATCATCATCACCGGGTCGCCGCGCGAGCTGGAACCCACCAACGGGTGGGGGCACTGGCAGGAGAGCTGGAAGCAGTGGCTGAAGTGGAGCTCGCTGAAGGCGGGGCCGACGGTCCTGTTCGGATGAGCCGCCCCGCCCTCCGGGCGAGCCCGCCCTGCGGGGCCGGGGGTCAGCCGGCCGGGCGCAGGGAGCGGCTGGTCTCGATCCAGCGGTCCAGGGTCGCCGAGGCGCGCCCCGAGTCCACCGCCTGGACCGCCCGCGCGTAACCCTCGATCATGGCGGCGTCCAGGTCGTCCCCGGGCCCCTCCAGGGCCACCAGGGCCGCGGCGGCGTTCAGCAGGACGGCGTCGCGGACCGGGCCGGTCTTGCCGCGGACCAGGTCGTGCACGGCCTGGGCGTTGAAGGCCACGTCGCCGCCGCGCAGGGCCGCGGCGTCCGCGCGGGGGATGCCGAGGACGGCCGGGTCGAAGCTGGTCTGGGTGGCGGCGCCGTCGCGCACGACCCAGACCGTGGAGGTCGTGGCGATCGTCAGCTCGTCGAGCCCGTCGTCGCCGCGGAACACCAGCGCGGACACGCCGCGCTCGGCGAAGACGCCGGCCAGGACGGGCAGCATGCGGGCGTCGAACACGCCGATGGCCTGGGCGGCCGGGCGGGCGGGGTTGGTGAGCGGCCCGAGGAAGTTGAAGACCGTCGGTACGCCGATCTCCTTGCGGGGCGGCCCGGCGAAGCGCAGCGCGGGGTGGTAGACCGGCGCGAAGCAGAACGCGATGCCCGCCTCGCGGGCCACCCGCGCCGTCTGCTCGGGCGTCAGGTCGAGGCGGATGCCCAGGTGCTCCAGGACGTCGGCGGCGCCGCACGAGGAGGAGGCGGCGCGGTTGCCGTGCTTGACGACGCGGGCCCCGGCGGAGGCGGCCACGACGGCGGCCATGGTGGAGACGTTGACGGTGTGGGCGCGGTCGCCGCCCGTGCCGACGACGTCGACGACCGGGCCCTCGACCGTCAGCGGGGTGGCCAGGTCGAGCATGGTGCGGGCCAGGCCGACGACCTCGGCGACCGTCTCGCCCTTGGCGCGCAGCGCGATCGCGAACCCGGCGATCTGGGACGGCGTCGCCGACCCGGACATGATCTCCCGCATCGCCCAGGACGTCTCGTCCGCGGTCAGATGCTCACCCGACAGGAGAGCTGAGAGCAAAGCCGGCCAGGTCGTCCGGGCATCCACGGAAGGCACCTACTTCGCGTTCAGTCGGGTCGAGGAACGGGTGGACAGGCGGCGGCGCATCAGGTCGGCGACGGTGTCGGCCAGGACCATGGGCTCCAGCGGCCGCGGGACCACGGCCTCGGCCTTGGACCAGGCGGCCAGCCAGCGGTCGTCGCGCCGGGCGATGATCAGGCAGACGGGCGGGCAGTCGTAGACCTCGTCCTTGGCCTGACGCGAGACGCCCATGCCGCCGGCGGGCTGGGTCTCGCCGTCCAGGACGGCGACGCCGATCTCGCCGGAGGCCAGCCACTGGTGCACCTTGGGCTCCGTGGCGCACTCCACGATCTCGACGAGGGGCACGTCGGCGGCCGGGCGCCGGCCGATCGCCAGCCTCACCTCTTCCCGGGTGGCGGCGTCGTCGCTGTAGACGAGCACCTTCATCGTCTCGCCGGTGCTCCCCGTGGTGGTCACTGTCGCGCTCGCTATCGGTCGTAGCTGTAGGGTCACCTGGGATCGTACCGGTGCCCAGGCGTGCAATCCCAGGCCGCGGGGTCTGTGGGGCGATTTGAGCCCATTTTGTTGAGCTTGCGGGCATGTTTGTTCCTGCTAACGGGGGGTCGTGCGCCGGACCGCCCACTGGAACCGCAATAATGCTGCCCGTGGCGACAGCATCCGCAATAACTTCGACGACGGCAGCCCAGCCGTACCGCAGACCCAACCTGGTCAGCGTCGGTACGATCGTGTGGCTGTCCTCTGAGCTCATGTTCTTCGCGGCGCTGTTCGCGATGTACTTCACCATCCGGTCGGTGAGCGAGGGCAACGGCCTGGAGTGGGGCCCCTCGCTCCACCCCGTGGGCGTGGTAGCGGCCGAGGGCGCTCACCTGAACATCCCGTTCGCGACGGTCAACACGATCATCCTGGTGCTGTCCTCCGTGACGTGCCAGATGGGCGTGTGGGCCGCGGAGAAGGGGCAGGTAGGCAAGCTTCGCTTCTGGTACGTCGTCAGCTTCCTGATGGGCGCGGTCTTCGTCGGCGGTCAGCTGTACGAGTACGGGGAGCTGGCGAGCGAGGGCGCGACCCTGTCGGCCAACGCCTACACCTCCGTGTTCTACCTGACGACGGGCTTCCACGGCCTGCACGTGACGGGTGGCCTGATCGCGTTCCTGTTCATGCTGGGACGCACGTACGCCGCGAAGCGCTTCACGCATGAGCAGGCCACCAGCGCCATCGTCGTGTCCTACTACTGGCACTTCGTCGACGTCGTCTGGATCGGTCTTTTCGCGACCATCTACATCATTCGTTAAGGAACGGGATCTCTGTGACTAGGATCACCGCTTGGCGGCGGCATCCCCTCGCGAGATACGCCGTCCTGATTTTCGCCCTGGCGCTGGTCGGGATGGCATACACGGCCTTCGCACAGGCTTCCCAGCCCGCCGACGCGGCGCTCGCGTCCGGCAGGGTGGACGACGTGGCGGAGGGCAAGGCTCTGTTCGAGGCCCACTGCGGAAGCTGCCACGGGCTCAACGCCCAGGGCACCGGCACCGGCCCGACCCTCATCGGCGTGGGCGCCGCGGCCGTCGACTTCCAGGTGAGCACCGGGCGCATGCCCGCCGCCGACCCGGGGGCCCAGGCGCCGCGCAAGCCGCAGCCGCAGTGGGTCAACGAGGACGCGATCCGCAAGCTCGGCGCGTACGTGCAGTCGCTCGGCCAGGGCCCGACGGTGCCCAGCGCCGAGCAGGTCGACCCCAAGCTCGGCGACGCCGGCAAGGGCGGCGAGCTGTTCCGCGCCAACTGCATCCAGTGCCACAACTGGGCCGGCGCCGGTGGCGCGCTCACGCAGGGCAAGTACGCGCCCAACCTGAACGAGTCCTCTCCCACGCAGATCTACGAGGCGATGATCACCGGCCCGCAGGCGATGCCGGTCTTCAACGACTCGACGATCACGCCTGAGGAGAAGCGCAGCATGATCGCCTACATCACTCAGGTCCGCGAGCAGAAGGATCCGGGCGGATTCGGCCTCGGCCGCATTGGACCCGTGACCGAAGGTCTCGTAGCGTGGATCGCGGGCCTGACCGCCCTCGTCCTCTCGGCCATCTGGATCACCGCGAAGAAGCGACAGAAGTCATGACAGACAACGAGCACGAGATCGAGCAGCCGGACGAGCGCGTACCCAAGCGCGTCATCGGCACCCCCGCCCCGGGCACCTCGCTGCTCGGCGAGGCGGAGCCCGCCGACGAGGACGTCGAGGTCCCCGGCGTCACGCTGCAGGACGAGCAGAAGGCGCGCAAGGCCGAGAGGATCGTGGCGCTCTGCTTCTTCGTCACGTTCCTGGCCGCGGTCGCCTTCATCATCAGCTACGTCTTCTTCCAGGTGGGCAGCCCGGAGAGCACCGGGGTCTCCAACCTCGCGCTCGGCGGGACGCTGACGCTGGCGCTGCTGGGGCTGGCCGTGGGCATCGTGGTCTGGGTGCGCCAGATCATGCCCAAGTACTCCCTCGTCCAGGAGCGCCACCCGATGGTGTCCCCGGCCGACGACCGCGAGTACGTCGCCGACACCTTCGTCCGCGGCGCCAACGAGAGCGGCTTCGTCAAGCGCAAGCTGCTGCGCCGCACGCTGCTGCTGGCCGCGGCCCCGCTGGGCCTGGTCCCGCTGGTGCTGCTGCGTGACCTCGACAACTCCAAGATGCCCGGCGCCCGGTTCAACAAGACGCTGCGGCACACCGTGTGGGGCGAGAAGACCAAGGACGGCAAGCCGCTCAAGCTCGTCGTCGAGGGCACCGGCCAGCCGATCCGCGCGGCCGACTTCAACTCGCCGGGCGGCATCCTGTCGGTGGTGCCCGAGGGCTACGAGCACGACCTGAACGCCCTGGCCAAGGCGACGCTCATCCTGATCAAGTTCCGCCCGGAGGAGATCAAGTCGGGCGTCAACCAGAACTGGACGCACGACGGCATCGTCGCCTACTCCAAGATCTGCACGCACGTGGGCTGCCCGGCGGCCCTGTACGAGCAGACCACCCACCACATTCTCTGCCCCTGCCACCAGTCGACGTTCGACGCGGCCGACGGCGCCAAGGTCATCTTCGGCCCGGCCGCCAGGCCGCTGCCGCAGCTGCCGATCGCGGTGGACAGCGAGGGTTACCTCGTGGCCCAGGGCGACTTCAAGGTGCCGCCGGGGCCCAGCTACTGGGAGCGCGGCGACGCCGAAGCAGAGGCTCGCGCCAAGGGAGGCCAGGCATGAGCGAGCTGACCACCGTACCGAAGGCCATCGGGGGGCCGTCCAACTACCTTGACGAGCGGCTCGGGGCGGGCAACTTCCTCAAGCGCAACCTCCGCAAGGTCTTCCCCGACCACTGGTCGTTCCTGCTGGGCGAGATCGCCCTGTACTCCTTCGTCATCCTGCTGCTGACCGGGACGTTCCTGACGCTCTGGTTCAAGCCCAGCATGATGGAGATCGAGTACGCCGGCTCGTACGCCCCGCTGCGCGGCGTCATGATGTCGGAGGCCTACGCGTCGTCGCTGGAGATCAGCTTCGACGTCCGTGGCGGACTGCTCATGCGGCAGATGCACCACTGGGCGGCCCTGCTGTTCGTGGCCGGGATGACGGTCCACGCGCTGCGGGTGTTCTTCACCGGCGCCTACCGCAAGCCGCGTGAGCTCAACTGGATCATCGGCGTCCTGCTGCTGACGCTGGCGCTGGCCGAGGGCCTGACCGGCTACTCGCTGCCCGACGACCTGCTGTCCGGCGCCGGTCTGCGGATCACCGAGGGCGTGGCGATCTCGCTGCCGCTGGTGGGGACGTACATCACGTTCTTCCTGTTCGGCGGCGAGTATCCGGGTGAGGATGTCATCGCCCGGTTCTACTCGCTGCACATCCTGCTCATCCCGGGCATCATCCTGGCGCTGGTGTCGGCGCACATGGTGCTCATGTGGATGCAGAAGCACACCCAGATGCCCGGCAAGGGGCGCAACAACCACAACGTGGTCGGCGCGCCGTTCTACCCGGCGTTCATGGCCAAGGCGGGCGCGTACTTCCTGTTCACCTTCGCGGTGATCGCGGGGCTGGCGACGTTCGCGCAGATCAACCCGATCTGGCTGTTCGGGCCCTACACACCGGCCGACATCTCGGCCGGCTCCCAGCCCGACTGGTACATGGGCTTCCTCGAAGGCGCGCTGCGCATCATGCCTTCGTGGGAGATCAACATGTTCGGCACGGCCAACGCGGGCACACTGCCGCTCAGCGTCATCATCCCGGCGCTGGTGCCGATGGGCATCATCATGACGGGCCTGGCACTGTACCCGTTCCTGGAACAGTGGGTGACCGGCGACAAGCGTGAGCACCACGTCGCCGACCGCCCGCGCAACAACCCGCACCGCACCTCGATCGGCATCTCGGCCATCACGTTCTACGGCCTGCTCTGGCTGCTGGGCGCCAACGACGAGATCGCGGCGAACTTCCACGTCAGCCTGAACTGGACCACCTACGTCGGCCGGGTGCTGATCTTCGTGGGGCCGGCGCTGGCCTACCTGATCACCTACCGGATGTGCCTGGGGCTGCAGCGCTACGACGCGGGCGTCATCTCGCACGGCGTCGAGTCGGGCGTCATCAAGCGGCTGCCGCACGGCGAGTTCATCGAGGTGCACACGCCTCCGGCGGACGACATCGAGGCGCACGTCCGGGGCAAGCGGCCGGTGCTCATGCTCCCGGTCGACGACGACAGCTCGGGCATCCCGCCCAAGGGCATGCGCGGCCCGCTGGGCAAGCTGCGCGGCCTCATGTCGAAGGCGTACGGGGGCGAGAAGATCCCCCTGGACGACGGGCACGGCGACGGCGACGGGCACGCGGCCATCGGCGAGGGCAGCGACGACCACACGCTGACCCGCTAGCCGGCGAGCGACGAGCGCGGGCCCGGACAGTTGTCCGGGCCCGCGTTTTCGCGTCTCGGCGGCTTGTCGGCGGCTCTCAGTGGCTCTCAGTGGCTCTCAGCGGCATGGTGTGGCGATGCGGTGGGCCACGGGGTACGGCGAGCAGCGGAAACGGCGCACGTCAGCGCCAGGGGAAGCCCTGGTCTCACCGTCTCGTAACGGCGCCCGGCCCCGCATCACCGGAGGAGCGTCTCCCTGGACAGGCGCCGGCCCCGTGCGGAGGGTGGGCCCTCCCGTGCCTGCCGTAAGAAAGCGTTATTAATCGGTCTCGGCGAGGCCGATCGAGAAGGCGGCGTCAAGGTCGTGCTTGCTGTAGGTGCGGAACGCCATGTGGGTCTCGGTGTGCAGCACTCCGGCCACCTTGTTCAGCCGCCCCGCGATCACCTCGGCGACCTGCTCGTAGTGGGTCACCCGCACCATGGCCAGCAGGTCGTACTCGCCGGTGATGGAATACACCTCGCTGACCCCGTCGATCTCGGCGATCGTCTGGGCGACCTCCGGGATCCGGTCAACCTCGGCGTTGATGTGGACGATAGCCGTGACCATGGGCCAACTCTAGCGGCCCCGATCAAGCCCCCGGTAGGCGAGGTCGATGCGCGCCTTGTGGCGGGCCGCGCCGTGGGCGGGCAGGCTCCACTCGCCCTCGACCTCCACCAGCCGGACCCCCGGCGACTCCAGCCAGCGCAGGATGCACTCGGTCTCCTCGGCGCTGGCCGCGTGGACGGGACCAGGGCCGGGGATGACGGTCTCGGCGGTGGCCACCAGGGACTCGACGAAAGGGACCGGGTGGGCGCCGCGCGGCATGACGCCCGCCGCCGACAGCCGCCCGTAGCGGACGACGTGGATGTCCCAGCCGCCGTCGAAGGCCGGGCTGGCGGCGATGAGCTGCGGGATGCGGGTGATGGCCGTCAGGCGCTGCATGCGGGCCGCGGCGCGGACGAAGGCGGCCAGACGGTCACGGTCGACCGAGGCCTCCTCGTAGCGCTGCTCGACCGCCAGCCGCTCCATGCGGGCCGAGACGGCGGTGAAGACGACGTCGGCGTCAAGGGTCATGGCGCGGCGGGCCGCCTCCACGTGCAGGGAGTAGTCGGCCTGGCTCTCCCGGCCCGCGCAGGGCGCGCCGCAGCGGCCCATCTCGTGCAGGACGCACGCGGCGCGCGGCGTGCGCAGGCTGATCGGCTGCGTGCACTGACGCAGCGGCACCGCCTCGTGCAGAGCCGTACGGGCGTCGTCGGCCAGGCGGCTGTTGCTGAACGGCCCGAGGTAGGCGGCGCCGTCGTCCTTCAGGTCACGCACGATCGACAGGCGCGGGAACGGCTCGGAGGTCAGCTTGAGCCAGACCATCTTCTCCGGGAAGCGGGACCGGCGGTTGTAGCGGGGCTTGGCGCCGCCGATCAGGCGCAGCTCGCGCACCTCCGCCTCCAGCCCCGTGGCGCAGACGATGTGGCGGACCCGCTCGGCGATGCCGATCATCTCGCGGATGCGCGGGCGGGTCTCGCTGGCGGTGAAGTAGGAGCGTACGCGGTTGCGCAGGTTGGTGCTCTTGCCGATGTAGAGGACCTCGCCGCGTTCGTCCTCGAACAGGTAGACGCCGGGGGCGTGCGGCACCGACTCGCCCAGATGACGCTTGCGCTGCTGCTCGGGGGTCGGCGCGCGGACGAACGACTTGAGTTCCTCCAGCGTGTGGACCTGGAACGATCCCGCCCGCTCGATCAGCCCGTGCAGCACGTGGACGGTGGCCCTGGCGTCCTCCAGGGCGCGGTGGCACGGGTCGGTGGGGCTGCGGAAGAAACGGGCCAGCGTGGACAGCTTGTGGTTCGGCGTCTCGTCCCGCGTCAGCACCCGCCGGGCCAGGTCGACGGTGTCGACCACCGGGTTGACCGGCGGCGGATAACCATGCGCGGCGCAGGCAGCCTTGACGAACCGGGTGTCGAAACTGGCGTTGTGGGCCACCAGCGTCGCGCCGCGGATGAACTCCAGGAAGCTCGGCAGCACCGCCTCGATGCGCGGCGCGGCCACCACCATCGCGTCGGTGATGCCGGTCAGCACCGAGATGAACGGCGGGATCGGCCCACCCGGATCGACCAGCGTGGAGAACTCACCCAGCACCTCACCCGCCCGCACCTTGACCGCGCCGATCTCGGTGATCATGTGCTCGGCGGGGGAGCCGCCGGTCGTCTCCAGGTCGAACACGACGAACGTGACGTCGCTCAGCGGCGTGCCGAGCTCGTCGAGGGTGCCTTGAACCGGATCCACGAACCAAGACCATAGAGCCGACGACCGACAGTTATGCCAAACCGCCCACCACAAAGGGCCTCCGCAGCCCGCCCGTTGCCGTCTGGGTGGTTGGCCGTCTGATGTCCGCCCTGACCACAAAGGGCCTTCGTTCCACTCCGGGCGCTTTCCAGTCGGGCCCAGGCCCGACCCCTGTCGGGCCTCGCTACCGCTCGGACGCCCCCTGGCGCGGCTCCGCCGCGCGCCGCCCGACCTCTCAGCCGCACCCCTCCGACCGCGCTCACCCGCCCGCCCCGGGCCTTCGACGACCAGGCGACCAGGCGACCAGGGGCGATGTGCACCGTTGCGGTCACCGGATGCCCGAACGCCCCGACCTTCTGACGATCACGGCCGGACACCCGACGAACCGATCATGGCCAGACACCCGACGGACGGGACAGCAGGTGATGCGTCTCAGCGCAATTCCTTCACCATGACCGCGAACACCGGCGCCCCCGGCAACGGATTGCGCTTGTCGCCGACCTTGTGCCATCCCCACTTGCGATAAGCGATCACAGCAGGCGTGGCGGCCGGCAGCACGGTCAAGGTCGCCCGTTCTTCCTGCCTGCCGCTCAACAGCAGG
Organism: Nonomuraea rhizosphaerae; assembly: GCF_019396405.1. Classification (GTDB taxonomy): domain Bacteria; phylum Actinomycetota; class Actinomycetes; order Streptosporangiales; family Streptosporangiaceae; genus Nonomuraea; species Nonomuraea rhizosphaerae. The sequence goes on along the minus strand of NZ_JAHKRL010000174.1, from coordinate 1,264 downwards.
CCGTGAATGTTCTCCGCCACGTGCCGGCGCCGCCACGACGCTCCCACCAGCAGCTCGACCAGCGCCCAAGTACGGCCCGGACGCTCCACGGTGATCTCCTCGGGCAGCGGCGTCACCAGATCGCGCCACCACGGCGTGGTCGGTCGCAGCGTCACCCCGAAGCCGAAGGCGACCAGGCGACGGCCCTCCCGGGCGCTGATGAGCCGGTATCCCTCCTGCCGCCGCTGCACGTCGAAGCGTTCCCTGAACAGTTCGGCGTGCTCCGGCCCCCACCCGTACGGCGGCTCGGCGTAGACCTGGGTGTAGAGCTCGCTGAGCTCGTCCAGCTGCTGGGCGGCCTGCTCGCCGGTCAGCGACTGGTAGTCAATGGCGGGCAACGAGTTCACGCTCCCTCTCCGGGCCGGTCCTCCGGAGGTGATCCCCGGAGCGATCGAGAGGCGGCCGGTGTACTCGTGACAGTTAACCGCCGCCCATGATCATTAGTTACCCTTCGTCTATGTCCGGGGGAACACTGGCCGGCCGCTACTCCCTGCTGCAGCCGCTCGGCAGCGGTGGCATGGGCAGGGTGTGGCTCGCCAAGGACGAGATGCTTGACCGCGAGGTGGCGGTCAAGGAGTTGACGCTGCCCGAGGGCCTGTCCGCCAAGCAGCGGTCCGACCTGGTCACCCGGGCGGTGCGGGAGGCGCAGGCCACCGCGCGGCTGCGGCACCCGGGCATCGTGGCGCTGCACGACGTCATCGTGGAGCACGACCGGCCGTGGCTGGTCATGGAGCTGCTGCGGGGGCGGACGCTGGCCGACGCGGTGCGTGAGCGCGGGCCGATGCCGCAGCAGCAGGTCGCCTCGATAGGCGCGGCCGTGCTGGACGCGCTGGCCGCCGCGCACGCGCAGGGGATGCAGCACCGGGACGTCAAGCCGGGCAACGTGTTCCTGACCGACTCGGGGCGGGTGGTGCTCACCGATTTCGGCATCGCCAGGCAGGAGGGCCAGGCGACGCTGACCGAGAAGGGCCTGATGATCGGCTCGCCGGGCTTCATCGCGCCGGAGCGGCTGGAGGGGGAGCAGGGCGGCCCCGCCAGTGACGTCTGGTCGCTGGGCGCGACGTTGTTCACGGCGCTGGCCGGCGCGCCCGCGTTCGACGGGACGGCGGCCGAGCGGATCCGGGCCACGCTGACGCAGCCGACGCCGGTGGCGGGCGGGCCGCTCGGCGTCGTGCTGGCCGCCATGATGGCCCGTCAGCCCGCCGCCCGGCCGGACGCGCGGGCG
>NZ_JAHKRL010000173.1 GCF_019396405.1 Nonomuraea rhizosphaerae | reverse complement strand
GTCGACGACGTCGTCGTCGGCCTTCTGCCCTTGGCTCTGGTCCTGGCCCGCCGAGGCGTCCTGCGGAGCGCCCTCGCCGCCGCCCTGCTGGGCCTGGCTCTGGGCGTAGATCGCCGAACCCATCTTCTGGCTGACCGTGGCGAGCTTCTCGGCCGAGGTGCGGATGACGTCGGTGTCGGTGCCCTCCAGAGCCTTCTTCAGCTCGCCGAGCGCGTCGTTGACCTCGGTCTTGATGTCGGCCGGGACCTTGTCGTCGTTCTCGCGGAGGAACTTCTCCGTCTGGTAGGCCAGCCCGTCCGCGTTGTTGCGGACCTCGGCCTCCTCGCGGCGCTTCTTGTCCTCCTCGGCGTACGACTCGGCCTCGCGCATCATCCGCTCGATGTCGTCCTTCGGCAGCGCGGAGCCGCCGGTGATCGTCATCGTCTGCTCCTTGCCCGTGCCCAGGTCCTTGGCGGAGACGTTGACGATGCCGTTGGCGTCGATGTCGAAGGTGACCTCGATCTGCGGGATGCCGCGCGGCGCCGGCGCGATGCCGGTCAGCTCGAAGGTGGCCAGCTTCTTGTTGTACGAGGCGATCTCGCGCTCGCCCTGGTAGACCTGGATCTGCACCGACGGCTGGTTGTCCTCGGCCGTGGTGAAGACCTCCGAGCGCTTGGTCGGGATCGTCGTGTTGCGCTCGATGATCTTGGTGAAGATCCCGCCCTTGGTCTCGATGCCCAGCGACAGCGGGGTCACGTCGAGCAGCAGGACGTCCTTGACCTCACCCTTGAGCACGCCGGCCTGGAGCGCGGCGCCGATGGCCACGACCTCGTCCGGGTTGACGCCCTTGTTGGGCTCCTTGCCGCCGGTCAGCTCCTTGACCAGCTCGGTGACGGCGGGCATGCGGGTCGAGCCGCCGACGAGCACCACGTGGGCGATGTCGGAGAGCTTGATGCCGGCGTCCTTGATGACCTGGTGGAACGGGCCCTTGGTCCGCTCGAGCAGGTCGGCCGTCAGGCGCTGGAACTCGGCCCTGGTCAGCTTCTCGTCGAGGTGCAGTGGGCCCTCGGAGGAGGCGGTGATGTAGGGCAGGTTGATGTTGGTCTCGGACTGGCTGGACAGCTCGATCTTGGCCTTCTCCGCCGCCTCACGCAGGCGCTGGAGAGCCATCTTGTCCTTGGACAGGTCGACGCCGTGAGCGTTCTTGAACCTGGTCACCAGCTCGTCGACGACCCGTTGGTCCCAGTCGTCGCCACCGAGGTGGTTGTCGCCCGAGGTGGCCTTGACCTCGACGAAGCCGTGGCCGTCCTCCTGGCCGACGTCGAGCAGGGACACGTCGAAGGTGCCGCCGCCGAGGTCGAAGACCAGGATGGTCTGGTCCTGCTCCTTGTCGAGCCCGTACGCGAGCGCGGCCGCGGTGGGCTCGTTGATGATGCGCAGCACGTTGAGGCCCGCGACGGTGCCGGCCTCCTTGGTGGCCTGGCGCTGCGAGTCGTTGAAGTAGGCCGGGACGGTGACCACCGCGTCGGTGATCTTCTCGCCCAGGTACGCCTCGGCGTCCTGCTTCAGCTTCTGCAGCACGAACGCGCTGATCTGCTGCGGGGAGAACTTCTTGCCGTCGATCTCCTGGGACCAGTTGGTGCCCATCTCGCGCTTGACCGAACGGATCGTCCGGTCCACGTTGGTGACGGCCTGCCGCTTGGCGACCTCGCCGACCAGGACCTCGCCGTTCTTCGCGAAGGCGACCACGGACGGCGTGGTCCGCGAGCCCTGCGCGTTCGCGATGACGGTGGGCTCACCGCCCTCGAGGATGGAGACGACGGAGTTGGTCGTCCCAAGGTCGATACCTACCGCACGTGCCATGAGTACGTCCTTGTGATCAAAGTTGAGTCGAATGGACTCAACGTACGAATGCGCGGAGCGTTTGTCAAACAGCTTGAGCCTACTCGACTCAACCTCCGATGTGGCACCCGTATTCCGACCCTGGGACGCGCCGAATCACTTCCCTGAGACGTCCCCGGGACACTCCTGAGACGCGCTCGCGACAGGGCGGACCCCGGCGGGCGGTGGTCGCAGGCCGGGGTCCGTAACACGCTTTGTCAGGATTTTGCGCCGTCCACCAGCTTGCGCTTGGCCAACGGGGACTTGAGCTTGACCGTGGTGGTCTTCTCCACCGCGATCATGATGCAGGCCGTGTTCTTGGCCTTCGGGGCGGTGCCCTCGTACAGGGTGACCGTGACCCGCTTGCGGGTCTCCTTGACCTTCACGCGGTCCAGCACGCTGCACGGCGCCACCCCCGACCACCAGGTCAGATGCAGCTTGCGGCCCTTGGACACGTACTTGGCCTTGGTCCAGCGGACCTTGTGCGTGTTGATCGTGTCGCCGGTGGGTCTGACCGGTTCCGGCTTCTTGGCGGGCGTGGTGGCCACGGGCTCGCTCGCCACGGGAGCGCTGGACACGGGCGCTTGTGGCGCGGGCGCGGCCTGCTCGGCGGGCGCCGACGACCCGCAACTCGTCGCGAGCGCGAGACATCCGGCTGAAAGCGTCGCTGTCAAAGTGCGCATACTCATTTGGACGAATGGGACGCCCGCCCGGTTCAGGCGCATACCCGATCCTGAAGTTAGGGTTGACCCCGTGCTCCGTCAGGCCCTGCTTGCCGTCTCCAGAAGCGACCTCGCCGAGCGGGTCGTCACCGCCTCGCCGCTGACCCGCGACGTCGTCAGGCGCTACGTCGCCGCCGACGTCGGCGAGGTGATCACTACGCTGACCGGCGAAGGGCTGCTCGTCACCGTCGACCACCTCGGCGAGGACGTGAGCGACCCGGCGCAGGCCGAGGGCGCCGTGCACGACTACCTGACGATCCTCGGCCGCCTGCCGCGCGGCGCCGACGTCTCCGTCAAGCTGACCGCGCTCGGGCTGCGGCTGTCGGAGCAGCTCGCGCTCGACAACGCCGCCACCGTCTGCGAGGCCGCCGCCGCCAAGGGCGTGACGGTCACGCTCGACGCCGAGGAGCACGACACGATCGCCGGGCTCCACTCCGTCCACGCCACGCTGCGCAAGGAGCACCCGGACGTGGGCGTGGTGGTCCAGGCGTACCTGCCGGGCGCGCGGGAGCGCTGCGAGAGGCTGGAGGGCGCCCGCGTACGCCTGTGCAAGGGCGCCTACACCGCGCCCGGCGCCCACACCGCGACGGCCGACATCGACCGCTCGTACGTGCGCTGCCTCAAGGTGCTGATGGCCGGGACCGGCTACCCCATGGTCGCCACCCACGACCCGCGGCTGATCGAGATCGCCTCGGCGCTGGCCGTGCTGAGCGGGCGCGACGCGACGGGGTTCGAGTACCAGATGCTGTACGGGGTGCGGCCCGCGGAGCAGGCGCGGCTGGCGGCGCTGGGGGCGCAGGTCCGGGTGTACGTGCCGTACGGGGCCGACTGGTACGCGTACCTGATGCGGCGGCTCGCCGAACGCCCCCGCAACCTGGCCTTCTTCGCCCGCTCCCTGCTCAGCCGGGGCTAGCCTCCCGGCGCGGCGGCCTCCCCATGGGCCGGGCTTCCCCGCGGAGAGGCCTTCCCCGTGGGCCGGGCTTCCCCATGGGCCCCGGCCTTATCGCGGCTCGGTAGGCTACCGGGGTGATTGCGATTCTGGGCACGGGCAAGATGGGCGAGGCCCTGCTGTCCGGGCTGCTGCGGGCCGGATTCCAGCCGGGCGACATCCTGGCCACCACCCGCCGGCCCGAGCGGGCGCAGGCGCTGCGCGAGTCCTACGGCGTGCGCACCATGAGCAACTCCGAGGCCGCCAAGGCCGCCGACACCCTCGTCCTGGCCGTCAAGCCGCAGGACATGGCGACGCTGCTGGCCGAGATCGCCCCCTACGTCCCCGCCGACCGCCTGGTCATCTCCGCCGCCGCCGGCATCACCACCGCCTTCGTGGAGCAGCGGCTCGGCGTCGAGGTGCCGGTCGTACGGGTGATGTCCAACACGCCGATCCGTTTCGACGAGGCGATGAGCGTGATCTCGGCGGGCGCGCACGCCTCCGAGGAGCACCTGCGCCACACCGAGGACCTGCTCTCGCCGGTCGGCAAGGTGCTGCGCATCCCCGAGTCGCAGCAGGACGCGGCCACCGCGCTGTCGGGGTCCGGGCCCGCCTACTTCTTCTACCTGGTCGAGGCCATGGTCGACGCCGGGATCCTGCTCGGCATGCCGCGTGCGGCGGCCCTCGACATGGTCACCCAGTCGATCGTGGGGGCCGCGGTGATGCTGCGCGACTCCGGCGAGCACCCGGTGATCCTGCGCGAGGCCGTCACCTCGCCGGGCGGGACGACGATCGCGGCTATCGCGGAGCTGGAGCGGCACAGCGTGCGGGCGGCGTTCCTGGCCGCCATCGAGGCGGCCCGCGACCGCGGCCGCCAACTCGCCTCCGGCTGACCCCCGCCCCGGGCCGCCTCCGGCTGCCCGTTGTCGGCCTGTGCTCCCTGCGGGGTGGGGAGGCCCAAAGGGTGGCGGAAGGGGTGGCTCTTACGATGGGTCGGGTGACGATCCGTCGCGGCATCCCCCCGCTGCTCGTCCTCCTGGCGCTCACCGGTTGCTCCACCGACGAGCCGCCCACCGTACAGCTGGCCGACATCAGGCGGGCGCCGGTGACCGAGGTGGTCGAGGCGCCGGCCACGATCGGCGCCCGCGCCATGGCGACGCTGCGCTCACCGGCGCAGGGCACGATCGCCCACCTGTACGTACGCGAGGGCGACCACGTGCGCAAAGGCCAGATCCTGGCCAAGATCCGCTCCCCGCAGGCCCAGGACCAGCTCAAACAGGCCAAGCAGGCCGCCAGGAACAGCAGCCCGGTCACACCGAGTCTGGGCAGGCCGACGGTCCGGCCGGCGGCGTTCGACACGCGCGCGTTCGACCGCAAGGTGGCCGCGCACTTCGCCAGGGCGCGCAGGGAGGCGAGGAAGATCGACGACCGCCAGGCGCGCAGGCAGCTCGTCGCGGCGATCGACCTGGCCGAGGCGCAGCACAAGGCGCAGACCAGGGCGCTGAAGTCGATCACCGCGCAGCTCAACCGGTCGATCAACAGCGTGCTGTCCGGGGTGACGAGCGGGTTCGGCGGGCTGACGGCGTCCATGGCGTCATTGCAGGCGGCCTCCAGATCGCAGGCGAAGGCGGCGGTCAAGGCGGCCGAGAGCACGGTGGCGTCGCTGACGGTCAAGGCGCCGTTCGGCGGGGTGGTGACGCTCGGGCGGGCGTCGGGCGGGGGCGGCGGCAACGGGTTGAGCGGCCTGCTCGGCCAGCTCCCCACCGGCACGCAGCAGCTCCCCTCGGGTGGCACGGCGAGCGGCGCCGACGCCCCGGTGGCGACAGGCGTGCCGGTGTCGGCGGGCGACCCGATCATGACCGTGACGGACGTCTCCAGGCTGACGCTGGCCGCCGACATCGACGAGACGGACGTGCTGCTGGTCAAGAAGGGCACCGGCGCCACGGTCGAGCTGGACGCGGTCCCCGGCGCGAGCTACACGGCGCGCGTGACGGGGATCGGCGTGACGCCGAAAGAGGGCACCACGGGCGGCGTCAGCTACCCGGTGCAGCTCACGCTCGGCGCGGGCACGTTCGACGACGGCACGAAGGCGCCCACGCCGAAACCGGGTATGAGCGCCGTGACGCGCCTGACGGTGCGCGAGTCGCCGGACGCCATCGCGGCGCCGGCCGCCGCGATCGTCTCCAGCGGGCGCGAGAGCGTGGTCTGGGTGGTCAGGAACGGTACTGCGGAGCGCCGCGCGGTCAAGCTCGGCGCCCAGGGTGAGGCGGTGGTCGAGGTGCTGAACGGCTTATCGGTGGGCGACAGGATCGTGGTCAAGGGCGCGGACTCCGTACGGCAAGGGCAGCGGCTGTCATGACCGCCGCGCCCGCTCTCGAAGCCGTGGACCTGACCAGGCGCTACCAGCTCGAAGGCGTCGCCGTGGAGGCGCTGCGCGGGGTGTCGCTGAGCATCGGGCAGGGGGAGTTCGCGGCCATCATCGGGCCGTCCGGGTCCGGCAAGTCGACGCTGATGCACCTGCTCGGCTGCCTCGACCGGCCCACCTCCGGGCAGCTCCGGGTGAACGGCGTGGAGATGTCCCACCTGACCGACACCCAGCTCGCCGAGCTGCGGAACAAGACGATCGGGTTCGTGTTCCAGTCGTTCCACCTGCTGGCCAGGACCACGGCGCTGGAGAACGTGGCGCTGCCCCTGGTCTACCGGGGCGTCGGCAAGGCCGAGCGGAGGCACAGGGCGCGGGCGGCGCTGGAGTCGGTCGGGCTCGGGCACCGGATGGAGCACCGGCCGTCACAGATGTCCGGCGGCGAGCAGCAGCGGGTGGCGATCGCCAGGGCGCTGGTCGGCCGGCCGAAGGTGCTGCTGGCCGACGAGCCCACCGGCAACCTGGACACCCGCAACGGGGCCGAGGTCATGGGGATGCTCGACCGGCTCAACAGCGAGCGCGGGGTGGCCGTCGTCCTGGTCACCCACGAGCCCGAGGTGGCCGAGCACGCGCGGCGGCAGATCCACGTACGGGACGGGCTGATCGAGCTGGACACCGCCGCGGAGGGCCGCGGCGCGTGAGAGAGCGCGGGGCCGTGAGAAGGCGCGGGGCCGTGAGAGGGCGCGGCGCGTGAGAGGGCGCGAGTCGTTCGGCATGGCGCTGGAGGCGCTGCGGGTCAACCGGCTGCGCAGCGCCCTCACCATGCTGGGCGTGATCATCGGCGTGCTGGCCGTGGTGATCCTGGTGGCCGTCGGCACCGGCGCCAAGGACGCGGTCGAGAAGGAGATCTCCGGCCTGGGCACCAACATCATCCTGGTCGTCCCCGGCCGGCTGAGCGTGGGCGCGGCCCCGACGCAGAGCAAGCTGAGCCTGGCCGACGTCGCGTACGTGCGGCGCGTGGTCGGCGACCCGTCCAAGGTGACCGTGTCGCTGCAGTCGGGCGAGACGGTGCGGGTGGGCGGGACGGAGGCGTTCGTCACGATCGTCGGCACCGACCAGAACCTCACGAACATCTTCGACCGCCCGGTGGACAAGGGCCGCCACCTGAGCGAGACGGACGTCGACACCCGGCGCAGGGTCGCCGTGCTGGGCTCTGAGGTGGCCGACAAGCTGTTCGGCGACCTCGACCCGATCGGGCGGCAGCTCACGATCTCGGGGGCGAGGTTCCGGGTGGTGGGCGTGTACGGGAAGGTCGGGCAGACGTTCGGCGTCTCGCGCGACCAGGAGGTGCACATCCCGGTGACGACGGCCCAGCGGCTGCTCGGCATCCCCAGGGTCAACGGCATCGCGGTGGGCGCGTCGGGGCCGGACGAGATCGAGCCGCTCCAGTCCCGGGTGGTGGCGGCGCTCGCGGACAGGTATCCGGGGGAGCAGTTCTCGGCCGTCACGCAGACCCAGTTGCTCGGCACGATCGGCAGCGTGCTCGGCATGCTCACCGGCGTGCTGGCCGCGATCGCGGGCATCTCGCTGCTGGTCGGCGGGGTCGGCGTGTCCAACATCATGCTGGTCAGCGTCCGGGAGCGGACCCGCGAGATCGGGCTGCGCAAGGCGCTGGGGGCCAGGCAGCGGGACGTGCTGTCCCAGTTCCTGATCGAGGCGGTGCTGCTGACGACGCTCGGCGGCATGATCGGGATCGCGCTCGGGGTGGGCGGCGCGCTGGCCATCCAGGCGCTCACGCCGGTGCCGGCCTCGATCACGTGGTGGTCGGTGGCGCTGGCGTTCGGGGTGTCGGCGGCGGTGGGCGTCTTCTTCGGCGTGGCGCCGGCGCGGCGGGCGGGCCGGTTGGACCCGGTGATCGCCCTCCGCGCCGAGTGAGTCGCTGAGTGATCTTCGAGGGCTCAGGCGTCGCGCCGCCGCAGCAGCACCGCCCCGGCGATCATCACGACCGCCACCCACGCCAGGTACACCCCGTACCCCGCCCAGGGCCCGAGCGAGATGTTCTCCCGCTGCACGAAGATCTGCATCCCGGCGTTCGTCGTGACGTAGTCGCTGATCGTCTCGCCCCACACGCCGGGCAGCGCCGACATGAGACCCGGCACGATCAGCATGAGCGCGATGGCCGAGACGATCGCCCCGGGCGTGTGCCGGATCAGGGTGCCGAGCGCGAGCCCGAACAGGCCGCACGCGGTCAGGAACAACGCCGCCCCGACGACCATCATCGGCACGCCGTCGCCGCTGAACGGCGTCACCTTCATGATGAGCTGCCCCACGGTCACCGTGACGGTCACCGTGACGAGGGAGACGACCAGGGTGAGCGCGGTGAACACCACGATCTTCGCGGTGAGCAGCTTCAGCCGCTCGGGCACCGCCATGAGCGAGACGCGGATGGCGCCCGTGCGGTACTCGCTGGAGATCACGATCACGCCGAGCGCGGCGAGGGCGACGGTGGCGAACTGGATGCCCGACAGCGCGTTCCCGGCCGCGCTCACCGGGGCGATGGGCCCCTTCGCGTTCGTGACCGTCGCGATCGAGATCAGGATCCCGAGCCCCAGCATCAGCAGCACGGTCGTGGCCAGCGTCCACACGGTGGAGCGGACAGAGCGGATCTTGGTCCATTCGGACCTGATGACGTTCATCATGACGAGAACTCCAGGCTGTCCTTGGTGAGCTCCATGTAGGCGGCTTCGAGCGAGGGCTGCACGAGCGTCAGCTCCTCCAGCGGCAGCCCGGCCCTGGCGGTGATCGTGCCGATCTCCAGGGGCGTCACGCCGGTGACCCGCAGGTGGTCGGGGTGCAGCTCGCCGACCTTGACCAGCTCGGCTACCTCGGCCAGCCGCGGCGAGCGCACCCGCACGTACGCCTGCGAGCTGCGCCCGATGAACTCCTCCACACTCGTGTCGGCGATCATCGTCCCCTTGCCGATCACCACCAGGTGGTCGGCCGTCTGCGCCATCTCGCTCATCAGGTGACTGGAGACGAACACCGTGCGCCCCTCGGCCGCCAGCTTCCGCATGAGCGTGCGGATCCACAGGATGCCCTCGGGGTCCAGCCCGTTGACCGGCTCGTCGAACAGCAGGATCTCCGGGTCGCCCAGCAGCGCGGCGGCGATGCCGAGCCGCTGCGACATGCCCAGCGAGAACCCGCCGATCCGCCGCCTGGCCACCGAGGCCAGCCCGACCAGCTCCAGGACCTCCTCGACGCGGGCGGCGGGGATGCCGTTGCTCTGCGCGATGGCCAGCAGGTGGTTGCGGGCGTTGCGCCCGCCGTGCACGGCCTTGGCGTCGAGCAGCGCGCCGATCTTGCGCAGCGGGTGCTTCCAGTCGCCGTACGGCCTGCCGTCCACGAGGGCCGTGCCGCCGGAGGGGTGGTCGAGGCCGAGGATCATGCGCATCGTGGTGGACTTGCCCGCGCCGTTGGGCCCCAGGAACCCGGTCACCTGGCCGGGCCCGACGTCGAAGGAGAGGTCCGCAACGGCCACGGTCGCGCCGTAGCGTTTGCTCAGGTTCGTTGCCCGAATCGCGGTCATGGTCCAAGGGTGGCCGCCGGGCGGGGGCTTTATCTTCCTGCGGAAGGACGGTTCGGGCGGGCGGCGACTGGGACCGTGCTCCTACTCTCCAGGGGTGATCAGGGCCGCCTCGTAGGCCACGATCACCGCCTGCGCCCGGTCCCTGACCCCGATCTTGGCGAACAGGCTCGTCACGTGGTTCTTGACGGTCGAGGGCGAGACGTCCAGCTCCTCGGCGATCTCGGCGTTCGACCTGCCGCGGGCGATCAGCACCAGGGTCTCGCGCTCGCGCTCGGTCAGCCTGGACAGCCCGGCCGGCACGGCGGACCTGCGGGGGCGCGAGGCGCGTACGAACGTGCCGATCAGGCGGGTGAGCAGGCGCGGCGCCACGGCCGACTCGCCGCGGTGCACCACGCGCACGCCCTCGACCAGCTCCTCCGGGGAGATGTCCTTGGGCAGGAAGCCGTCGGCGCCCGCCCGCAGGGCCGCGACCACGTTCTCGTCCAGGTCGAACGTGCTGAGCGCGAGCACCCGCACGCCGGGCAGCTCGCCGGCGATCCGCTCGGTGGCGCCGACCCCGTCGAGCCCCGGCATGTTCAGGTCCATGAGCACCACGTCCGGGCGCAGCCGGCGGCACAGCTCGACCGCCTCCTCGCCGTCGGCGGCCTGGCCGACCACGCGCATGTCGGGCTGGGCGTCCAGCATGAGCTGGAAGCCCTTGCGGACCAGCGCGTGGT
>NZ_JAHKRL010000172.1 GCF_019396405.1 Nonomuraea rhizosphaerae | reverse complement strand
GGCCGCCGCGGCCGGTGTCGCCGCGGGAACCGTCGCGGCCGCCCTGGCGGGAGCCGCGCGACGGGCGGGCGTCGGGGCCGCCGGAGGCGGTGGTCTCGTCCTCCAGGCGCAGGGTGAGGGAGATGCGCTTGCGAGGGATGTCCACGTCGAGGACCTTGACGCGGACGATGTCGCCGGGCTTGGCGACGTCGCGCGGATCTTTCACGTAATTTCGGGACATGGCGGAGACGTGGACCAGGCCGTCCTGGTGCACGCCGACGTCCACGAACGCCCCGAACGCCGCCACGTTCGTCACCACGCCCTCCAGGATCATCCCCGGCTGCAGGTCGGAGATCTTCTCCACGCCCTCCTTGAAGGTCGCGGTCTTGAAGGCGGGGCGGGGGTCGCGGCCGGGCTTCTCCAGCTCACCGAGGATGTCGGTGACGGTGGGCAGGCCGAAGGTGTCGTCGGTGAAGTCTTGCGGCTTGATCGCGCGCAGCGTCGCCGTGTTGCCGATCAGCGACTTGAGGTCGGAGCTGACCGTGTCGAGGATGCGCCGCACGACCGGGTAGGCCTCGGGGTGCACGCTGGAGGCGTCGAGCGGGTCGTCGCCGCCGGGGATGCGCAGGAAGCCCGCGCACTGCTCGAACGCCTTGGGGCCGAGCCGGGCCACGTCCTTCAGCGCCGTACGGGTGCGGAACGGGCCGTTGGAGTCGCGGTGGCGCACGATGCTCTCGGCCAGCGTGGAGCCGATGCCGGACACGCGGGTCAGCAGGGGCGCGGAGGCGGTGTTGACGTCGACGCCCACGGCGTTGACGCAGTCTTCGACCACCGCGTCGAGCGAGCGCGACAGCTTGGTCTCGGCCAGGTCGTGCTGGTATTGGCCGACGCCGATCGACTTGGGGTCGATCTTGACCAGCTCGGCCAGCGGGTCCTGGAGCCGGCGCGCGATGGAGACCGCGCCGCGCAGCGACACGTCGAGCTCGGGCAGCTCGGCGGAGGCGTAGGCGGAGGCCGAGTAGACGGACGCGCCCGCCTCCGACACCACGACCTTGGTCACCGACGGCATGTGCTGGACCAGCTCGCCGGCCAGCTTGTCGGTCTCGCGCGAGGCGGTGCCGTTGCCGATCGCGATCAGCTCGACGCCGTGCTTCTGCGCCAGCGCGCCCAGCACGGCCAGCGACTGGTCCCACTGCCGCTTCGGCTCGTGCGGGTAGATGGTGGCGGTCTCGACGACCTTGCCGGTGGCGTCGACCACGGCGACCTTCACGCCCGTACGCAGGCCCGGGTCGAGGCCCATCGTCGCCCGGGTGCCGGCGGGGGCGGCCAGCAGCAGGTCGCGCAGGTTGGTGGCGAAGACCCGCACCGCCTCGTCCTCGGCCGCCTGCCACAGCCGCATCCGCAGGTCGATGCCGAGGTGGACGAGGATGCGGGTGCGCCAGGCCCACCGCACGGTCTCGTTGAGCCAGCGGTCGGCCGGACGGCCCTGGTCGGAGACGCCGAAGCGGGAGGCGATGCGCATCTCGTACTCGGGGCTGTCGTCGGGCTCCAGCGTGACCGACAGCACCTCCTCCTTCTCGCCCCTGAACATGGCCAGGATGCGGTGGGAGGGCAGCTTCGTGAACGGCTCGCCGAACTCGAAGTAGTCGGAGAACTTCGCCCCCGCCTCCTCCTTGCCCTCGCGGACCTTGGAGGTGAGCCGGCCCCGGCTCCACAGCTGCTCGCGCAGGCCGCCGATGAGGTCGGCGTCCTCGGCGAAGCGCTCGATGAGGATGGCCCTGGCGCCTTCGAGCGCGGCGCCCGCGTCGGCGACGCCCTCGGTGACGAAGCCCTGCGCGGTCGCCTCCGGGTCGAGGCCCGGGTCGGCCAGGAGCTGGTCGGCCAGCGGTTCCAGCCCCAGCTCGCGGGCGATCTGCGCCTTGGTGCGCCGCTTGGGCTTGTACGGGAGGTAGATGTCCTCCAGGCGGGCCTTGGTCTCGGCCGCCATGATCTGGGCGCGCAGCTCGTCGTCGAGCTTGCCCTGAGACTCGATCGACTCCAGGATCGCCGCCCTGCGCTCCTCCAGCTCGCGCAGGTAGCGCAGCCGCTCCTCGAGCGTGCGCAACTGCGCGTCGTCGAGGGCGCCGGTGGCCTCCTTGCGGTAGCGGGCGATGAACGGCACGGTCGCGCCGCCGTCGAGCAGCTCGACCGCCGATCGCACCTGCCCGTCGCGCACGCCTAGCTCTTCCGCGATCCGCTGGTGAATAGAGAGCACTTGCCTGCCTTTCGATGGTCCCGCCGGTCAATTGTGCAGGACGGAGCCGTCTTTCATGACCAGAGTGCGCGCAGGGTGAACGACCACGGCCTCGGCCGCGCCGCCCACCGGCACCACCACGAGGTCGGCCCGGTGGCCGGGATCCAGCCCGTACGCGTCGATGCCGAGCACCCGGGCGCCGCCGTAGGTCGCCGCCTCCAGCGCCAGCTCGATGTCCTCGTCCCTGCGGAACGTGCTGCGGTAGGCCAGGTGCATCGCCCGCTCCAGCATGTCGCCGCTGCCGTACGGCCCCCACAGGTCGCGGATGCCGTCGTGGCCGCACGCGACCGTCACCCCCGCGGCCCTGGCCTTCTTCACCGGCGGGATCGGGTAGCTGTAGACGGCGCCGGTCACCAGCGCCACCCCGGCCTCGGCGAACCCCCGCACCAGACGGTCTTGAGCGGCGGCGTCGAGCTCGCCCAGCGCGTACGCGTGGCTGACCGCCACCCTGCCGCCCAGGCCGAGCGCCTTGGTGCGCTCGGTGATCAGCTCCAGCTCCCAGCCGCCGAGCGAGCCGCCGTCGTGGAGGTGGATGTCGAGGTGCGTGCCGTAGCGCTCGGCCAGCCCGAAGATCAGGTCGAGGTGGCGCACGGGGTCGCGGTCGCCGCCCGCCGGGTCGATGCCGCCGATCGCCTCGACGCCGCTCTTGAGCGCCTCCTCCAGCAGCTCGGCCGTGCCGGGGTTGCTCAGCACGCCGTGCTGCGGGAAGGCTACCTGGCGCACGTCGAGCGGGGAGCCGGCGGCGGCCTCACCGACGGCCTCGACGCCGCGCAGCCCCACCTCGGGGTCGATGTCGGTGTGCGTGCGGACATGGGTGGTGCCGTACGCGCTCATCCGCCCCAGCAGCGCGCTGATCCGCTCGACGCTGGGGACGCCCAGCTCGGCGCGTCTGCCCAGGTCGTTGCCGATGCGGCCGGCGAGGGTGTCGTCGGCCGAGTGGGGGATCCACGGGCCGCCGTAGAGGGTCTTGTCGAGATGGCAGTGAGCCTCGACGAGGCCGGGCAGCACGAGCTGGCCGGCGATGTCGTACGTGGCCGCGGCGGGCGCGTCGATGCCGGGGGCGACCCGGTCGATGCGCCCGTCGCGTACGAGGATGTCGGCTGGCGCCTCGTGACCCCACGGGCGGCCGCCGCGGAGGAGGACGTCGGTCATGCCGAGAACCCTAAATGGTGGCACCGACGATTTCCGCTCCTCGGCGGAGACCGCTATCGCTGACCGGGGGCGGGGACGCGGGTCAGATGGTGTCCAGGTGGGTGATGTTCGCCCGGTCGGCGGCGTCCACGCTCGGCTCGCCGCGCAGCCAGGCGTCCAGGATCTCCTCGAGCACCACTTCGGACGTCAGCCGCAGGCTCAGCGCCAGCACGTTGGCGTCGTTCCACTTGCGGGCGCCGTCGGCCGTGTACGCGTCCACGCACAGGGCGGCCCGCACGCCGGGCACCTTGTTGGCCGCGATCGAGGCCCCGGTGCCGGTCCAGCAGCACACCACGGCCTGGTCGGCACGTCCCTCGCTGACGTCGCGGGCGGCCAGCTCGCAGGCCCAGGCCCAGTCGTCGCGTTCGGCGGCGTTGAGCGCCCCGTGGGTGACGACCTCGTGGCCGCGCGTACGTAGCTCCTCCACGACCCGCTCGGCCACACCGTCGAGGCTGTCGGCCGCCACCGAGATCCGCATCGTCACGCTCGCCTTTCCGGCAGATCGGGTATGGGGACAGGAACATGCCCGCCACCA
The DNA here is from genome assembly GCF_019396405.1 of Nonomuraea rhizosphaerae. Taxonomy (GTDB): domain Bacteria; phylum Actinomycetota; class Actinomycetes; order Streptosporangiales; family Streptosporangiaceae; genus Nonomuraea; species Nonomuraea rhizosphaerae. The sequence goes on along the minus strand of NZ_JAHKRL010000172.1, from coordinate 2,376 downwards.
CGAGCATGCCACCACGAAGAACACTAAGAGGAAGAGACGGTGCGGTGCCGCTTTACGCGCGCTGACCGGTCCGTGTAACGGCACTCTGACTGGCGTAATGCGCCCCTATGTGCTTGGTTGTGTCGCCATATGAGTATTGACATCAGTGACATCCCCGCCCTCGCCCGAGGCTGCGCCGTCCTGGGCACCGGAGGTGGCGGGGACGTGCGCACCGGGTCGCTGGCGGCGATCAGGTCGATCCAGGCCCACGGCCCCGTCCCGCTCGTCGAACTGGCGGACCTGCCGGACGACGCGCTGGTCGTGCCGCTGTCCGGCATCGGCGCGCCAACCGTCAGCCACGAGATGATCCACGGCGAGGACGAGCCCCTGCGGATCGCGGAGGAGATCGAGCGGATCTTCGGCCGCCGCCCGTCGGCGATCATGTCGTCGGAGATCGGCGGCGCGAACGGCGTCGCGCCCGTCGCCTGGGCCGCCCAGCTCGGGGTGCCGTTGCTCGACGCGGACGCCATGGGGCGGGCCTTCCCCGAGGTGCAGATGGTGTCGATGTACGTGGCGGGGCTGCCCGCGGACCTCGTCATCATGTCTGACATCGTTGGAAACATCGTGACGATTCGCCCCATCGACGGCCTCTGGTCGGAACGGCTGGCACGCGCCGTCTGCGTGGCGGCGGGCTCGCACGCGCTGATGGCCGACTACGTGCTCACCGCCGCCCGCGCCCGCGGCGCCGTCATCGAGGGGACGGTCACCCGCGCCCTGGCCATCGGCCGCTCCACGGAGGGCGCGGCCGACCCGCTGCGCGCCCTGGCGGAGCGGCTCGGCGCGGCCAGGCTGATCACCGGCAAGCTGACCGACGTCGAACGCCGCACGACCGGCGGCTTCGTCAGGGGCACCGCCACCGTCGAGGGCACGGGCGACGACCGCGGCCGCACGCTGACGCTGGAGCTGCAGAACGAGAACCTCGTCGCCGTCGAGAACGGCCGGCCCCGGGCCATGGTGCCGGACCTGATCACCGTGGTCGACACCGAGACGGCCGTCGCCGTCCAGACCGAGAGCCTGCGGTACGGCCAGCGCGTCACGGTGCTCGCCTGGCCGTGCGACCCGCTCTGGCGCACGCCCAAGGGGCTGGAGACGGCGGGGCCGCGGGCGTTCGGCTACGACCTGGAGTACGTGCCGATCGAGGAGCTGGCCGAGGGGGAGGGGGAGCCGCGTGACTGAGGGCGCGTTGCGGATCGGGATCGACGTCGGCGGCACGAACACGGACGCCGTCGTGCTGGACGCGGCCGACCGGGTGATCGCCAAGGCCAAGCGGCCGACGACGCCGGACGTGACCGAGGGGCTGCGCGCGGCCCTGGACGCCGTCCTGGCCGAGCTGAGCTCGTGGGAACGGGTGGGCAGGGTCATGCTCGGCACCACCCACGCGACCAACGCGATCCTGGAGCGCAGGAACCTCGGCCGGGTGGCCGTCCTGCGGCTCGGGGCGCCCGCCACGACCGCCGTGCCGCCGCTGTCCGACTGGCCGGACGACCTGCGCAAGGTCGTGTCGGCGGGCGAGGCGATCGTCCCGGGCGGCCACTACGTGGACGGGCGGGAGATCAGCCCGCTCGACCCGGACGCGATCCGGCGCTTCCTGGACGGGCTGGGCGCGGGCGGCCCCCACGCGGGGAGCAGCGGCGGGAACGGCGCGAAGGTGGACGCGGTGGCGGTGACCGGCGTGTTCAGCCCGGCCAGCGCCGACCAGGAGCGGGTGGTCGAGGAGCTGATCAGGAGCGAGTACGGCCTGCCGGTGTCGGTCAGCCACGAGATCGGCTCGCTCGGCCTGCTGGAGCGGGAGAACGCGACCGTGCTCAACGCCGCCCTGTACGGGGTGGCCGCCCACGTGGTCGAGGCCCTGGTGACGGCGCTGGCCGAACGGGGGCTGGGCGCCCGCCCGTACCTGGCGCAGAACGACGGCACGCTGATGACGGTGGAGCACGCCGCGCGGCTGCCTGTCTCGACGATCGGCTCGGGGCCGGCGAACTCGCTGCGCGGGGCGGCGTTCCTGTCGGGGGTGGCCGACGCGATCGTGGCGGACGTGGGCGGGACGTCCACGGACCTGGGGGTGCTGGCCGGCGGGTTCCCGAGGGAGTCGGCGGCGGCCGTGGAGATCGGCGGCGTGCTGACGAACTTCCGGATGCCGGACATCCTGGCCATCGCGCTGGGCGGCGGCACCGTGGTGCGCGGGCCGGAGCGGTCGAGGCCGGACCAAGCAGGAGCCCGGGTCGGCCCGGACTCGGTCGGGTACCGGATCGCGGAGGAGGCGCTGGTGTTCGGCGGCTCGACGACGACGCTCACCGACGCCGCCGTGGCCGGCGGGCGCCTCCCCGCGGACGCGGGAGG
>NZ_JAHKRL010000171.1 GCF_019396405.1 Nonomuraea rhizosphaerae | reverse complement strand
GCCCCGCCGGGGCCGCCCGGTGACGTGGCCGCGCTGCGCGAGTCGATCGCCCGCGAGGCCCCGCCGGCGGCCCCGGGATCCCGCGCGGCGGGGCGCACCCAGGCGTTCGCGTCCGTGCCCGTCGTCGCGGGCGGCCACCACCACGGCCGCATCGTCGCCCACAGCCCCGCTGGAACGATCCGTGACAGCGACGTCGGCATCCTCGAACGCGCCGCCACCGTCGCCGCCCTCGTCGTCACCCGCCAGGAGGCGGTCAACGCCGTCGAGAGCAAGTACCGCGCCGACTTCCTGCGCGACGTGCTCACCGGCCGCGCGGGCACGGCGGAGCGGGTCACGGCGCGCGCCAGGGCGTTCGGCTGGGACCTGGAGCGGCCCGTCACCGTCCTGGTCGCCGAACTCGACCCGGAGGCCGACGAGCGCACCACCCAGGACCGCCTGGTCTCCTGCTGGGTCGCCGCCATGCGCCGCCACGACCCCAGGGGAGCGGTCGCGGGCTTCTCCCACGAGGTGGTGGCCGTCCTGGACGCCTCCGTGGACGCGGCCAGGGTCGCCAAGGACGCCGCCTCGGCGTTCGCGGACGTGCCGCCCGCCACGTTCTCCACCGGCACCTCCCGGCCCTCGCCCGGCGCCGAGCTGCTGCCGGAGGCGTACTCGCAGGCGCTCAAGGCGGCCCGGGTCGGCCGCCAGCTCCACGGGCCGGGCGCGGTGGCCCACTTCGACCAGCTCGGCGTCTACCGGCTGCTGTCGCTGGTCAACGACACGCAGGAGCTGCACGCGTTCGTACGGGAGACGCTGGGCCCGCTCGCCTACGACGACGACGCCGAGAACTCCGACCTGCGGCGCACCTTGCAGGTGCTCCTGGAGACCAACCTCAACGTGGCCGAGACCGCCCGCCGGCTGCACTTCCACTACAACACGCTGCGCTACCGCATCGGCAAGCTGGAGCGGCTGCTCGGCAACTTCACCGACGACCCGCACCTGCGGCTGAACCTGACCCTGGCCCTGCACGTCCTGCGCATGAGAGGCATCTAGGCTGGGGTGTCGTGGACCTGGACTTCGAGCTGCGCTCCGACTACATCCCGCTGTGCGACCTGCTGAAGTACTGCGGGGTCACCGAGACGGGCGGCCTGGCCAAGATGCTGATCGCCGAGGGCATGGTCTCGGTGGACGGCGAGGTCGAGCTGCGCAAGACGTGCAAGATCCGTACCGGCCAGGTGGTGACCGGCGACGGCTTCGAGATCCACGTGCACTGACCGCACCGGGCCCCGAGCAGGTTGTGCGCAAGCACACCTCTGGTCAGGAAACCGAATTTGGCAGATCATGCCGGTGTAGGAGCGTGCCGACGGGCCTAATGTGCCCGCAACGGCAGCACGAATCCCAGGCGGGACGCGGAAGGAGCCTGCGGGGCGGCACTGGAACCGGCAGCCCGGGCGAAGAGGGGCTCACATGGTTTTCGGTTGGACCAAACACGGCGACGGCAAGCATCTGGCTCCCGGAGAGGTCGTCAAGCCCGACGAGCGGCTGACCTGGCCGCGCATGATCGGGTTCGGCGCGCAGCACGTGGTCGCGATGTTCGGCGCGACGTTCGTGTTCCCGCTGGTCATGGGACTCGACCCGAACGTCGCGATCATGATGTCGGGCGTGGCGACGATCCTGTTCCTGCTGATCGTGAAGGGGAAGGTGCCCAGCTACCTGGGCACGAGCGCGTCGTTCGTGGGCGGCGTGCTGGCCATCAGGGCGCTGTTCGGCGGCGACACGGCCGGGGCGGACGCGATCGTGACGGGCGCGATCCTGGTCGCCGGGCTCGTGCTCGCGCTGTGCGGGCTCGCGGTGCACTTCCTCGGGGTGCAGATCATCCACCGGATCTTCCCGCCGGTCGTCACCGGCGCGGTGGTCATGCTGATCGGGTTCGGGCTCGCGTACGTCGTGGCGGACGTGTACTGGCCGCAGGACCAGTGGATGGCGCTGGTCACGATGGTGATCACGTTCGTGGTCGTCGTGGCGTTCAAGGGGTTCATCGGCCGGATCGGGATCCTGATCGGGCTGATCGTCGGCTACGTGCTGTCGTGGGGGGCCGACCAGCTCTTCGGGCAGGTGCCCGCCTACAGCGACGGCGCGCTCAAGATCGCCTCCCACTTCCGGGTGGACTTCTCCAACGTCGCCGGGGCGGACTGGATCGGGCTGCCCTCCTTCCACCTGCCGGACTTCCGGGTCTCGGCCGTGCTGCTGGTGCTGCCCGCCGTGATCGCGCTGATCGCCGAGAACATCGGGCACGTCAAGGCCGTCGGCGAGATGACCGGCACCGACGTGGACCCGTACGTGGGCCGCGCCGTCGCCGCCGACGGCGTCGCCACCGTGGTCACCAGCGCCGTCGGCGGCTCGCCGACCACGACCTACGCCGAGAACATCGGCGTCATGGCGGCCACCAAGGTCTACTCGACCGCCGCCTACTACATCGCGGGCGTGATCGCGATCCTGTTCGGCCTCAGCCCGAAGTTCGGGGCGCTGGTCTCGGCCACTCCCTCTGGCGTGCTGGGCGGTGTGACCGTCATCCTGTACGGCATGATCGGCCTCCTCGGCGCCAAGATCTGGATCGAGAACCGGGTGAACTTCGCCGACCCGGTCAACATGGTCCCCATCGGCGCGGGCATCATCCTGGCCATCGGCCCGGTCAAGCACTTCATCAGCGGCGACTTCCGGCTGGAGGGCATCGCGCTCGGCACGATCGTCGTGGTGGGCGGCTACCACCTGCTGCGGGCGATCGCCGGGCGGGAGCCCGTGACGGTCCGGAGCGACGCCGGGTGAAGCCGCCGCCGTTCGAGTACCACGCTCCCCGCGACCTCGGCGAGGCCCTGGACGTCCTCGCCGGGGCCGGGGCCCGCGGCAAGGTGCTCGCGGGCGGCCAGAGCCTGATCCCGATCATGAACATGCGCCTGGCGTCCCCCGAGCACCTCGTCGACATCAACCGCCTCCACGAGCTCGACACCGTCGAGGAGACGGCGGGCGGGGTCCGGGTGGGCGCCCTGGCCAGGCATTCACGGGTGGAGCGGCTGCGGGCGCACCCGTTACTGGGGCAGGCGCTGCGGCTGGTGGCCCACCCGGTGATCCGCAACCGCGGCACGGTCGTGGGCAGCCTGGTGCACGCCGACCCGGCCGCCGAGCTGCCCGCCGTGCTGGCGGTGCTGGACGGGTCCGTACGCCTGGCCACCGCCGGGGGCACCCGGGACGTGGCCGCGCGCGACTTCTTCACCGGCCCGCTGGAGTCGGCCGTCCAGGCCGGCGAACTCGCCGTGTCGGCGTATTTCCCGAACACGCGGCCCAGGTCCGGAACGGCCTTCCGCGAGGTCGCCCGCCGCCACGGCGACTACGCGCTGGCCGGCGTCTGCGCCGTGGTCACCCTGGACGAGGACCTGCGCGTCGAGCGGGCCCGCGTGGCCTGCATCGGCGTCGGCGCCGTCCCGGTCGTCGTGGACGTGCCGTGCGAGCGCCGCCCCGCCGCCACCGTCGGCTGGGACGAGGCCGTGCGGGCCGTACGGGAGGCCACCGACCCGGAGGGCGACATCCACGCCAGCGCCGCCTACCGGCGCCACCTCGTCGGCGTCCTGGCCGAGCAGGCACTGAAGGAGGCGGCCCGTGCAGCCGTATGAGGTCACCCTGGTCGTCAACGGCACCGCCCGCCGGGTCCGGGTGCCCGCGCGGCGGCTGCTGTCCGACTGCCTGCGCCACGACCTGGGCCTGACCGGCACGCACGTGGGCTGTGAGCACGGCGTGTGCGGCTGCTGCACGGTGCTGCTGGACGGCGAGCCGGTGCGCTCCTGCCTGACGTTCGCGGTGACGGTGGACGGGCGCGAGATCACCACTGTCGAGGGGCTGGCCGGCGAGGACGGGATGTCGCCCGTGCAGCGGGCGTTCGCCGAGTGCCACGGGCTGCAGTGCGGCTTCTGCACGCCGGGCTTCCTGTGCACCGTGACGGCGCTGCTGCGGGACAACCCGGCGCCCACGGACGAGGAGGTGCTGGAGGGCGTCTCCGGCAACCTGTGCCGCTGCACCGGCTACCAGAACATCGTCAAATCCGTGCACCGAGCCGCGGAGCTCATCGCCGAGGAGGGGTGAGTGATGACCACCAGGCTGTTCGGGGAGCCGGTCCAGCGCCGGGAGGACCCCAGGCTGCTCACCGGCCAGGGCCGCTACCTCGACGACCTGGGCCAGGGCGCGGCGGCGGCGGCGTTCGTGCGCTCGCCGCACGCCCACGCCCGCATCCGTGACATCGACGTCAGCGCCGCCCTGGACGTGGACGGCCTGATCGCCATCTACACCTGGGAGGACCTGCCCGCGCGGGTCGGGCAGCCGCTGCCGCTGCTCATCCCGCACCCCGCGCTCACCCACGGCCGCACCGCCCTCCCGCTGGCCAAGGACGTGGTCAGGCACGTGGGCGAGCCCGTGGTGATGGTCGTGGCCACCGACCGCTACCTGGCCGAGGACGCCTGCGCGCTGATCGAGGTCGACTACGAGCAGCTCAAGCCGGTCGTCGGCATCGAGGAGGCGGTCCAGGGCGCGCAGCTCGTGCACGAGGACGTCCCCGGCAACGTCGGCGCCCACCTGGTCCAGGAGGTGCCGAGCACGACGGGGACGAGCGCCCGCGAGGCCATCGAGGGCGCGCCGCACACGCTCGCCTTCCGGCTCGACATCGAGCGCAGCGCCAGCATGCCGCTGGAGGGCCGCGGCGTGTACGCCCGCTGGGACGGCACCGACCTGCGCGTCTACTCCAGCACCCAGACCTCCACCAGCGTCCGCATGGCGATCGCCGCGGCGCTGAACCTGCCGCTGCCGCACGTCGAGGTGATCGCGCCCGACGTGGGCGGCGGCTTCGGCGTCAAGATCGTGCACCCGTGGGCGGAGGAGATCCTGGTGCCGTGGGCGGCGATGCTGCTCGGCCGGGAGATCAAGTGGACCGAGGACCGGCGGGAGCACTTCATCTCCTCGGCGCACGAGCGGGGGCAGGTGCAGCACGTCAGGGTCGGGTTCGACGACGACGGGGTGATCAAGGGCCTGGACGTGACGATCCTGCACGACCACGGGGCCTACACGCCGTACGGGATCATCGTCCCGATCGTCACCTCGACGCAGTTGCTGGGGCCGTACAAGATCGGGGCGTACCGGGTCGAGTTCACCGCCGTCTACACCAACACCGTGCAGGTCACCCCGTACAGGGGGGCGGGCCGGCCGCAGGCCGTGTTCTGCATGGAGCGGACGATGGACAAGATCGCCCGTCACCTCGGCAAGGACCGCACGCGGGTGCGGGCGGCGAACTTCATCGGGCCCGACGAGTTCCCCTACGACCAGGGCATGATCTTCCAGGACGGCCGGCCGCTGATCTACGACAGCGGGAACTATCCCGAGATGCTGCGCATGGTCAAGGAGCTGGTCGGCTGGGACGACTTCGAGCCCGCCCCGAACCGGGGGATCGGCGTCGGCTGTTACGTCGAGGGCACCGGCGTGGGCCCGTACGAGGGCGGCCACGTGCAGGTCACCTCCGACGGGCGGGTGCACGTCTCCACCGGCCTGACCTCGCAGGGGCAGGGCCACGAGACGGTGTTCGCCCAGATCGCGGCCACCGAGCTGGGCGTGCCCATCGAGCGGGTCTCGGTCGTCACCGGCGACACGCGCAGGTTCGGGTACGCGGTCGGCACGTTCGCCTCCCGCGCGGCCGTGATGAGCGGCAACGCCATCGCGCTGGCCTGCCGCAAGGTGCGCGAGAAGGCGCTGCGCATCGCCGCCGACGCGCTGGAGGCCAACCCGGACGACCTGGAGATCGACGACGGGCTCGTGCACGTCGCCGGGGCCCCGGCCGCCTCGATCCCGCTGTCCACGGTCGCGGTGCTGGCCAACCCGCTGCGCTACGCCTTCGACGAGGAGGCCGCCAAGGCCACGCAGTTCTCCGGCGCCGCCTCGCCGGACAAGCCGCCCGTCGCCGAGGGCGAGGAGCCCGGCCTGGAGGGCCGCGACTACTACTCGCCGATCAGGTCCACGTTCGCCGCCGGCATGCACGCCGCGATCGTCGAGACCGACCCGCTGACCGCCGAGATCAAGGTGCTGCGGTACGCGGTCGTGCACGACTGCGGGCGGCTGATCAACCCGATGATCGTGGAGGGGCAGATCCACGGGGGAGTGGCGCAGGGCATCGGCGGCGCGCTGTACGAGCGGATGGTGTACGACGGCCACGGGCAGCTGCTCAACGCCTCGTTCATGGACTTCCTGATGCCGTACGCCACGGAGGTCCCGCACGTCGAGACCGCCCACCTGGAGACGCCGTCACCGCTCAACCCGCTCGGCATCAAGGGCGCGGGCGAGGCGGGGGTGATCCCGGTGTCGGCGGTGATCGCGGCCGCGATCGAGGACGCCGAGGGGTTCGCGATCGACCGCATGCCGATCTCGCCGTCGGAGCTGTTCGACCTGCGGACGGCCTCCAGGCCCGCACAGGGGACGGCACAGGGGACGGCTCAGGAGGTCTCCCGGCGGCCGGAGCCGCCCGAGCGGTAGAGGGCGGCGACCCGCGGTGGCCGAACCCGTGAGATGATCTCCGCCATGATCGGCGAGTTGCGCGCGCCCGCCCAGGGGCTGACCGTCTTCCCCGGCTCGGCCGCCGAGCTGGCCGGGACGCGGCTCGTCGACCTGGCGTGGAACACGATCGCCGAGGTCCCCGACTGGCTCGGCGGCCTGACCTCGCTGGAGGAGCTGAGGCTCGACGGCAACGGCCTGCGCTCGCTGCCCGCCCTCACCGGCCTGACCGCGCTGCGGGCGCTGCACCTCGACGGCAACCGGCTCACGCGGGCGCCACACTGCCCGCCGGGCCTGGAGACGCTCTCCCTGTACGGCAACGCCGTCGAGACGCTGCCCGGCCCGCTCCCGGCCGGCCTGCGGCACCTGTCGGCGGGCGGGAACCGGCTGACCGCGGCACCCCCGTTCCCGCCGCTCCTCGAATCGCTCAACCTCGCCCAGAACGCCCTCACCGACGTCCCCGCCGGCCTTGGGGCCCTGACCCGGCTGCGCATGCTCGACCTCGGCCACAACCGGCTCGAAACGGTGCCGGCGGAGATCGGCGACCTCGGGCTGACCGACTACCTGTACCTGAGCGACAACCGCTTCACCGAGGTCCCCGAGGCGATCGGGCGGCTGGACCGGCTCGCCTACCTCAATGTGACCGACAACCGGCTGACCCGGCTGCCGGAGTCGATCGGCGCGATGGCGTCGCTGGTCGAGCTGCGGCTGTACAACAACCGGCTGGAGGCGCTGCCCGGCTCCGTCGGCCGGCTGGGGCGGCTGCGGGAGCTGCACCTCCAGGGCAACCGGCTGGCCGCGCTGCCCGCCGAGGTCGGCGGGCTGGGTGAGCTGCGGGTGCTCGACCTGCGCGACAACCACCTGCGGTCGGTGCCGGACGCGATCGCGAGACTGACCCGGCTGACCCACCTCGACCTGCGCAACAACCGGCTCAGGACGCTGCCCGACGGGCTGGGGGAGCTGGCCGCCCTGGAGAAGCTCGACCTGCGCTGGAACAAGCTGGACGGCGAGCCGGACGCGCTGCGCCGCTTGACCGAGCGAGGCTGCGTCATTCTGCGCTGAGTCCTTCGCGCTGAGTCCTTCGCGCTGAGTCCTTCGCGCTGAGTCCTTCGCGCTGAGTCCTTCGCGCTGAGTCCTTCGCGCTGAGTCCTTTGCGCTGAATCAAACCCGCGTTCTTTTGCGGTGAACCGGGGCCGGGAGGGCTGCGTATCTCGGCACATGACGACATTTCCACGTCTGGCCGCTTCTGCGCTGCTGGTCGGTCTCGTGGCCGGTTGTACGAACGCCAGCGGCTCCGTCGGCGCGGGGCAAAGCGCCGCGGACAGCATCATCCAGAAGCCCGCCAAGTACGACAACAACGTCTACACCGTCGAGCAACTGGGCGAGAAGGTGGGCTGCAAGCCCAGGATCCAGGTCGACGCCAAGGACATGCGTACGGGCTACTGCAAGACGGAGGACGGCCAGTTCTTCGTGAACACGTTCGCCACCCAGGCCGGGAAAGACGTCTGGATGGACACGGCACCCGAATACAACCCGCACCTGGTCGGAAACCGCTGGACCGTGCTGTCCAGCCGTGAGGTGCTCGATTCGCTGAAGGACCGTCTCGGTGGTGAGCTCCATCTCAAGGACCACAGGACCAAGCAGATGCAGCCTAACGGCTGACGGCAGGCTGGGAAGATCGTGGGAGTCCTCCCAGCCCCGGCCGCTCAGCCCCGGGTCGCCAGCTTGTACTGGGCCCAGACCTCGATGGGCGCCGCGACCCTGTCAAGGAACATCAGGTCGTCCATCCGGCAGTTACAGGGATTCTGCTCCCTGGTGTTCTGCGGGAAGCTACCGCCGATCTTGATGCCTCGCGGGTCGGTGGGCGAGGCCAGATCGGGCTCGGGCGGCCCCTCCACGGCCCACGGGTCGCCGGTGAGCGTGTAGAAGCCGTCGAGTGCGCGGCCGTTTCTGTACAGCCTCATCGTCGCGGTGTCGAAGTCGAACGTGGCCGCCAGGAACACCCACTCGGCCGGCGGAAGCATGCTCTGCCACGGCTCGTCCGCGGCGAACGTCTGGGAGCTGCCGCCGTCGACGCGCCTGGCCAGCGCGACGACCCGCAGCTCCCCGTTCACCGTGATGAGCTCCAGCAGGGCCCGCACGTCATGGCCCTGCGAGTTGCCGCTCAGCACCCCGGCCAGGCCGATCGCCCCGTAGAGGTCGTCGGGGCTCTCGGTGTTGGAGTTCGGGCTGGGGTTCTGGCCGGTCATCTTGAACCAGCCCATGACGGTGACGCCCTTGACGGCGTTGAAGGCGCGCAGGGCGGGCACGCCGGGGTCGGCGTACACGCCCGCCTTCCAGTCGTCGTTGCCCAGCACCGCGGGGTTCACCTGCTGGAGCTGGATCGAGTGGCGGCTGCCGCGGTGGGAGCCGTCGCGGGTGCGCATGGCGGCGCCGCCGTTGACCAGCGTGATGTCCGTGCCCGACCGGCCCTGGTCGCGCTCGCGGGCGGGGTCGCCCCAGGCGGGGTGCTCGAAGTCGTACGCGGCCACGAGGTTGTGGCGCAGCGTGGGCAGCACGCCCGGCCCGGGGTGCGCTGCTTTTTCGGCGTGCGCTGCTTTTTCGGCGTGCGCGGCCGCCGGTGCGGCCGTCGTCAGCAGGAGGAGGGCCACGAGGGGCGCCAGGAGCCTCATGACGGGGCCGTCCAGCAGGCGCCGGTGACCTTCCAGATCTTGCCGTTGGCCTTGGACAGCAGGTACAGCTCGCCCGCGCCGTCCCTGCTCAGCCGCAGGTCCACACGGGTGTCCCCGGCCAAGGTCTGCATGGTGACCGCGTTGCCCGCCGGGTCCACGAGCTTCGGCGTGTACAGGGTGGCCCGTGGCCCGCCGGTCCGCATCTGACCGGCGACCGTGAAGAAGACCCGGCCGTCCACGATGTCGCCGAACAGGTACTTGCCGTACAGGGCGGGCAGCCGCGAGCCGCGGTAGACGAACCCGCCCGCGACCGCGTGACCGCTGTCGGCCGTGCACGAGTGGCCGGGCGGCGGGTCGTGGTCGTAGGCCGCCATCGGGTAGGTGTAGCCGAACGAGGCGTCGTCGTCGGGCAGCGTGTACAGGTGGCAGCGGTCGGCCTTGCTGTAGACGAAGGGGCCCTCGCGCTCGCTCCAGCCCAGGTTGCCGCCCGATCTGACCTCGTAGATCGCCTCGATGGCGTGCTCGCCGATGTGGCCGAGGAACAGCCGGTTGCCGGCCTGGGTGTCCCAGCTGAAGCGGTGCGGGTCGCGCATGCCGTACGCGTAGATCTCGCCGATCGCGCCGGGTCTGGAGACGAACGGGTTGCTCGCCGGGATGCCGTACTTGCCGTTGGCGGAGTTGGTGCCCAGCGGGTCGACGCGCAGCAGCTTGCCGTGCGGGATGGCCAGGTTCTGCGGGTCGTCGCTGGAGGCGCCCCTGCCGCCGTCGCCCGCCGCGATGTAGAGCAGGCCGTGGTCGGGGCTGCCGCGGCGCGCGGTCGGGTTGAAGTCGATCTGCTGGATGCCGTGGATCTGGCCGTTGAAGCCGAGCCTGAGCATCTCCCTGTGGGTGCCGGCGAACGTGTCGGCCCTGGGGTTCGTGGCCGTCCACTCGGTGATCACGCCGTGGAACCGGGTGCCGGGCTGCGGCGTCAGGTCAGGCGTCTTCGTGGTGAGGGCCGCGTCCCATTCGGTGTGCACGGTGTAGAACTTGCCGTTGCGCGCGAAGTCCGGATGGAAGGCGGCATATCCGAAACCGGAGCCGAGGCCGCGGCCGGAGAGGAAGTCCGGCGCGAACGTGGCGGCCACGTCGAGGTACTCCTGCGGCTGCCCGTCGCGCACCAGGTACAGCTTGCCGTTCAGGTCGTTGGCGAACTGGCGGTTCGTGCCGTCGGGGATCGTGCCGAGGTTGTTGATCCTGGCCCAGCGCACGAGCCGCGCGTCGGTGGGCGCGGGCGTCGTCTCGGTCTTCGGGAACGACGCGTACGGGGTGAGCGTCAGCGTCAGCCCCGACGGAGTGGGGTTCTCCGGGATGGGATCGTCGAGCGGGGTCGAATCCATCGCGGCTGCTGGAGGCGCCCACAGAACGATCGCCAGCAGCGCCGCGAGGAGATACCGGACGGGGGATTTCGGCATTCCTGTCCACCACCTGGGGGGTCGGGAGAATGGGGGGAGCGGACTAGCAGGCGGGTGTGCCGGTGACCGTGAGACCGCGCTCGCGGCCGATGTTGTCGAACGAGCCGAAGCCCACGCGGCCCGAGCCGAACGTGCGGTCCGTGGCGGTGATCAGCGGCGTGGCCGAGCCGTCCACGAAGACCTCGATGCGGCCCGTGCCGGCGCAGTGGCGGACGCGGACCTTGTGCCACTGGTCGTCGGTGATCGCCGGAGGGGCGCCGACCTGGCCGTTCCACTGGTCGTCGATGCGCAGGCGGTCGGCGTCGTTCACCACGAAGATCCCGTTGTGCGGGTAGATCGTGTTGTCCTGGGAGAGGTGCGCGTAATAGAACCGCGTGTCCGAGCGGTAGCCGAACACGATGATCACGTCACGGTTGCTGACGCTGGTCGGGGTGTCCAGGCGGACCTCGGCGTCGATCTGCACGTCGCCGAACTCGGGGCCCTTGGTGAGCACGGCGTACTCGAAGGGGCGGCGCGGGCCGGGGCGCGCGACGCCCTCCTCGGCCAGGATCACCTCGTCGCCGGGGAAACGCCACTTGGCGGGGGTGACCGGGGTCCAGTCGCGCGCGGCGCCGGTGCGGCGGACCACCGTACGGCCGGGCCCGCATTCCCGGGGCCTGCCGGCCTGCTCGGTGTTGCCGGCCTGGTCGGCGGCGGCGGGGGTGGAAGGCGCGGTGAGCTGCGCCAGGGCGATCATCAGCGCGAGCGCGCAGAGGCGGACGAACATGGGCATCGGCATCCTTCTCAGTGGGGGGTCTGAGCGGCCGGGGGTCATTCGCGGTGCGTGGCGGCCCCCAGCAGGTCGCGGATGTGACTCGTGGCGGACGCGAACGCCGGCTGCGACATCGTCGCCGCGTAGTTCCGCCGCCGCGGCAGCTCCACGTCGATGACCTCGGCGATCGTGCCCGGCCTCGGCGTCATGACGACCACCCGGTTGCCCAGGTAGACCGCCTCGGCGATGGAGTGGGTGACCAGCAGGACCGTGGTGCTCGTCTCGTGCCAGATGCGGTGCAGCTCGACGTTCATCTGCTCCCTGGTCAGCGCGTCCAGCGCGCCGAACGGCTCGTCCATCAGCAGCACCGGGGGTCTGTGCAGCAGCGCGCGGCACAACGCCACACGCTGCTGCATGCCTCCGGACAGTTCGTGCGGCAGCGCGTCCTCGAAGCCCTGCAGCCCGGTCATCTCGATCAGCTCGGCGGCCCTGGCCGCGGCCTCCTTCTGCGGCATGCCGCGCATCTCGGCCTGCAGCAGGATGTTCCTGCGCGCCGTACGCCACTCCAGCAGCGCGGCCCGCTGGAAGACGTAGCCGACGTCCTTACGCGGGCCGCCCACCGGGCCGCCGAGCAGGCGCACCGCGCCCGCCGACGGCTTGAGCAGCCCGGACACCAGTTTGAGCAGCGTCGACTTGCCGCACCCCGACGGGCCGACGATCGAGACGAACTCGCCGGGGCGCACGTCCATCGACACGTTCTCCAGCGCGAGCACGTCGCGCTTCTTCGATCGGAACCGCGCCGCCACCTTCTGGATCTCGACGGCGGGGGCCTGCTGGGTCACGGTCATCCCTTCGGCGCCACGCCGGCGTCCCAGTAGGCGCTCGGCGCCTGCGGGTCGGTCACCAGACCGGCCTTGGCGAAGGTGTCGATCGTCTTCTGCCAGTCGGCGTCGGTGTTCACGCCCGGCGCCTGCCCCTGGGTGGCGTCGGTGTGCAGCAGCGTGGTCGTGGTCTTGAACTGGTCGATCAGCACCTCGGGCGGCGGGAGCTGCTCCGAGGCGCCCTTCATGGCGTCCACCGCGGCCTGCTGGTCCTTCTCCGCCGCCGCCCACGCCTCGCTGGTCGCCGCGACCATCCGCTTGGACAGGTCGGCCTTGCTCTGCAGGAAGCTGGTGGAGGTGAGCAGGCCGTTGCTGTAGTAGTTCAGCCCGAACTCCGAGAAGCGCAGGTACGCCACCGGCTTGCCGGCCTTGTTCTGCATGGTCGGGCCCTGGTCGGAGGCGTAGCCGAGCAGCGCGTCCGTCTGGCCCGAGATCACCGCGGCGATCTTCCCGGCCGGGTCGGTGTTCTGCAGCTTGACGTCGGCCTCGGTCATCCCGTTGGCCTTCAGGAACACCGGGAACGTCTTGGTGAGGGCGTCACCGGCCGTCGAGGCGATCGTGCGGCCCTTCAGGTCGGCCGGCTTGGTGATGTTCTTGTCCTGGAAGAACTGCACCGAGGCCGGGGTCGTCTGCAGGAACACGCCCAGGCTCTTCACCGGCACGCCCTGGCTCACCCCGCCGAGCAGCGCGGGCGTGTCGGCCCAGCCGAAGTCCGTCTGCCCCGCGCCCGTGGCCTGCACCGTCTTCTGCGAGCCCTGACCGGCCTGGATCGTCAGGTCGATGCCGTGCTTCTCGAAGATGCCCTTGCTCTTGCCGTAGTAGAACGGGGCGTGCTCGCCGTAGGGGTACCAGTTGAGCGTCAGCGTGACCTTGTCGAGCTGCTTGCCCGCGGTGCTCGTGGTCGTCTGCCCGCCGCCTGAGCCGCACGCGGTGGCGAGCAGCAGGACGACCGGCGCTAAGGCGGCGATCAGCGTGCGAGTCTTCATGGCGTCCTCGATTCCTCAGCTCGATCTCTGCTCGATCCCAGCTCGATCTCTCAGTAGGTCACCGTCACGGCGTCGCCGCGGCGGCTGGCGTGCCAGGGCAGCAGCAGCCGCTCGGCGAACTCCACGGCGGCGAACAGCACGACGCCGAGGAGGGACATGACCAGGAGCCCCGCGAACAGCATGGGCGTGTCGAGGTTGCCGTTGGCCTGCAGGATGATCGAGCCGAGCCCGTCGTTGCCGCCGACGAACTCGCCCACGACCGCCCCGGTGACGGCCAGCGTCACGGCCACCTTCAGCCCGGAGAACAGGAACGGCAGGGAGGCGGGGAACCTGATCTTGACGAAGGTCTTCGCCGGGCTCGCGCCCATGGTCGAAGCCAGCTGCAGCATCTCCGGGTCCACCGACTTCAGCCCGGTGACCATGGAGATGACGACGGGGAAGAAAGCGATCAGCACCGCCACCACGATCCTCGGCGTCAGCCCGAAGCCGAGCCACACCACGAACAGCGGGGCGATCGCGATCTTCGGGACGACCTGCGCGAACAGCAGCAGCGGGTACAAAGTCTTCTCGACCTCGGCCGAGGCCACCATGAGCACCGCCGCGGCGACGCCCACGACGACGGCGATCACAAAGCCGAGGACCGTCTCGTACCCGGTCACCAGCGTGTGATGGGTGATGTATCCGGCCTTGTCGGCGATCAGCTGCAGGGTCGCGCCCGGTGACGGGACCAGATACCTGGGCACGACCTCGAACTCGGTGAGCGCCCACCAGATCCCGAAGCAGGCGGCCAGCAGTGCGAAGGGCCGCCAGGAGCGCTCGGCCAGCTCGCCGAGCCGGTCTCTGTCGCGGATGGTCACGGTCTGTACCACGATGAGAAGGTCTCCCTTCATCGCGGGCCATCACGCCGCATGTACTGCGCGCCATCACGCAATGCATCGCGTGCCATCAGGCCATATGCGAGAAAGCGCTATCAGAAAGCGCTTTCCTGAGGTACGGTAGCCCGGCATGGCCGGAGGGTCAATCGCCTCCTGACTTCCTGTTGCAGGAGGTTGTGTGACCGATCGCGTACACGTCACCCTGCGGGATGTGGCCACGGCCGCCGGAGTCTCCCCCGCCACCGCCTCCCGCGTTCTCAACGGCACCGCGCGGGTCCGGCCCGACCTGCGCGACCGGGTGGAGGCGGCCGCCGCGCAGCTCGCGTACACGCCGAACGCGCACGCCCAGGCGCTCGCCCGCGCCTCCAACGAGACCGTCGGCGTCATCTGCCACGACGTGAGCGACCCGTACTTCTCCGGCATCGCCCGCGGCATCATGCGCGCCGCCGCGCAGCGCGACCTGCTCGTCATGCTGGCCAGCACGTTCCGCGACAGTGAGCGCGAGGTGGCCTACGTCTCCATGCTGCGCGCCCAGCGGGCCCGCGCGATCCTGCTCATCGGCTCCGGCTTCGAGGACCGCCGCTGGGAACGCGCCATGGACGCCGAACTGCGCCCGTACCTGAACGCGGGCGGGCGCGTCGCGGTCGTCAGCCGGCACCGCAGCCTGCGCGTCGACACCGTCTTGCCGGAGAACCGCGAGGGCGCCGCCGCCCTGGCCCGCGCGCTCCTGGCCCTGGGCCACCGCGGCTTCGCCGTCCTGTCGGGGCCGCGCGGCCTGAGCACGGTCGTGGACCGGGTGGGCGGCTTCCGCGACGCCCTGGCGGCGGCCGGCGTGACGGCGGCGGAGGTCGTGGAGGGTCCCTTCACCCGGGAGGGCGGCCACGCCGGCGCGACCGGCCTGCTGGACCGGGGGGTGATCGGCGGTTCGTCCGGCTCCGGTGCCACGTGCCTGTTCGCGACGACGGACGTGATGGCCGTGGGCGCGCTGGCCGCCCTGCGGGAGCGCGGCCTGCGCGTCCCCGAGGACGTCTCCCTGGCGGGCTTCGACGACATCCCGGTGGTGCGCGACCTGACCCCGCCGCTGACGACGGTGGCGCTGCCGCTGGAGGAGATGGGGGAGCGGGTCATCGCCCTGGCCCTGCGCGACGGGTCACGCGCCCGCCGCCGCATCGAACGGGTGGCGGGCACGGTCGTCCTCCGCGCCAGCACCACCGGCCCCCCGGCCTAGGGCTGCGCCGCATCGGAAGAATTTCGCGTACGGTCTGTCGAATTCGCGTCGCCCGTCCGACGTAGAAGCGTACCGACCGGACACACAGCCAAGGAGAGCCACTCATGGCCCAGTACGCGATCCTCATCTTCGACACCCCCGAGGCCGGCGACTACACCCCCGAGCAGCAGGCGGCGAGCCAGCGGCACGCCGACCACCTCGTCGACTCCGGCGCCATGGTCACGGCGTACGCGCTGCAGTCCGCTGACACCGCCACCTCGCTGCGCGGCGACGTGGTCACCGACGGGCCGTTCATCGACTCCAAGGAGGTCGTCGCCGGCTTCTGCGTCATCGAGGCGCCCGACCTGGACGCCGCCCTGGACCTGGCGCGCAGCACCCCCGCCGTCCACTGGGGGCGCGGCGGGGTGGAGGTGCGTCCCGTGGCGGGCGGCATCCCGCCCATCCCCCGATGACGGCCGCGGCCGGCGCGGGGCGGGCGGTCGCCGGCG
>NZ_JAHKRL010000021.1 GCF_019396405.1 Nonomuraea rhizosphaerae | reverse complement strand
CCGCCGTGCCGACACCCGACGCCACACAGCGCGGGGGTCGGCACTTTCGCGTGTCACGACACACGGCCGGCCGAGCGCCCACCTCTCACGGACCCAGGCATCGCCCGCACCCACAACCCCTCACCTCTTGAGGCGACCGGGCCGCAAAAGGCGCATTTCCCAGATCGGGAGCCGACCTCTTGCGCCATGAGGAATTCGGACATATCGGCTCATTTCGCAGCATAAATGTTTAATCGATCTATTGGCATCCCACATGTGCGGCAAAAGGATCCATTCGCCGTTTATGGCCCCCAACGCCCGGAAAGTATGACAACCAGATGACACCTGCGAGTGACATCGAAGGCACTCTCCGTTAATTCGGAGTACTGCCGCAAGTGCAAGAAACCGTTCAGGGGGAAGCACAAATGTCCAAGCTCAAGACAACGATGGCTGCCGCCGCACTCAGCACCGCTCTCACCGGCGGGGTCGTGGGTCTCGGCGCGGCGGCCGCGAGCACCACCGCCAATGCCGCCACCACCGCCAGCGCTGCGGACAGCGTCACCGCTGCCCCGGTCCTGGCCCACCGCTGGTGCCGGTGGAACAAGCATCACAAGTGGGGCCACCGCAAGCACGGCTGGGGCGGCCACCGCTGGGGTCACCACCGCTGGGGCAGCCACCGTTGGGGCCACCACCGGTACGGACGCCACCACGGCCGGTACATCAACCGCGTCAAGATCAGGCTCAATCTGGCCAAGGACAAGGTCCGGTTCACCCACCGCCGCGGCTGCCTCAGCATTCACCACGGCACTGACTGGTAAACACTCCGCCCTTACGGGCTGAGTCCTCTGCGAGGGCACCGGATATTTCCGGAGCCCTCGCTTTCCGCGTGCACCCGTTGATTTTCGCGTACCCCGGGAAAAGGAGAGCGTCCTTTTTCCCGGTGCGGGTAATGACGGCATCCGCCGGCGGAAAAACGTCCAGCCCTCGGAGAGACGAGCGTCCGGTGTCAGGCCGTCCTGCGGATCCGTCAGGCCGTCTTGCGGGTCTTGCGCTTGGGAGCGGCCTTCTCCTCGGTTCCCTTGGCGGCCGTCCTGGCGCCGCGGGCCGGCTTCTTGGGCTTGGCGGGCTCGCCGGTCCGCTCCCGCTTGGCCGCCTCCACGCTGGCGCGCAGCGCCGCCATGAGGTCCACGGCGGGGCCGCCCTCCTCGTCGCTCTGCGGCGGGGCGATGACCTCCTTGCCCTCCACCTTGGCCTCGATCACCTGCTGCAGCGCCTCGCGGTAGGCGTCGTGGTGCTCGGTGGGGTCGAAGTCGGCCTCCATCGTGGTGATGAGCGACTCGGCCATCTTCAGCTCCTGGGCGCGCACCTCGATGTCCTCCTCCAGGAACCCGAAGTCCGGGACGCGGATCTCGTCCGGCCAGAGCATGGTCTCCAGGACGAACACCCCGTCGCGGACCCGCAACGTCGCCAGCGACTCGCGCTGGCGCAGCGCGACCTTGACGACCGCGACCTGGCCGGAGCTCTCCAGCGCGTTGCGCAGCAGCACGTACGACTTGGCGCCCTGGCCGTCGGGTTCGAGGAAGTACGACTTGGCGAAGTAGATGGGGTCGATCTGGTCGGCGGGCGTGAACTGGAGCACGTCGATCCGCCGTGAGGTGCTGAGCGGCAGGTCCTCGAAGTCCTCGTCGGTCAGGACCACGATCTCGCCGGTGGGCAGTTCGTAGCCCTTGGCGACGTCGGAGTACGGGACCTCGTCGCCGTCGAGCGTGCACACGCGCTTGTAGCGGATCCGGCCGCCGTCCTCGCGGTGCACCTGGTGGAAGGTGACGTCCTTCTGCTCCGTCGCCGAGTAAAGCTTGACCGGGATCGTGACCAGCCCGAAGGAGATCGCACCCTTCCAGATGCTGCGCATGGGCACCCCTCAGCTCTAGCGGACTCGCGTATGGGCACATACCCGTCATGGGGCCACCAATCCCATACCTAATCGAACCAATGCTCGCTATATCCGGGTCCCTGCCGCGGGATCGGGAGCGGTACGGCCTGGAGGTCAAGTGGGACGGCATCCGTGCCCTCATCCACCTGAACGGCGAGCTGAAGGTGACAGGAAGGCATGGAGCCGACTACACCCGTCGCTATCCCGAAATTTCGGCGTTCGGGGTGAAGAATGCGGTGATCGATGGTGAGGTCGTGGCCCTCGACAGGAGGGGCCGGCCCAACTTCGTCCGGCTGCAGCACCGCATGCACGACAACGCCCCCACCGAGACGGCGCTGGAGCTGTACCCGGTGACGTACCTGCCGTTCGACCTGCTCTGCCTGGACGGCCGGGAGCTGTTCGACCTGCCCTACCGCGACCGGCGCGCGCTCCTCGACGAGCTGGACATCGGCGCCCCGCCGTACTTCCCCGGCGAGTCCGACCTGCTGTCGGCCACCCACGAGCAGGGGCTCGAAGGCGTGGTCGCCAAGCGGCTGGACTCGCCGTACCGTCCGGGCACCCGCTCGCCGTGGTGGGTCAAGGTCAAGCACCTGGACACCCGTGAGGTGGTGATCGGCGGCTGGAAGCCGGGCAAGGGGCGCCGCGCGGGCGGGGTCGGCTCGCTGATCATGGGCGTGTTCACCGACAGAGGGCTGACGTACGTGGGCCACGTCGGCACCGGGTTCACCGACGCCGTCCTGGAGCGGTTGCGGGAGTTCCTGAGCCCGCTGGAGATCCCGCGCAGCCCGTTCGCCGACCGCGTCCCGTGGCGCAACCGCTGGGTCAGGCCCGAGCTGGTCGGGGAGGTGGCGTACACCATGTGGACCGACGACCTGCGCCTGCGCCACCCGGTGTGGCGTGGGCTGCGGCCGGACAAGATACCGTCGGAGGTGACTCTTTGAGCCCAGCGACGAGCCGGCAGAAGGTTCCCGTCATGGTCGACGGGCGGCAGCTGACGCTGACGAACCTGGACAAGGTGCTCTACCCCGACTACGGCTTCGCCAAGGCCGAGGTGATCGACTACTACAGCCGCGTCGCCCCCGTGCTGCTGCCGCACCTCAAGGGCAGGCCGCTCACCGTCAAGCGCTACCCGAACGGGGTGGCCGGCCAGTCCTTCTTCGAGAAGAACGCCTCCGACCGCACCCCCGACTGGATCAGGCGGGTCACCCTGCCCGTGCCCGGCAGCACCAAGAACCGCGAAACCATCGACTTCGCCGTCGTCGAGGACCTGCCCTCGCTCGTCTACTACGCCAACCTGGCCGCGCTGGAGCTGCACGTGCCCCAATGGCGGGTTTCGGACGACGGCGAGGCGCTGCCGCCCGACATGCTCGTCCTCGACCTGGACCCCGGCGCGCCCGCCACCGTCGTCGAGTGCTGCAGGGTGGCGCTGCGGCTGCGCGAGGTCCTGAGCGCCGACGGCCTCACCGCCAGGCCCAAGAGCAGCGGCAGCAAGGGCATGCAGCTCTACGCGGACTGGGACCGCCGCGAGGAGCCGTCGGAGTACGCCAAGAAGCTGGCCCGCGCCCTGGAGAAGGACGACCCGCGGCAGGTCACCAGCGTGATGACCAAGAGCGCCCGGCCCGGCAAGGTGTTCGTCGACTGGAGCCAGAACAACCCGGCCAAGACCACCGTCGCCCCCTACTCGCTGCGGGCCAGGGAGCGGCCCACGGTCTCGACGCCGCTGCTGTGGGAGGAGGTCGAGAGTTGCCGGCGCCCGCAGGACCTGGTGTTCACGGCACATGACGTACTCGCCAGGGTCGATGAGCACGGCGACCTTTTCGGTCAGGCGTAGGCTGGTTCCGTCCGTACCTGAAGGGGGAGCGCAATGTCGGAGATGGACGTACGTGGGGACGATCTTCCCTTCGACGAGGACGAGGAGGCGGAGCTGCCGATCGAGGCGCCCGAGGCCGACGCCGCCGAGCAGCAGCGTGAGCTGTCCGGCGACCAGCGGCCCCCGGCGCGCTGGGAGCCTCCGCTGGAGGCCGATCCGGCCGACGCGGCGGACCAGAACCGCACCGTGGACCTCGATGACGACGACTATCGGTGAGGAGTCGCTGACGCACATAGGATGTCCGAACAGCTGACTCAGAGACCATGGAGATCCGCGTGACCGCAACCCCGGACGCCAAGCCCCGGGGCACCCGGCTGCCCCGACTAGCCCGCCGCCGGCAGCTGCTCAGCGCCGCGCAGGAAGTGTTCGTGGAGAACGGCTACCACGCGGCCGCCATGGACGAGATCGCCGACCGGGCGGGAGTCAGCAAGCCTGTCCTGTACCAGCACTTCCCGGGCAAGCTGGAGCTCTATCTCGCGCTGCTCGACCTGCACGTCGACGACATGGTCAACCGCTGCCGCGAGGCGCTGGCCTCCACTCACGAGAACAAGCTGCGCGTCCAGGCCACCTTCAGCGCGTTCTTCGACTTCGTCTCCACCCAGGGCGAGGCCTTCCGCCTGGTCTTCGAGTCCGACCTGCGCAACGTGGCGCCGGTGCGCCAGCGCGTGGAGCGCTCGCTGCGCGAGTGCGCCGAGATGGTCAGCGCGGTGATCCAGGAGGACACCGGCTGCGCCAGCGACGAGGCCCACCTGCTGGGGGTCGGCCTGGTCGGCATGGCCGAGGTGAGCGCCCGCTACTGGGTGACCACGCACGGCTCCATCCCGAAGGACGCCGCCGAGCAGCTCATGGCCCGGCTCGCGTGGCGTGGCATCAGCGGATTTCCGCGTACGGCTTAACCCCGTTCGCTGGGCGCGATCACCCGCCCTCGCGGGTAGGTCCAGCGGTGACGATGGGAGGGTCAGCCCCGTCGAAAGGGAGCACGATGGAAGTCAAGATCGGCGTACGTTCCGTACACCGCGAACTCGTTGTGGAGACCGACCTGTCATCGGAGCAGGTCGAGGAGGAGATAAGGAAGGCGCTCGCGGCCGACAGAGGCGTGTTCTCGATCACGGACGTGAAGGGGCGGCGCGTGATCGTGCCGGTCGCGTCGATCGGGTTCATCGAGATCGGCGAGGACGAGCAGCGGCCCGTGGGCTTCGGAGGCACGCTTTAGGCAGCTCTGACCAGGGGTTGCGGCCACTCGCCGTAGCCCCTCGGTCAGGTGCCCGGACGTGCCCAGGTGCCCGCCCGCCGGGCCGTCCGGTGGGAGGTCAGATGCCCAGGGCGGCCATCCGCTTGCCGTGCTCCTCCGTCAGCCGGGCGAACATCCGGGAGATCTGCGCCTGGTCGTCGGCCGCCGACTCCACGACCATCAGCGCCAGCTCGGGCCGGGCCGCCGCGACCCGCTGCCCCTGGCTGAGCGCCTCGCCGACGAGCCGCCGCGCCCACAGCGCCAGCCGCCCGGCGGCGGTGGGGTCGGCCTCGATCCCGGCCCTGACCCGCTCCACCGCGAACTCCGAGCGGCCCTCGTCCGCGAGCACCTCGTCGACCAGCTTGCCGATCGACGGGTCGAGGTGCCTGGCCGCCTCGCGGTAGAAGTCGAGCGCGATCCCGACCCCCACGTACGCCTTCACGAGCGCCTGCAGCCAGTCGGCCGGGGCCGTCTGGGTGTGCCAGGCGTCCAGCGCCTCGACGAACGGGGACATCGCCTCCTCCGGATCGGCCCCGAGCTGGGTCAGCCGATCGGCCAGCAGGCGGTAGTGGGCGAACTCGGCCACGGCCAGCTCGCTGAGCGCTGCCCGGTCGGCCAGGGAGGGGGCGAGCGACGCCGCGTCCTCGGTCAGCCGCGCGAAGGCGCTGAGCTCGGCGTAGGCCAGAACACCGAGCAGATCGACGACACCAGGAGACTCGTTCATGGGACGCAAGCGTAGCTTTCACCAGTTCGGGCCCTTCGGGAACAAGGAGAAACTCGGCCAGCGTTGTGGTATCGAGTACACTGCTCTGTGAAAGTGCGACCGCACTGTGTTAATTCGGGAGATTTTCCCGTTAACCCCCCGCTCCCCGGGTCTGCGGTCGCGATGACGCGAGAGGGCTGGCTCTACCGCGAGGACCCAGGCACGGGGATTCATTTCCGCCCGTCGGTCCCGGCAGGCCCGCCTTCATTTGAGACTGAGGCAGGCCACGCTGACGACTTTCCGAGACCTCGGAGTCACACCAGAGATCGCTGATGCCCTCGAGACCGAGGGCATCACCACACCGTTCCCCATCCAGGAGATGGCACTCCCGCTCGCGCTGAGCGGCCAGGACCTGATCGGTCAGGCACGCACGGGCACGGGAAAGACTTACGCGTTCGGCATCGCGATGCTCCAGAGCATCGGCAAACCGCGTAAGAACCGCAAGAAGCCGCGCGGGCTGGTCGTCGTACCGACCCGCGAGCTGGCCACGCAGGTCAGCGAAGACCTGGTCACCGCCGCCGGCAAGCTCGGCTCGCGGGTCCTGACCGTTTACGGCGGCCGTGCGTACGAGCCGCAGGTCGAGGCGCTCAAGGCGGGCGTCGACGTCATCGTCGGCACCCCCGGCCGGCTGCTCGACCTGGTCAAGCAGAAGCACCTCGACCTCAGCCAGGTCACCTCGCTCGTCCTCGACGAGGCCGACCGGATGCTCGACCTGGGCTTCCTGCCCGACATCGAGCGCATCTTCAAGCTGATCCCCGAGGAGCGGCAGACGATGCTGTTCTCGGCGACCATGCCGGGTGAGATCGTCGGGCTGTCGCGCAAATACCTCAACCGCCCGACGCACGTACGCGCCGAGCACGAGAGCGGCGAGGGCGAGGCCGCTCCGGAGGTGCGCCAGATCGTGTGGCGCGTCCACCGGATGGACAAGATCGAGATCGTCGCCCGGCTGCTGCAGGCCAACGGCCGCGGGCTCACCATGGTCTTCTGCGAGACCAAGCGGGCCTGCGACATGGTCGCCGAGCAGCTCGACACCCGCGGCTTCGCGGTCGCGGCCGTGCACGGCGACCTCGGGCAGGGCCAGCGTGAGCAGGCTCTGCGCGCCTTCCGCAACGGCAAGATCGACGTGCTGGTCGCCACCGACGTGGCGGCGCGCGGCATCGACATCGACGACGTCACCCACGTGGTCAACTACGACTGCCCCACCGACGACAAGACCTACGTGCACCGCATCGGCCGTACGGGCCGGGCCGGGCGCACGGGCATCTCGGTCACGTTCGTGGAGTGGGAGGAGCTGACCCGCTGGAAGATGATCAACCAGATGCTCGGGCTCGACTTCGCCGAGCCCGAGGAGACCTACTCCACCTCTCCCCACGTCTTCTCCGAGCTGGACATCCCCGCGGGCACCAAGGGCGTCCTGCCGCGGGCCAACCGTTCGCGGGCCGGCCTGTCGGCGGAGGTCATCGAGGACCTCGGCGAGACCGGCAGGACGCGCACGCGCGGCGGTCGCCGCCGTGACGAGCGCGAGGAGCGTCCGGCGCGCACGCCGCGCCAGCGCCGCCGCACCCGCGGCGGCAAGCCCACCGAAGAGGGCACCGCGCCCGTCGAGACGCCGGAGGTCGAGCCCGTGCCCAGTCGCTCCAGCAAGCCCGACTCCGCACGCAGGGCGGACTCCCCGCGCAAGGCCGAGGAGACGCCGGCGATCATCTCGGCCGACGAGGTAGAGGCGGCCGCCGCGCCGCGTCGCCGCACCCGCAGGGGCGCGGCCC
>NZ_JAHKRL010000170.1 GCF_019396405.1 Nonomuraea rhizosphaerae | reverse complement strand
CCTAGGAGCACCCGCCCGCCTCCCGGCGGCTGTGACGAGGGCCCAGGCCGAGTCTCCCCGGCCTGGGCCTTCGCGCCGCGCCTCACCGCTCGCGCCGCGCCTCACCGCTCGCGCCGCGCATCACCGCTCGGGCGGCGCCTCACCGCTCGGGCGGCAGGTCATCCTGGTCGTCGCGCATCGGGTCACCCGTGGAGTCGCGCATCGGGTCGCGGCGGACGTCACGGCTGTGCATCTCGTCGCCGCGGTCCAGCGGCCTGCCCTCCTCCTCGACCTCGATCCGCTCCCTGCGCACCTGGCCCTCGACGGTCTCGTCGTGCCGCTCCTTTTCGCGGCGGATGTGGACGCGCTCGACGGGCCGCGTCTCGGTGGCCTGCACCGGGCGCTCCTCGTAGACGACGATCGTCTCCTCGTCCTCGCTGATCTCCCCGGTCCCGAGCATCTCGTCGCCGTCGGTGATCGGCTCGCGATCGACCACGACGCGGTCCCGCTCCAGGGGCACCGTCCGCTGGACGTTCTCGGTGTCCACGTACTTGTGCAGGTGCACGCGGCCGGCCTCGTGCCGCTCCTTGCCGACGTGCATCTCCTCCTCGGACCGGGTCATGTCGAGGTCGCCGGTGCGCCCCATGTCCCGGTCGGACGTCGTGTCCCGATCGGAACCGCGCTTCTTGCCCTGCCCCATGCCCTGCTCGGACCTGCTCTGGGTAGGGATGCCCCGCATGCCGTAGTAGCGGTAGAGCTCGGCCTCCTCCGGCGCCGAGAGGTCGCCGTCGACGTCGATGTTCGGCGCGTGCTTGATGGTGTCCTTGTCGAAGGGGACATAGATCCCCTCGTTCGAGCGGCGTGAGTTCATCAGCGGGACGAACGTTTGCTTGAGCCCGAAGAGTCCCGTACGAACGGTCAGCCATTCGGGCCGGCCGGTGTGGTCGCTGATGTAGACCTGTCCCACCTTCCCGATCTCCTCGCCGTCCGCGCCGATGACGCGGCTGCCGAGCAGGCTGCGAACCTCTGTTTGCATTGCCACGGCGATCCCCCCGATTGCCGTCCGTCGGCAAGCCGACATGCCTGCCGAGATTCAAGAAGGACAAATACCCCGAATCACCTCAAACCCACACTATCTACGCGAGGTTTGGGGCCGTCTTGGACACCGCTTGGGACGGCGGAAGGACTATGGTGCAGGCATGGCGAGCTATCCCCCTCCGCGGCGGCGTCCGCTCGCAGCCGCGCCCGGCCGGCGGAACGCCCCATGTCCTGGCTGACGTACGCCTGCCAGCACCTGCCCGGCGTGACGGTGATCGCCGTGGGCGGCGAGCTCGACGTGACCAACGAGGGTCGGCTCGACCTGTTCGTACGGGAGTCCCGCCAGCGGCCCGGCGACCACCTCGTCTTCGACCTCACCGAGGTCCACTTCATGGACAGCGCCGGGCTGCGGGTGCTGCTCAACACCTACGCCTACTCCCGCCAGCACGGCGGAAGCGTCCGCCTGGCGGCGCTGCAGCCCATGCCCGCCAGGCTCGTCGAGGTGACCAGGATCGGCGAGCACCTGCCCGTGCACCTGTCGGTCCAGGACGCGCTCACCGCCGCGCTCACCCCCTCCCAGCCGCCCCGCCGCCCCACGGCCGGGAACGGCGCCCCTGTCCCCGGCGGCGGCGAGCCCGCCTCCGGGAGCGGTGAGCCCGCCTCCAGCGGTGGCGGGCCCGCGACGGGAGACAGCGGCCCCGTCACGGGCAACGGCCCCGGGGCCGCCTGAGCGGCCGGCGCGACGGGGCGGCGCGGCTCAGCCGTTCGCCGGCTGCTCGCTCTTGGGCTTGTCGTTCGTGGTGGAGGCCGTGCCTTCCTCGGTCTTCTCCTCCTCGCCGTCCTTCACCAGCTGGCCGCAGGTGAAGCCCTCCTCCCGCTCCGGGTCGAGCCGGATGTTGCCGAGGTTGGTCCCCTCGGCCGCGCGCCGGAAGGTCTCCATCTTGTCGCAGTCGTAGAAGAGGTACGTGCCGTCGCTCTCGCCGAGCAGCATGATGTCGCGCCCGTCGTACAGCGGCTTGTCGTCGCCGTCCTTCACCACCACCCACTGGTCCTGGAAGCCCACCGCGCCCAGCAGTTCGTTGGCCTGACCGGTGTTGCGCACGTCGATCGCGCCGAGCACCAGCCCGATGAGCAGGACCATGCCGAGCCCGATCCCGGTGAGCGCGCCGACCAGCACCTTCATCCCGGCCCGCCCGACCGGCTTACGGCGCAGCAGCCTGAACGGCACCACGAACGCCAGGATGCCGAGCACCAGGGCGAACAGCACATACGTGAGCGAGATCTCCTGGGCCAGGAGGTAGGTGATGCTCAGATAGGTGAGCCCGCACCAGGCGGCGGCCAGGATCGCCGCGATCCACGGCCGCCGCCTGATCCCGCCGACGATCCGGCCGATCAGGCCGCCGGTCAGCTTGTCGAGCAGCCAGCCCACCGCGACCAGCACCCCGATCGTGGGCAGCAGGACGAGCAGCAGGAGGATGAGCGTGCCCATGAGCCGTCCCAGCAGGACGGACTGGTCGATGCCCGCCTGTTCGGGATTGATGTCGAAGACCCAGTACATCTGCTGGATGCCCAGATAAAGCATTGCGTACAGGCCCACGCCCACGGGAACGACCACGGAGCCGATGCGCTCCAGCATGCCGATGACACTGCCCGTCTCCTGCTCCTCGGGCTCGGGAGAAGGAGGGGCCTCGGGGATATCCGTTAACTCTTGAGAGAGTCGATGCGACGTCATGTGGGATGACATTGCAGTGTCACGGTTGACTTTTGGTTGAAAGCGGATAAATAGTTAGGCCCGGAAGCCGTCCACCCGCTCGTGGCCTCCCCCGGCGGTGACCCTGACCCGCCTCATCGGCGCCCGCGTCGGCGAGAGGTGCGCCGGCTGCGGCAGCCACATCGTCAGCTGGACCGTGGTGCCCGTCGTGCCGGTCAGGAAGCAGGCGTTGTCGCACAGGCGGCGGATCAGGTAGATCCCCCTGCCGGTGAACGAGGAGTCGGCCGGCAGCCGGAGCCCGTCCACGTACCCGCCAGGTATGCCGGGGCCGTGGTCGGTGGTCTCCGACCGCAGCATCCGGTCGATCGTCCACAGCGTGAAGTGCCCACGCCCGCCGCCGTGCTCCACGGCGTTGATGACGCTCTCGTGCACGGCCAGGACGTAGTCCTCCAGCCGCGCTCCGGTCAGGCCGCAGGCCGCGGCCTGTTCGAACACCGTTCTCCTGAGGGCAGTCACGTCACGGATGGTGAAGGACTGAGCCAACAGGGTATGCATCGCAAGCTCCTCGTATGCGCCGGGCTGTCACCGCGTCGACATATAGGCCTCGCTTCTGGACCCTTTACAACCCTTCGCCCTTCCCTTTCCTTCAGGTCTTACACCGTCGGCCGGGATTTGGGCTACAAGCTCGGGAAATCCGGTCACGGCCGGGCGCCGACGCCGGAGGCCAGTTCGCGAAGCCTGCCACGGGCCGTGTCCGGCGCCAGTGGCGGGGTGTCCATGCCGGCGCCCGCGTACAGGCCCTCCAGCAGCTCTCGTACGGCCTCCTCCGCCGTGTGCTTGGGCGTCCATCCCAGCACATCGCGGGCTCGGCTCGTGTCCATCAGCGGGATCTGCAGGGCCAGCTCCAGCAGTCCGGGCGCGGCGGGCACCAGCCGCAGGTGCCACCCGGCGGCCACGGCCGTCCGCGCCACCCACGACGACACCGGCACGCTCCTGGCCTCCAGCAGCCGCGCCAGCACCTGGAAGTCGATCACCGGGTCCGCCGCCAGGTTGAACGGCCCCGACACGGGGTTGACCACCGCCAGCCGGAACGCCTCCCCCGCGTCGTCCGAGTGCAGCGCCTGGAGCTTGAGCCCCCGTACGTCCGGCACGAACGGCAGCCTGCCCGCCCTGATCGCCCGCCGCGGCAGGAACGGCCCGGCGAACAGCCGCCGCTGCTCGGTCGCGGCCTCCCGCTTGAAGATGAACCCCGGCCGCATCCGCACCACCCGGATGCCGGGGTTGTCGTTCTCGAAGACGTCGAGGACCCGCTCGACGTACGCCTTCTCCCGCCCGTACGCCGCCCCCGGCCAGCCGTGCGTCGGCCAGCTCTCGTCCACGGGCCGGTCCTGCGGCCCCGGCGAGTACGCCCCCACCGACGAGGCGTGCGCCAGCACCGGCACCCCCGTCTCCGCCACCGCGCGGAAGACCCGCATGCTGCCCAGCACGTTCGCCCGCCAGGTGACGTCGGCGTTCCTGGTCGGCTGGAACAGCCATGCCAGGTGCACCACCGCGTCGGCGCCGTCGAAGATCCCCGTCAGGTCGTCCACCGCCACGTCGGCGGTGCGCCACTCCGTCTTGCTCGGCTGCCACCCCGGTACCCGGCGCGCCACGCCGACGATCGAGCTCACCTCGCTGTCGGCCGCCAGCGCCTTGACCACACTCGTGCCCACATTGCCCGTCGCCCCCACCACGACCACTCTCATGCGGCTCCGCTGCCCCGCCTCACGGCCGCGAAACCCTGTCTGATCTGCGATTTCGCGGCCGCCCCTGCAAACCGGTGGTTAAGGCGCGAGCAGCACCTTTATCGCTCCGTCCCGCTTCTTCTGGAAGATCTCGTACCCGTGCGGCGCCTCCTGCAGCGGCAGCCGGTGGGTGGCCAGATCCATCACCCCGAGCGGGTCGGCGTCGTCGCTCACCAGCGGCATCACCGCGTCGATCCACCGCCGGACGTGCGCCTGGCCCATCCGGATCGTGACGCCCTTGTCGAACATCCGCAGCATCGGCAGCGGATCCGTCATCCCGCCGTAGACGCCGCTGAGCGAGATGACGCCGCCGCGCCGGACGGTGTCGATGGCCTGGTTCAGCACCGCCAGCCGGTCCACCCCCGCGCGGGACATCAGCGGCGCGGCGAGCGCGTCCGGCAGCAGCCCCGTCGCCTGCTGGGCGAGCCGCGCGGCGGGCGAGCCGTGCGCCTCCATGCCGACGGCGTCGATCACCGAGTCGGTGCCGCGCCCGGAGGTGAGGTCGCGCACCGCGTCGGGCACGTCGCCCGCGTGACGCGCGTCGATGACCTCGGCGCCGTGCCGCCGGGCCATCTCCAGGCGTTCGGGTACGCCGTCCACGCCGATCACCCGGTAGCCCCGGTGACGGGCGATGCGGACGCACATCTGGCCGATGGGCCCGAGGCCGAAGACGGTGACGCTGCCGCCGTCGGGCACGTGCGCCCACTCGACGGCCTGCCAGGAGGTGGGCACCACGTCCGACAGGTAGACGAACCGCTCGTCCGGCGGACCCTCCGGCACCTTGATCGGGCCGAACTGGGCCTGCGGCACCCTCAGGTACTCGGCCTGCCCGCCGGGCACCTGCCCGTACAGCTTGGTGTAGCCGAACAGCGCCGCCCCCATGCCCTGCTCGCGCACCTGGGTGGTCTCGCACTGCGCGTACAGCTCCAGCCCGCACATGTGACAGTGCCCGCATGAGATGTTGAACGGCACCACGACGCGGTCACCCGGCCGCAGGTTCGTGACCTCGGCGCCGACCTCCTCGACGATGCCCATGGGCTCGTGCCCGAGGATGTCCCCCTCGCCCATGAACGGGCCGAGGACCTCGTACAGGTGCAGGTCCGAGCCGCAGATCCCGGTGGTGGTGACCTTGATGACGGCGTCCGTCGGCTCCTTGACGACCGGGTCGGGCACCTCCTCGACCCGCACGTCGCGCTTGCCGTGCCAGGTAACAGCCTTCATGGCGCCTCCTCGATCTGACGGTCCTACTCGGGCGGGGCGGTCATGGGGCGTGCGGCGAGCGCCTCGGCGACGGCGAACAGGTTGGCCGCCATGGCCCGCCCGGTCTTGTGCGACCACTCGCGTCCCTGGTCGGTGTCGAGGTAGTCGGGCCCCGGCCCCGGCCCGAGGTGCCAGTAGGTCCACGCCTGGCCGGGAATCGTGTACCCGATGTCGCCCAGCGCCCCGGTGATCTCGCTGGTCACGTGGTGCGCGCCGTCCTCGTTGCCGGTCACGACCACGCCGGCCACCCGGTCGTAGGCCACGGGACGGCCGGCGTCGTCGGTCTCGGAGATCATCGCGTCCATGCGCTCCAGCACCCGCTGGGCGACCGACGACGGGTGCCCGACCCAGGTGGGCGTCGCCATGATCAGGATCTCGGCCCGCAGCAGCGTGTCGTGCACGCGCGGCCACCCGTCCCCGGGCCCCATATCGGTCTGCACTCCGGGCCGTATGTCCAGGTCGACGGCCCTGACCGTGTCGACCTCGACCTTGCGCTCGCGCAACTCCGCGGCCACGACCTCGGCCAGGGCCTCGGTGTTGGACTGCTCGGGCCCGGGCTTCAACGTGCAGTTGATCACCACAGCTCGCATCTCACGACCTCCTCAGAGGCCGCCTACCCGATCAGCCCACGTCAAACGGCTAGCCCCAGCCGTCGTCGTGGTTCGACATGGTCGCCCTCCTTTCGTCGCCCGCACCGTAACCCTGTTTTGCGCATATGCGCAATACGAATGTCTTAGGCGTACGCCTGAGGCGCACGCGCCAGTCTGCGGTAGCATCCACGCATGGGAAACCGGGAGGACCTGCTGGCCGGGGCGCGCAAGTGCCTGGCGGAGAAGGGCTGGGGCCGCACCACCGTGCGCGACATCTCCGCCGCCTCCGGCGGGGTGAGCATGGCCGCCATCGGCTACCACTTCGGGTCACGGGAGGCGCTGCTCAACGCCGCGCTCATCCAGTCCATAGAGGAGTGGGGCGACCGGATGGAGGAGGTGCTGTCGGCCCACATCTCACCCGACGCGACCCCGGCCGAACGGTTCGAGGCGACATGGGGCGGGATCGTCGAGTCGTTCACCACGCACCGGGCGCTGTGGCTGTCCAGCATCGAGGCGCTGCTGCAGGCGGAGCACGCGCCCGAGCTGCGCGAGCGGCTGGCCGCCGGCAACAGGGACGGCCGCCGCGGGTTCGCGGCCCTGGTGCTGGGGGTGCCGGAGGGGGAGATCGGCAGCGAGAGGGACCTGCGGATCGGGTCGGCGCAGCTCGCCCTGTTCTCGGGGACGATGCTGCAGTGGCTGCTCGACCCCGAGCATGCCCCGACCGGCAAGGACGTGCCGGCGGGCGTGCGTGAGCTGGTGGCGGAGATCTACGGGCGCTAGTCGAGCTCGGCGAGCTTCATTGCCTCCTCGACCAGGGTCTCCACGATCTGCGACTCGGGCACGGTCTTGATCACCTGGCCCTTGACGAAGATCTGCCCCTTGCCGTTGCCGGAGGCCACGCCCAGGTCGGCCTCACGTGCCTCGCCGGGACCGTTGACGACGCAGCCCATGACGGCCACCCGCAGCGGGTACGGGAAGCCGTCGAGCGCGGCGCCGACCCGATCGGCCAGCGTGTAGACGTCCACCTGGGCCCGCCCGCACGACGGGCACGAGACGATCTCCAGCCGCCGCTCACGCAGCCCGAGCGACTCCAGCACGCCGATGCCGACCTTGACCTCCTCCACCGGAGGGGCCGACAGCGAGACCCTGATCGTGTCGCCGATGCCCTCCTCCAGCAGCACCCCGAAGGCCACCGCCGACTTGATCGTCCCCTGCATGAGCGGCCCCGCCTCGGTCACGCCGAGGTGCAGCGGGTAGTCGCAGGAGGCGGCCAGCAGCCGGTAGGCGGCGATCATCACCTGCGGGTCATGGTGCTTGACCGAGATCTTGATGTCGCCGAAACCGTGCTCCTCGAACAGCGAGCACTCCCACAGCGCCGACTCCACCAGCGCCTCCGGCGTGGCCTTGCCGTACTTCTCCAGCAGCCGGGGGTCGAGCGAGCCGGCGTTGACGCCGATCCGGATCGGCACGCCGTGGTCGGCCGCCGCCCGCGCGATCTCGCCCACCTTGTCGTCGAACTTCCTGATGTTGCCGGGATTGACGCGCACCGCCGCGCAGCCAGCCTCGATCGCGGCGAAGACGTACTTGGGCTGGAAGTGGATGTCGGCGATGACAGGAATCTGCGACTTGCGGGCGATGACCGGCAGCGCGTCGGCGTCGTCCTGGGACGGCACGGCCACCCGGACGATCTGGCACCCGGCGGCGGTCAGCTCGGCGATCTGCTGGAGCGTGGCGTTGACGTCGGCGGTGACGGTCGTGGTCATCGACTGCACGGAGACGGGCGCGTCACCGCCGACGGGCACCGGGCCCACCATCAGGCGGCGGGAGACGCGCCTCGCCCGCGTGACGCGGTGCGGGAGGGCCGGGATGCCGAGGTTCACAGTGGCCATCTGTCAAGTTCCCTTCGTGCCGCTGACGCGATGCCCAGGCCGGTCAGGCCCGCCTCGGCCAGCAGTTCGGAGCGGCCGCCGTGCGGGATGAAGTCGCACGGCAGCCCGAGGTTGAGTACGTGCTGTCCTGGTGGGCACGCCTGTCTGATCAGGGACCCGACCCCGGAGACGGCGACGCCGTCCTCCACGGTGATCACCAGCGCGCTGCCGCGGGCCGCCTCGGCCAGGTCGTCGCCGACCGGGATCACCCAGCGCGGGTCCACCACGGTCACGCCGAGCCCGTCGCCGGTGAGCAGCGCCGCGGCGTCCAGGCACGCCCCGGCCGTCGCGCCCACCGCCACGATCAGCACGTCACGGCCGCTCGACGACAGGACGTCCATCTCACCGAAGGCGCCCACCGCCGGCAGCTCCGCGCCGACCTGGGCCTTGGGGAAGCGCAGCGCCGTCGGGCCGCGGTGGTCGCAGGCCTCCTCCAGCAGCTCGCACAGCCGTACGGCGTCACGCGGCGCGGCGACCCGCATGCCGGGCACGATCGAGAGCAGCGGCAGGTCCCACATGCCGTGGTGGCTGGCCCCGTCGGGCCCGGTGATCCCGGCCCGGTCCAGGACCAGCGTGACAGGCAGCCGGTGCAGCGCGACGTCCATCAGCACCTGGTCGACGGCGCGGTTGAGGAAGGTGGCGTAGACGGCGACGACCGGGTGCAGCCCGGCCATCGCCATGCCCGCCGCCGAGGCGAGCGCCTGCTGCTCGGCGATGCCGACGTCGAACATCCGGCCCGGGAAGCGCCTGCCGAACGCCGCCAGCCCCGTCGGCCCCGGCATGGCGGCGGTGATCGCGACCAGGTCGGGACGGCGCTCGCCCAGCGCGCACAGCTGGTCGGAGAAGGCGCGCGTCCAGGTCACGCCGGACGACAGCGGACGCCCGGTCACCGGGTCGCTGACGGGGATGGCGTGCAGGTGCTCGTCGAGGTCGCCGAGCGCGGGCCGGTAACCCTGGCCCTTACGGGTGAGGCAGTGGACCACGACGGGCTCCCCCATTTCGCGTGCGGTGGTCAGGGCGGCCTCGACCGCCGCGACGTCATGACCGTCGACCGGGCCGACATAGCGCAGGCCCAGGCTCTCGAACAGGTTTCCCCTGCCGGGGTGGGACGCGGTGGCGAGCTGCCGCAGGTGCCGCGCGCAGCCGCCGACCGTCGGGGCGTAGGAGCGGCCGTTGTCGTTGAGCACCACGACGACCGGCCGTCGCGGGTCCGCCGCCAGGTTGTTGAGGGCCTCCCAGGCCACCCCGCCGGTGAGCGCGCCGTCGCCGACGACGGCCACCACCGCGGACTCGTGGTCGCCGCGCAGCTCGCGCGCCTTGGCCAGGCCGTCGGCGTAGGACAGGGCGGTGGAGGCGTGAGAGCTGTCGACGTGGTCGTGGACGGACTCGTGGCGGGCCGGGTAGCCGCTGAGCCCGCCGCGCCGGCGCAGCTCGTCGAACTCGGCGCGGCGCCCGGTGAGGATCTTGTGCACGTACGCCTGGTGGCCGGTGTCGAAGACGATCGCGTCGCGCGGCGACTCGAAGACCCGGTGCAGCGCGATCGTCAGCTCGACGATGCCGAGATTGGACCCTAAGTGACCGCCCCGCGCGGTCACCTTCTGGACGAGGAACTCGCGGATCTCGCCGGCCAGGACCCGCAGCTCGGCGGCGGACAGATCACACAGGTCATGGGGTTGGGAGACATGGGACAGAAGTGGAGTCATGGCATCCCCACGGAGTGATTCCGCTACATGCGGTAAAGGGTTTGCTACGGAAAGACTTTACACCCTCCGTGTTCAAAGGATAACTATTGGTAGTGAACGCTTTACAGAAGGAGCCTTGCAGGATGACGGTCGGCGTACGGCAAGACCTCGTGGGACCCCGTGTCGACGACCGCCTCAAGGGCTGTCTCGACGAGTGGCGCGCCCCGATCTCCGACCCCGACGTGGTGGCGGCCTACGAGCTGCTGTCGGGCTTCATCCTCGGCGGCGGCAAGCGCGTACGCCCGCAGCTGTGCTACTGGGGCTGGCGCGGGGCGGGCGGCGACGACTGCGACGAGATCATCACCGCGGCGGCGGCCCTGGAGCTGTGCCACTGCGGCCTGCTCATCCACGACGACATCATGGACGGCAGCGAGCTGCGCAGGGGGCACTCGACCGTCCACCGGAGCCTGGCGCGCCTGCACGAGGGGCCCGGCGCGGAGGCGTTCGGCCAGTCAGGCGGGATCCTGCTCGGGGCTCTCAGCCTGGCCTGGTCGGACGCGCTGCTGTCGTCGTGCGGGGTCGAGCCGGTCCGGCTGCGCGCCGCGCACCACCTGTTCGACGCCATGCGCACCGAGGTCATCAGCGGCCAGTACCTGGACATCCTCGGCCAGCTCCGCGCCGGCGCGACCGTCGCGCAGGCGCTGACCGTGATCCGCTACAAGACGGCCAAGTACACCGTGGAGCGCCCGCTGCAGATCGGCGGCGCGCTGGCCGGGGCCGACGAGGCGCTGCTGGAGCGCTACTCGGCGTTCGGCGTGCCGATCGGCGAGGCCTTCCAGCTCCGCGACGACGTGCTCGGCATGTTCGGCGCGTCGGCCGACACCGGCAAGTCGTCGCTCGACGACCTGCGCGAGGGCAAGCACACCGTCCTGTTCGCGCACGCCGTGCGGCGGGCCACGCCCGCGCAGCTCGCGTACCTGCGCGCCTGGCACGGCAACCAGGACCTGGCGGAGGAGCAGGCCGACGAGGTGCGCGCGATCATCCGAGATTCCGGCGCCCTGACCCAGGTCGAGAACATGATCGACGATCGGGTCCGCGACGCCGCCGAGGCGCTCGACGGAGCGCCCGTCACTCCCGAGGCGCGCGTGGCGCTGACCCTGCTGGCCGACCAGCTCGCGCACCGGGACCGGTAGGAGGAAAAGGTCATGGGACGAGTGCTTCTGGCGGCCCCGCGCGGCTACTGCGCGGGGGTGGAACGTGCCATCGAGGCGGTCCAGGAGGTGCTGAGACGGCACGGGCCGCCCGTCTACGTGCGCAAACAGATCGTCCACAACACCCACGTGGTCGACGACCTCACCCGGCGCGGCGCGATCTTCGTCGACGAGCTCGACGAGGTGCCCGACGGCGCCCTGGTCGTGTTCTCGGCGCACGGCGTCGCGCCCGCCGTCAAGGGCGAGGCGGCCCGCCGCGACATGCGTACGGTCGACGCGACCTGCCCGCTGGTCACCAAGGTGCACAAGGAGGCCGTGCGGCTGGCCGGCGAGGGCCACGAGATCGTGCTCATCGGGCACGCCGACCACGAGGAGGTCGAGGGCACGCTGGGCGAGGCCCCCGACCGCATCCACGTGGTGGACCCGGCCCGCACCGAGGAGCTGCGGACCGGCGGCTCGGCCAGGATGAGCTGGCTGTCGCAGACCACGCTCTCGGTCGACGAGACGATGACCGCGGTCGCCCGGCTGCGCGAGCGGTTCCCGCAGCTGGCCGACCCGCCGAGCGACGACATCTGCTACGCCAGCCAGAACCGCCAGGAGGCGATCACCAGGATCGCCGCCGAGTGCGAGCTGGTCATCGTCGTCGGCTCGGCCAACTCCTCCAACTCGCGCCGCCTCGTCGAGGTGGCGCTGAGCGCGGGCGCGGGCGCCGCCCACCTCGTCGACAGGGCCGGCGACGCCGACGAGCGCTGGCTCGACGGCGTCGAGACCGTCGGCGTGACGTCGGGCGCCTCCGTCCCCGAAGTACTGGTCTCCGAGCTGCTCGACTGGCTGCTCGCGCGCGGCTTCGCCGACGTCGAGCCGGTCACGCTGACCGAGGAGACCCTCACGTTCTCCCTCCCGCCCGAGCTCCGATCCGCTCGGCACTCCGGCTAGTCATCCGATGAAGATTGGTGGTGCCTCATGACCGAATCGACCGAATCAACCGCGCCCAATGGAGGCCAGCTCAGCCTCAGCACCGATGCGGCGAAGAACCTGGCGACCACGACCAAGACGCCGCCGCAGATGCAGGAGATCACCTCACGGTGGCTGCTCAAGCTGCTGCCCTGGGTGCAGTGCTCCGGCGGCGTCTTCCGGGTCAACCGCCGCCTGACGTACACGCTGGGCGACGGCCGCATCACCTTCACCACCGAGGGCTCGCAGGTGCGCGTCATCCCGGCCGAGCTGACCGAGATGCGGCTGCTGTCCGGCTTCGACGACAGTGAGGTGCTCGGCGCGCTCGCCGAGCGCTTCAGCCAGCGCGAGTGCGAGCCCGGCGAGGAGATCGTCCGCGAGGGCACCCCGATCGACCAGCTCATCCTCATCGCCCACGGCCGGGTCACCCGGACCAAGCAGGGCTCCTACGACGGCGACCAGAACCTGGGCGTGCTGGCCGACGGCGACCACTTCGGCGAGGACCTGCTGGACGACCCGGACGTGTGGGACTACACCGCGCGGGCCAAGACCGCCTGCACCCTGCTCACGCTCTCGCAGCAGGACCTGGAGTCGGTCATCGAGCAGTCGCCCGAGCTGCGCGACTTCCTGGAGGGCCGCCGGGCCGACAGGGACGCGGCCCAGAACGACTACGGCGAGGCCGCCATCGACATGTCCTCGGGCCACATGGGCGAGCAGGTGCTCCCCGGCACGTTCGTGGACTACGAGCTGAGCCCCCGCGAGTACGAGCTGAGCGTCGCCCAGACGATCCTGCGGGTGCACAGCAGGGTCACCGACCTGTACAACCAGCCGATGAGCCAGCTCGACCAGCAGCTCAGGCTGACCGTCGAGGCGCTGCGCGAGCGGCAGGAGCACGAGCTGGTCAACAACCGCGAGTTCGGGCTGCTGCACAACGCCGACTTCAGCCAGCGCATCCGCACCCGCGACGGCGCCCCCACCCCCGACGACCTCGACGACCTGCTGGCCACAGTCTGGAAGGAGCCCTCCTTCTTCCTGGCACAC
The DNA here is from genome assembly GCF_019396405.1 of Nonomuraea rhizosphaerae. GTDB lineage: Bacteria > Actinomycetota > Actinomycetes > Streptosporangiales > Streptosporangiaceae > Nonomuraea > Nonomuraea rhizosphaerae. The sequence continues at coordinate 3,306 of NZ_JAHKRL010000170.1, read as the reverse complement.
CCGCGCGCCATCGCCGCCTTCGGCAGGGAGTGCAGCAAGCGCGGCATCTACCCGCAGGCCAGCGAGGTCAACGGGCACCGGATCCCGGCCTGGCGCGGGGTGCCGATCTTCCCGTGCAACAAGATCCCGATCTCCGGCACGCACACCACGTCGGTCATGCTGATGCGCACCGGCCAGGAGAACCAGGGCGTGATCGGCCTGCACCAGACCGGCATCCCCGACGAGTACCAGCCGAGCCTGTCGGTCCGTTTCATGAACGTCAACGAGAAGGCCATCATCTCCTACCTGGTCAGCGCCTACTACTCCGCCGCCGTCCTCGTCCCCGACGCCCTCGCGGTGCTGGAAGACGTCGAGCTCGGTAACTGACGGCGGACCGGTTCACCCGGCGTTATTGATTGGTGGTGTTTCGGTTGACGGAGATGGACCAGCGGGACCAGAGGCAGAGTCTCGGCACGGAGGCGGCGCGCACGCTCGCCACCACGACCAAGACCGCCCCGCAGATGCAGGAGATCACCTCACGCTGGCTGCTGCGGGCGCTCCCGTGGGTACATGTCGGCGCCGGCACCTACCGGGTGAACCGCCGGCTCACCTACCAGGTCGGTGCCGGCAAGGTCAGCTTCACCAGCGTCGGGGCGGCGATGCGGGTCGTCGCTCCCACGCTCACCGAGCTGCCGCTGCTGCGCGGGTGCGAGGACCACGACCTGCTCACGACCTTGGCGGGCCTGTTCGAGCAGCGCGAGTACGCGGCGGGCGAGACGATCGTGGAGGAGGGCCAGCCGGCGGACGACCTCGTGCTCATCGGCCACGGCAGGGTGCAGAAGGTACAGACCGGCGCGTACGGCACCGACGTCGTCCAGGACACGCTGACCGACGGCGACCACACCGTCAACGGCCTGCCCGGCGCGGAGGACCGGTGGCCGTACACGCTGAGGGCCGGCACCACCTGCACGGTGCTGATCCTTCCGTGGCTGGGGTTCCGCGCGCTGATGGACAGCGACCCGTCGATGTGGGAGCGGGTCTACGCCAACCTGGACCAGCTGTCCAAACCGCAGAACAAGCACGGCGAGGCCGCGATCGCCATGGCCGCCGGCCACACCGGGGAGCAGCCGCTGCCCGGCACGTTCGTGGACTACGAGCTGAGCCCGCGCGAGTACGAGCTGAGCGTCTCCCAGACCCGGGTCAGGGTGCACACCAGGGTGGCCGACCTCTACAGCGAGCCGATGGACCAGACCGCCCAGCAGATCCGGCTCGCCGTCCAGGCCCTGCGGGAGACGCAGGAGCGGGAGCTGCTCGTCAACCGGGACTTCGGGCTGCTGCACAACGTCCATCCGACGCAGCGGATCTCCACCCGCGAGGGGCCGCCCACCCCGTACGACCTCGACGAGCTTCTGTGCCGCAGGAAGAAGACCCGTTATTACCTGGCCCATCCGCGCGCCATCGCGGCGATCGGCAGGCAGTGCACCGCGTTCGGCGTCTACCCGGACGTCGTGGAGATCGACGGGGTCCGGCTGACGGCCTGGCGCGGCGTGCCGATCCTGCCGTGCGACAAGCTCCCGATCAGCCGGCACGGCACCACCTCGATCCTGGCGTTCCGGGTGGGCGAGGAGGACTCGGGGGTCGTCGGGCTGTACCAGACCGGCATCCCGGACGAGTACGAGCCGGGCCTCAACGTGCGCCTGACCGGCATCGACGAGAAGGGGATCATGAGCTACCTGATCAGCGCCTACTACTCGGCGGCCGTCCTGGTGCCCAACGCGCTCGGCATGCTGGAGAACGTCGAGGTGGCGGGCTGATGCCTCGCGCCCACGAGGAAGGGGCTCACTGATCCATGGCGCAGCCGTTCGAACTGCCCGACTTCTACGTGCCGTACCCCGCCCGGCTCAACCCGCATCTGGAGGAGGCGCGGGCCCACTCCAGGGAGTGGGCCCGTGGCATGGGGATGCTGGAGGGGTCGGGGGTGTGGGAGCAGGCCGACCTCGACGCCCACGACTACGCCCTGCTGTGCGCGTACACGCATCCCGACTGCGACGCCGACGAGCTGTCGCTGATCACGGACTGGTACGTGTGGGTGTTCTTCTTCGACGACCAGTTCCTGACGCTGTTCAAGCGCACCCATGACCGCGGGAGCGGCAAGGAGTACCTGGACCGGCTGCCCGCGTTCATGCCCATGGACCTGTCGTGCGGCACTCCCGAGCCGGTGAACCCGGTGGAGGCGGGGCTGGCCGACCTGTGGGCGCGCACCGTGCCGGCCAGGTCACTGGCCTGGCGGGAGCGTTTCGCGGAGAGCACCCGCAACCTGCTGAACGAGTCGCTCTGGGAGCTTTCCAACATCAACGCGGGCCGGGTGCCCAACCCGGTCGAGTACATCGAGATGCGGCGCAAGGTCGGCGGGGCGCCGTGGGGGGCCGGGCTGGTCGAGCACGCGGTGGGGGCCGAGGTGCCGGCCTCGATCGCCGGGTCGCGACCGATGCGGGTGCTGTGCGACACGTTCTCCGACGCGGTGCACCTGCGCAACGACCTGTTCTCCTACCAGCGCGAGACCCAGGACGAGGGCGAGCTGAGCAACGGCGTCCTGGTGCTGGAGACGTTCCTGGGGTGCACGACGCAGGAGGCGGCCGACTCGGTCAACGACCTGCTGACCTCGCGGTTGCAGCAGTTCGAGCACACGGTGTTCATCGAGCTGGGGCCGCTGTTCGTCGAGCGCGGGCTCGATCCGCTGTCGTGCGCGGGCGTGCTCGCCTACGTCAAGGGGCTGCAGGACTGGCAGTCGGGCGGGCACGCCTGGCACCTGCGCTCCAGCAGGTACATGAACGAGAAGGCCGGCGGCGACCGGCCGCTGGGCATGACGTCGCTGGTGAACCTGCTCGGGGCCAAGCGGATCCGTACCTTCACCCACACGCCGTACACGCCGGTGGGGCCGTCCCGGATCCCGGACGTATACATGCCCTTCAAGGTCAGGCTCTCGCCCCACCTGGCCGCCGCCCGCCGGAACGTGATCACGTGGGCGCACGCGATGGGCATCCTGGAGGCTCAGCCGGGTGTGGCCGGCTCCGCCGTCTGGGACGAGGACAAGCTCGCCGACTACGACCTGCCGCTGTGCGCGGCGGGGCTCGACCCCGACGCCACCCCGGAGCAGCTCGACCTGGGCTCGGCCTGGCTGGCCTGGGGCACCTACGGCGACGACTACTTTCCCGTCGTGTTCGGCAGGTCGCGCAACCTGTCCGCGGCCCGCGTCACCGTGGCACGGTTCGAGATGTTCATGCCGCTCGACAGCTCGCCGCCGCCGGCGCCGGCGAGTGCGCTGGA
>NZ_JAHKRL010000169.1 GCF_019396405.1 Nonomuraea rhizosphaerae | reverse complement strand
CCCGCTCCCCGCCCGCGGGGGGGGCGGCCGGCGGCAGGGCGCCGATCTCGCGGTTGGCCAGCGCGATGGGCGAGCGGTCGCCCGCGTGCGCCAGCCGCGCCTGCTTGAGTGCGTCGAGGTCGGCGGCCGCCTTGATCGCCTCCAGGGCGTCGGCCTCCATGCGGGACACCTCGTCGGCGTGCAACGGTGTGACCTCGACGGGGTCGTAGTCAGACAAGAGTGGGCTCCGTAATCAGGGCTTGAGCGTGACAGAGTCTAGTGGAGCAGCCCACCGGTGCTCTTACGCGAAGTCTGGCGTCCCGGTGGGCACGGTAAATCGGAACTCCGCCCCGCCCTCGGGCGCGCGCTGCACGGTGATCGTGCCGCCGTGCGCCTCGACCAGGCCCTTCACGATGAACAGCCCGAGCCCGGTGCCGCCGCGCCTGCGGCTGTTGCCCCGCCAGAACTGCCGGAAGACGCGCGGAGCCAGCTCGGGCTCGATGCCCTCACCCTGGTCGCGCACCGACACGGCGATCCCCCATCCGACGGACTCGATGTCGATTGTGACGGTGCCACGCCCGTGGCGCACCGCGTTTTCCATCAGGTTGCCGAGGATCTGGTCGATCTTGTCCTGGTCGAGCCACATCTCGGGCAGGTCGTCGCCGACGACGAGCCGGAAGCGGTCCTCGGCCTCGCCCGCCGCGACGCGGCCGGCCATGATGCGGCGGGTCCTGGCGGGCACGTCGACGACCTGGCGGTGCAGCTCAAGGCGCCCGGACTCGATCCGTGAGACGTCGAGCAGCTCGGTGATGAGCCTGGTCACGCGGTCGGCGTCGTTGTTGACGGTCTCCAGCATGACGCGCTTCTGCTCGTCGGTGAAGCGGGTCCACTTGGCCAGCAGGGTCGCGGTGAAGCCCTTGACGCTGGTCAGCGGCGAGCGCAGCTCGTGGGCGACCGTGGAGACCAGGTCGGCGCGGCTGCGCTCCAGCCGGGCGCGGGCGCCGCCGTCGCGCAGGGTGATCGTCACCCGCTCGACGTCGCCGCAGCGCTCGGGCTCGCGGGTGAACCTGGCGGCCACGTAGAGCTCCTGGCCGCCGGGCATGTGCAGCGGGCGCTCGGGCACCCTGCTGCGGGTGCGCAGCCCGCCCTCGGGGTCGAGGGCCTTCCACCACTCGCGGCCGTCGTGGTCGCGGAAGGGGAAGACCTCGTTCATGTCCTTGCCGACCGCGCGTTCCAGGCTCACGCCGGTGAGCCGGGCGGCGGCCCGGTTGACGGCCAGCACGCGCCCGAACCTGTCGGTCACGATGAGGCCGTCGGGCAGGTCGTCGATGGCTATCGTGCACGCGGACGCCACCACTCGCCCATCGGTGTCTGCGCCGTGCACGACCTCGCCTCCTCCGCCTACAAGGCCGACAATAGCGGGTTTCCAGCCGGCTAGGGGACTCGCTGGGCCCTTGCCGAGCTGTAAAGGCACACCGCGGCCGCGGTGGCCAGGTTGAGACTCTCGGCCTGTCCATAGATGGGCACTCTGACCACATCGTCCGCTTCGGCGAGAACCTCCTCGGGCAGGCCCCATGCCTCGTTTCCGAAGATCCAGGCGGTTGGGCCCGACAGGTCGACGTCGTCGAGCGTGTGCTTGCCCGTACCGTCGGCCGCCAGCACGCGCAGTCCGCGCTCCCTGAGTTGACGCACGGCTCCGGCCACCGGTGTACCGATGGCGACGGGCAGGTGGAACAGGCTGCCCGCGCTGGCGCGTACGCACTTGCCGTTGTACGGGTCGACGGAGGCGTCGGTGAGCACCACCGCGTCGGCGCCGGCGGCGTCGGCGGCCCGCATGACGGTGCCGGCGTTGCCGGGGTCGCGCACGTGCGCGAGCACAGCGACCAGGCGCGGGTCGCCGGACAGGGCCTGCTCCAGCGGGACGTGCACCAGCCCGCAGACGGCCAGCAGCCCCTGCGGGGTGACGGTGCCGGACAGCTCGGCCATGACCTCGCCGCTTGCCCGGTGCACCGGGACGCCTTGGAGCGCCGCCTGGGTGACCAGCTCGGGGTGCCGCAGCTCGGCCTCGGCCGTGGCGAACAGCTCCAGCGTCACCCCGTCGAGCCTGAGCGCCTCGCGGACGGCCTGCGGGCCCTCGGCCAGGAACTTGCGGTCCTGCTCCCTGAAGGCGCGCTTGGCGAGCCTCCTGGCGGCCTTCACGCGCGGTGACTTGACGTTGGTCAGCTCGGACCCGGCCATGCTCTCTCCTGCTCCCGCACGAAGCGACCCCGCACAAGGCAACCCGCACGAGGCAACCCGCGCAAAACAAAGGGCCCACCTTCGGGTGGGCCCTCCTCCTGGCCTCGTCTTCCGCACGTGCTCTGCCGTGGCCCTCCCCCAGGTCGCCTCCGCCGGAGTACGGCGGTGGCGAGGAACGGCGGGCCGATCGCGGTGGCGTGCGGAAAACGAGCCTAGCGTCGCCTCAGCTCGCGGCCGGGGCGTTCACGTTCGCCGGCAGCGCCTTCTTGGCGGCCTCGACGAGCGTGGCGAAGGTCTGGCTGTCGTTCACCGCGAGGTCGGCGAGGATCTTGCGGTCGACCTCGATGCCGGCCAGGCGCAGACCCTGGATCAGGCGGTTGTACGTCATGCCGTTCTGGCGGGCAGCGGCGTTGATCCGCTGGATCCAGAGACGGCGGAACGCGCCCTTACGGTCCTTGCGGTCCCGGTAGGCGTACGTCATCGAGTGGAGCATCTGCTCCTTGGCCTTGCGGTACAGACGTGACCGCTGGCCACGGTAACCGGAAGCCCGCTCGAGGACGACCTTGCGCTTCTTCTTGGCGTTGAGCGCCCGCTTCACGCGTGCCATGTTCTATCTCCCCGGGGGTCGCGCTACTTGGCGAGCAGCTTCTTGATCTTCTTGGAATCGGCGTCGGAAAGGACGACTTCGTTCTTGAGACGGCGCGTCAGCGTGGACGACTTCCACTCGTTGTAGTGCGCGCGGTTGGCACGGCGACGCTTGATCTTGCCGGTGCCGGTGACCCGGAACCGCTTCTTCGCACCGCTGTGCGTCTTCATCTTCGGCATTCGCCGTCTCTCCTCAATTCGTCCGTGCCGGTGGCCGGGCCGGTGCTGGCCGACCCGGTCGCGGCGTCTCAGTTCTGGCTGGCGGCTGCTGTTCGGGGGTGCGCCGTCAAGGCTAACCCCAACCGCGGGTCACGCTTCCTGTACGGAAGACTCCGGTACGGAAGGCTCCTCGCTGCCGCGCTGGGCCTTGGCTGCGGCCTTTTCGGCCTTGGCCTCGGCCTTCTTCTTGTGCGGACCGATCACCATGATCATGTTACGGCCGTCCTGCTTGGCGTGGGACTCGACGAAGCCGAGCTCCTGGACGTCGTCCGCCAGCCGCTGCAGCAACCGGAACCCGAGCTCCGGACGGGACTGCTCGCGACCGCGGAACATGATCGTGACTTTGACCTTGTCCCCCGCCTTGAGGAACCGCACCACGTGACCCTTCTTGGTCTCGTAGTCGTGCGGGTCGATCTTCGGCCGGAGTTTGATCTCCTTGATGATCGTGTGCGCTTGATTCTTGCGCGCCTCGCGCGCCTTCATCGCGGACTCGTACTTGAATTTGCCGTAGTCCATGAGCTTGCACACGGGCGGTCGAGCCGTGGCCGCGACCTCGACGAGGTCGAGGTCGGCC
>NZ_JAHKRL010000168.1 GCF_019396405.1 Nonomuraea rhizosphaerae | reverse complement strand
CCCGTATGCGCCGTAACAGCGAGAACCTGCTGGTCCTGGCCGGGCAGGACCCGCCGCGGCGCTGGAGCCAGCCGGTCAAGCTGGTCGACGTCGCCCGCGCCTCCCTCTCGGAGGTCGAGAACTACGAGCGCGTCGTCCTCCAGGTCCCCGACGGCGTCTCCGTCGCCGGCCAGGCCGTCAACGACGTCATCCACCTGCTCGCCGAGCTGGTGGAGAACGCCCTGTCGTTCTCGCCCCGCGAGACCAGGGTCACCGTGTCCGGCAGCCGGATCGACGGCGGCGGCGTCATGCTGTCCATCACCGACTCCGGCATCGGCATGACCCAGGACGAGCTGGCCCAGGCCAACGACCGCCTCACCGACGCGCCCATCGTGGACGTGTCGGTGTCGCGCCGCATGGGCCTGTTCGTGGTCGCCCGCCTGGCGCACCGCCACGGCATCCGCGTACAGCTGCGCCCGCACGGCTCCGGCGGCCTGACCGCCATGGTCCTGGTGCCCGAGAGCCTGCTCGGCAGCCAGTCCCCGGCGTACGCGGCCGGCAACACGCAGGGCGCCATGCCCGTGCGCGAGGAGACCTACGCGGCTCCGGCCCCCGCCGCGCCGCCCGCTCCTCCGCAGTGGCAGCAGAACGGCTCGGGTTACCAGATGGGCCCGAACCACCCGTCGTACCCGTCCAACCCGGAGCCCGCGGGCGCCTGGGGCGGCATGCCGCAGTGGCCGTCCGACGTCAACGGCTGGCCGTCCGACCCGCGCGCGAGCAGCGGCGGCTACGACACCTCCGACGTGTGGGTGCCCTCCCGCAACCCGAACACGGGCGGCGGCGGTGGCGGGCTCGGCGGCGGCGGCCTCGGCGGCGGCCCCGGCTGGGGGGCCGACAACGGCCTGCCCAAGCGGCCCACCGGCGACCAGTCGCAGTCGAACTGGAGCTTCGGCGACCGGATGGACTCCAGTCCGCCGCCGAGGCCCCGCTACGACTTCCCGGAGACGGAGTCGGCCGCCACCGGCCCCATCCCGGTGGTCAACCCGTCCTCGGCGGGCGACGAGTACCTGCCGATCTTCGCCTCGGTGGAGTCGGCCTGGTTCGAGCACAGCGGAGAGGGCGCGAGCTGGGGGTCGGCCAAGGCCGACGCCGGCTGGAGCGCCGCCGAGGCCGCGGTCGAACCATCACGTGACGGCGCGACGGCCGCCGGGCTGCCCAAGCGGGTGCCCAAGGCCAACCTCGTGCCGGGTTCCGCGGACACCGCCTCGGCGCCGAAGGGCGTCGCCCCGATGCCCTCCGTCTCGCCCGACCGGGTCCGCAGCCGCCTGTCCAGCTTCCAGCAGGGCTTCCGCGCGGCACGCGAGGACATTACCGAGGGCCGGTCCCATCCCAGCGGTCCGAGACCCATCGATAGCAGGGAGGAGGGCGCATGAACGACCTGAGTCACGCGGCACGCGGAGTCGACTGGTTGATCACCGACTTCGTCAGCACCGTTCCAGGCGTCGCCCATGCGGTCGTGGTCTCTTCCGACGGTCTGCCGCTGGCGGCATCGTCGGGCTTCCCCGCCGATCGGGCCGATCAGCTGGCCGCCATCGCGTCCGGGCTGGTCAGCCTGACGCAGGGCGCGGCCAGGGTGTTCGAGGGCGGCGCGGTCAACCAGACCATCGTCGAGATGCAGCGCGGGCTGATGCTGATCATGTCGATCAGCGACGGCTCGTGCCTGGCCGTGCTGGCCGCGCCCGACTGCGACATGGGGCTGGTCGCGTACCAGATGACGCTCATGGTCGATCGTGCCGGTCAGGTACTGACTCCGGCGGTGCGCGCCGAGCTGCGCGCCAGCCAGACCAGGTGATGTAGGTGACGGACCCAAGGTGGAACAGTGGCGGCTGGGAGCCCCAGCCTCAGCCGCAGCTGAGCTCCGATCCCGCGTCGCCGGTCCGTCCTTACGCCGTGACGGGAGGACGCACCGCGCCGCGGGTCAAGCTCGCCATGGAGGCGTTGGTCTCGTCGGCGACGGCCGAGCACCGGGAGTTCTCCCACATCACGCCGGAGTATCAGGCGATCAGCCAGCTCTGCCGGCAGGTCCGGTCGGTGGCCGAGGTCTCGGCCCTGCTGCGGATCCCGCTCGGCGTGGTGCGCGTGCTGATCGCCGACATGGCGGCCGAAGGTCTGGTACGCGTGCACCAGCCGCAGCTGGATGCCGGACGCCCAGACGTCAACCTGCTCGAAAGGGTGCTCAGTGGACTTCGCAGGCTCTAGCCCCGGCCTCACCTCGACGAAGATCGTGGTGGCCGGAGGTTTCGGGGTGGGCAAGACGACGTTCGTCGGCGCGGTGTCGGAGATCATGCCCCTGACCACCGAGGCCGTCATGACGGACGCCTCGGCGGGCATCGACGATCTCGGCATGACGCCGCTGAAGTCCACCACGACCGTGGCCATGGACTTCGGCCGGGTCTCGCTCGACCGTGACCTGATCCTTTACCTGTTCGGCACGCCCGGGCAGCATCGGTTCTGGTTCATGTGGGACGACCTGGTCCGGGGCGCCATCGGCGCGGTGGTGCTGGTGGACACGCGGCGTCTTGCCGACAGCTTCCCCGCCATCGACTACTTCGAGGAGGCGCAGCTTCCGTTCGTGGTGGGCGTCAACGGCTGGGACGGGTCCTACCCGCACAGTGACAACGAGGTGCGCGACGCTCTGACGCTGGCGCCGCACATCCCGCTCGTACGGCTGGACGCGCGCTCGAAGGACTCCGTCAAGAGCGCGCTGATCAACCTGGTCGAGCACGCGCTCACGGTCCGGATGGCGGTGCCCGGCTGGAGCGGCGGCTGACCCGCGTACGCGGGAGGGCGGGTGCTGGGGATCCCGCCCACTGGTCTTCCTGGTGATTTTTCATGCCATGACGTCGTTCGTACGTGATGTCGTTCGTACGTTGATTTCGCCGGCCCGGCTGAGACGGCTGCCGGAGCGGATAGGCTGGCTATGAGACCCACATCCGCTTCGAGGACTGGCCTACCACGTGTTCGAGACGCTTTCCGACCGGCTGACATCGGTCTTCTCCTCCCTCCGATCCAAGGGTCGGCTGTCCGACGCCGACATCGACGCCACCACCCGTGAGATCCGCATCGCCCTGCTTGAGGCCGACGTCGCGCTCCCGGTGGTCAAGGCGTTCGTCGCCCAGGTCAAGGAGCGCGCCCGCGGCGCCGAGGTGTCCCAGGCGCTCAACCCGGCCCAGCAGGTCGTCAAGATCGTCAATGACGAGCTGATCGCCATCCTCGGCGGCGAGACGCGCAGGCTCCGCTACGCCAAGACACCGCCGACCGTCATCATGCTGGCGGGTCTGCAGGGCTCGGGAAAGACCACGCTGGCGGGCAAGCTCGCCAGGTGGCTGCGCGAGCAGGGCCACGCGCCGCTGCTCGTGGCCGCCGACCTCCAGCGCCCCAACGCCGTGCAGCAGCTCCAGGTCATGGGCGAGCGCGCCCAGGTCGCCGTCTACGCGCCGGAGCCCGGCAACGGCGTCGGCGACCCGATCGAGGTCTCCCGCCGCTCGATCGACGAGGCCAAGCGCCAGCAGCACGACGTCGTCATCATCGACACCGCCGGCCGCCTCGGCATCGACCAGGAGATGATGCGCCAGGCCGCCGACATCCGCGACGCGGTCACGCCCGACGAGGTGCTGTTCGTGGTCGACGCCATGATCGGCCAGGACGCCGTCAACACGGCCCAGGCCTTCATGGACGGCGTCGGCTTCGACGGCGTGGTGCTCACCAAGCTCGACGGCGACGCCCGCGGCGGCGCCGCCCTGTCGGTCAGGCACATCACCGGCCGGCCGATCATGTTCGCCTCGACAGGTGAGAAGCTCGAGGACTTCGACGCCTTCCACCCCGACCGCATGGCCTCCCGCATCCTCGACATGGGTGACATCCTCACCCTGATCGAGCAGGCGCAGAAGACGTTCGACGAGGAGCAGGCCGCCAAGATGGCCGGCAAGCTCACCTCGGGCGAGAACTTCACGCTCGAGGACTTCCTCGAGCAGATGATGATGGTCCAGAAGATGGGCCCCATCAAGAACCTGCTCGGCATGATGCCCGGCATGGGGCAGATGCGCGACCAGCTCAACTCCATCGACGACCGCGACCTCGACCGCATCGCAGCCATCATCCGCTCCATGACGCCCGGCGAGCGCCAGGATCCGAAGATCATTAACGGCTCGCGCCGCGCCCGCATCGCGGCCGGCTCCGGCGTGACCGTCACCGCCGTCAGCAACCTGGTCGTCCGCTTCTTCGAGGCCCAGAAGATGATGAAGCGCATGGCCGGCGGCATGGGCATCCCGGGCATGCCCGGGGGGCGCGGCAAGGTCTCCAAGGCCCAGAAGAAGGGCAAGAAGGGGCGGCGGGTCAGTGGCGACCCGCGCAAGGCCGCGCTCGGCAAGCCCGAGTCCGCGCCCGCGGAGCCGCAGCCGTCCAAGGGCGGGCTGCTGGGCAACCTGGGCGGCAAGCTGCCGCCGGGGATCGAGCTGCCGCCGGGGTTCGACCCGAGCAAGCTGAACCTGCCGGGCCAGAAGTAGAGGGGCGCGGCGGCCACCGTCATCCGTACCGGGGCCGCCGCCTTGGCGGAAAGCGCATCCCAGGCGGAAGTGTCGGCATATGTCCGTATCTAGGGCTAAGTCGCGTGGGGAGACCTCGCGTCACGGGTCGTGGGCAGTCCCTCGCGTCTGGCACAATGACATGTTGGAACACCGTGACCAGGTGGGTGCCCTCTCACCTCCCGCCGGCCACGCTTGTCCCTGGAGCGGACTCCCATCGTGCCCCACTCGATGAGATGCCGTTCACCCACGCCCGAATGCAGGAGAGACCACACCCGTGGCAGTCAAGATCAAGCTCAAGCGGCTCGGCATGATCCGCAACGCTCAGTACCGTATCGTCATCGCCGACAGCCGCACCAAGCGTGACGGCCGGGCGATCGAGGAGATCGGCCTGTACCACCCGAAGGAAGACCCTTCGCGCATCGAGGTCAACGCCGAGCGCGCCGCGTACTGGCTGGGGGTCGGCGCACAGCCGACCGAGCCCGTGCTCAAGCTGCTCAAGCTGACCGGTGACTGGCAGAAGTTCAAGGGCGAGCCCGCCCCTGCGCCGCTGAAGGTCGCCGAGCCGGCCGCCGACCGTCACGCCCTCTACGAGGCCGCGGCCAAGGAGACGCTGTCCGGTGGCGACACCGGCACGGCCGCCACCACGCCGAGGAAGGCCAGGAAGAAGGACGAGGCCGAGGCCGCTCCCGCCGCTGAGGCCAAGACTGAGGCCAAGCCCGAAGCCAAGGCTGAGGCCGCGCCCGAGACCAAGACCGAGGGCGAGGCCTGAGGTGCTCGAGGAGGCTCTCGAGCACCTCGTGAAGGGCATCGTCGAACATCCCGACGATGTCCGGGTCCGCGCACGCCGCATCCGCAGCGGGCGCGTCCTGGAGGTCCGGGTGCACCCCGAGGACCTGGGAAAGGTCATCGGACGCGGTGGGCGCACCGCCAAGGCGCTGCGCACCGTCGTGAACGCCCTGGCCGACGGGAAGTACGTCCGGGTCGACCTGCTCGACCTGCACGAAGCCGTCCGTTAGCGTCAGGTGTCCCGCGCCCTCATCGGTTCACGCCGATGGGGGCGCTTGCGTTAGGAGTTCAGGTGCAGTTGGTCGTCGGCCGGATCGGCCGCCCGCACGGAGTACGCGGCGACGTGACCGTGGAGGTGCGCACCGACGATCCCGAGATCCGCTTCGCCGTCGGGACGGCCATCACCACCGACCCCGCCGACCGGGGCCCGCTGGTCGTCGAGGGCCGGCGCTGGCACAAGGGGACGCTGCTGCTGGCGTTCGCCGGCGTGGGCGACCGAGGGACGGCCGAGGAGCTGCGCGGCACCATGCTGGTCATCGACTCCGCCGAGGTGACGCCCTCCGACGACCCCGACGAGTTCCACGACCACCAGCTCATCGGGCTCACCGTCGTGACCGTCTCCGGCGAGTCCGTCGGCGAGGTCACCGACGTGCTCCACCACGGCCAGGACCTGCTGGTCGTACGGCGTGACGGGCAGGACGACGCGCTCGTCCCGTTCGTCAAGGCACTGGTGCCCGAGGTGGACCTCGACGGCGGCAGGCTCGTCGTCGACCCGCCCGAGGGGCTGCTGTGATGCGGCTCGACATCATCTCGATCTTCCCTGAATACTTCGCGCCGCTCGGCGTCTCCCTCATCGGCAAGGCCCGCGAGCGCGGCACCCTCGACGTGCGGGTGCACCAGCTTCGCGAGTGGGCCCACGACGTGCACAGGACGGTCGACGACACCCCGTACGGCGGCGGCCCCGGCATGGTCATGAAGCCCGAGGTGTGGGGCGAGGCCATCGACGAGGTGACGGGCGACGGCGCGCCGCGCTTGATCGTGCCGACGCCGAGCGGCCGGCCGTTCACCCAGGAGCTGGCGCAGGAGCTGGCGGAGGAGCCGTGGCTGCTGTTCGCGTGCGGCCGCTACGAGGGCATCGACTCGCGCGTCATGACCGAGTACCGGGCCCGGCTGCGCGTGGACGAGGTCAGCATCGGCGACTACGTGCTGGCCGGCGGCGAGGTGGCGGTGCTGGTGATGGTGGAGGCCATCGGCCGGCTGCTGCCCGGGGTGCTCGGCAACGCGTGCTCGGTCGCCGACGACTCCTTCGCGCCCGGCGCCATGCGGAACCTGGTCGAGGGCCCCGTGTTCACCAAGCCGCCGCTCTGGCGGGGGCACGAGGTGCCCCCCGTGCTCCTGTCCGGGCACCACGGGAAGGTCGCGCGGTGGCGGCGTGACGAGGCGCTGCGCCGTACGGTCGCCAACCGGCCCGAACTGGCCTCGGCGCTCGACCCCGGCAGCCTCGACAAGCACGACCGGCGGCTGCTGGAAGAGCTGTCGTTTCGCGTCGGGCCGGAACATATGGCAGACTGACTCAGCCACCAACTTCCAGTTGTTGGTCTGGCATGCCCGGGAAACGGTCCCGGGTTCATCACATCAGCAGGCGCGTCCGCCGCGAGCTCAGGCCGGGTGGACCTCCGCGTGCTCGCGAGGACTTGAGGATTAGCTCTCATGCACACGAAGATCCAGGAGCTCGAGAAGGCGACGCTGCGCAGCGACGTGCCGAGCTTCCGCCCCGGTGACACGCTCGAGGTTCACGTACGAGTGGTCGAAGGCAGCCGCTCCCGTATCCAGGTCTTCAAGGGCTTTGTGCTGCGCCGTCAGGGCAGCGGCGCCCGCGAGACCTTCACGGTCCGCAAGGTCAGCTACAGCGTCGGCGTCGAGCGGACCTTCCCCGTGCACAGCCCGGTCATCGAGAAGATCGTGCTCGTGACCCGCGGTGACGTGCGTCGCGCCAAGCTCTACTACATGCGTGACCTGCGCGGCAAGGCCGCTCGCATCCGCGAGAAGCGTGAGGCTGTCCCCTCGAAGTGACACCCGCGTTTCCTGTGGCCCGCACTTCGTGCGGGCCATTCGGCTTTGCAGGGGCGTTTCCTTTATGAGGAGCGCCCGGGTGCGGGTGTAACGTCGGTCGAGGCTTGTCGAGCCGATGCATCATCTAGGCTCGTCAGCGAGGACTAGCGAAAACCAGGAGAACGGCGCGGCGCGCCGCCCTGTCGAGGACGAGGTGGACGTGGTCGCGGAAGAGACTCAGAAGCCGGCTAAAGGCGGCAAGAAGGACAAGAAGGGCTCGTTCTGGAAAGAGCTGCCCGTCCTGGTCGTCGTGGCGCTGGTGCTGGCCCTGATCATCAAGACTTTTGTGATCCAGGCCTTCTACATTCCGTCCGAGTCGATGGAGAACACTCTTCTCAAGAACGACCGAGTTCTGGTCAACAAGATCGTCTACCACACCCGCGACATCGAGCGTGGTGACGTGGTGGTGTTCTCGGGCGTCGACTCGTGGGACGGCGAGTTCGAGATGGAGGAGCCCTCCAACCCGATCGCGGCGTTCTTCCGCTGGGTCGGCACCGCGTTCGGCGTCGTCCCCGGCGAGAAGGACTACATCAAGCGGGTCATCGGCGTCGGCGGCGACCACGTCAAGTGCTGCGACTCCAAGGGGCGCATCACGGTCAACGGCACGGCGATCGACGAGGGCGGCTACCTCTATCCGGGCAACGTGCCCTCCGACAGGTTCTTCGACATCAAGGTGCCCGACGGCCGGCTGTGGGTGATGGGCGACCACCGGTCGGTGTCGCTCGACTCCCGCGCGCACCAGGGTGATCCCGGCGGCGGCTCGATCCCCGAAGGACAGGTGGTCGGCCGGGCCTTCGTGATCGTCTGGCCGTTCGACCGGGCGACCAGCCTGGACATCCCGGACACCTTCGCACAACCGGCTCTGCAGGCTCTGGGCGGCTCCGTCCCGCTGGTCGCCGGGTTCGTGGGAGCCGTACCTTTGGTGCTGATCCGTCGGCGCCGACGTAGCAAGGGGCGCTGATGGCCGTCACCAAGAAGGCGGAGGCGGTGGAGAAGAAGAAAAAGGGCAGCTTTCGCGAGACGATCCTCCTGCTCATTGTCGGTGTCGGCATCGCGCTGCTGCTCCAGGCGTTCGTCGTCGGGTCGTTCTACATCCCCTCGGAGTCGATGGAGAACACCCTGCTGATCAACGACCGGGTGTTCGTCAACAAGCTGGCGGGCAAGCCCGAGCGCGGCGACATCATCGTGTTCAAGGGCTGGAACGGCGAGGACACCATCAAGCGGGTCATCGGCGTCGGCGGCGACAAGGTGGCCTGCTGCGACTCCAAGAAGCGCGTCACCGTCAACGGCACGCCCCTGGACGAGACGTCCTACCTGTATCCGGGCGACTTCCCGTCGGGCGACACGTTCAAGTACACGGTGCCGCAGGGCAAGCTGTGGCTGATGGGCGACCACCGCAGCGCCTCGGCCGACTCGCGCAGCCACGTGGAGGAGCCGGGGGGCGGGTTCATCGCGGAGGACCAGGTCATCGGCAAGGCCGTGATGCGCTACTGGCCGCTGTCACGGGGCTCGATCTTCATCCGGCCGGACACGTTCGACAAGGTCAAGTAGCCGGTGCCGGAGGGGCGGCGCGGCTCTGCCGTGGCCTTTCGCGGACCTCCCGGCGGCCTCCTCGCGGCCCGTCAAGGTCAACCGTTCGCGGTTTGCGGCGATTGGGGCGTACGCTGCCTCTTGTCATGACAGTTGCGTTCCGCCCTCGGCCCAGCGTTGTCCGACGCGATTCCGGACTCTATGCCTACGAGCGGGCGCTTGCCCGCAGGGGCCTGACCCCCATCGCGGGGGTCGACGAGGCAGGCAGGGGAGCCTGCGCCGGGCCCCTGGTCGTCGCCGCCGTCGTGCTGCGCAAGCCGATCGACGGGCTGAACGACTCGAAGCTGCTGGCGCCGGCCGTACGGGAGCGGCTGTACTCGCTCATCACGGCCACGGCGGACGTCGGGGTGATCGTCATCCCACCGGCCGAGATCGACGCGCGGGGGCTGCACAAGAGCAACGTGTCGGGAATGCGGCGGGCCGTGGCGCAGTTGACCTGTGACCCGGGGTACATCCTCACGGACGGGTTCCCCGTCCCCGGCCTGCCGGCGCCGTCGCTGGCGGTGTGGAAGGGGGACCAGGTGGGCGCCTGCGTGGCGGCGGGCTCG
>NZ_JAHKRL010000020.1 GCF_019396405.1 Nonomuraea rhizosphaerae | reverse complement strand
GAGAGGGGTGGACTTCGCACGACCCGCAGCAGGGGGACGACGGGTCATCACGCTGCCGCGCATGCAGCGGCCGTGGCGACGGTCGCCGCCACGGAAATTAGTCTCACGAACGCCTGGTCGGCAGCCGATTCAGCAGCACAGGGGAGTTTCGAAGCTGGCCATAGGAGACGATTCGGCACCCGCGGCCGTAACATTGCTACCTGCGACAAGTACGGTCGCAGCAAAGACAGCTAGCGCGGACAGAAGAAGACGCATGCGCATGAGGGGCTCCCTCGCCTGTGTGTAGTGCGTTGTCATCATCTCAAGGAGCGGCGACTGTGACCACATCTGACCTGGTCGGACTCCGTATCAAAACCGTTCGGCGACAGCGCGGGCTGTCACAGGCGCAGCTCGCGCATCCCGAACTATCGGACAGCTACGTCTCCTTGATTGAGAGTGGCAAGCGTACCCCGACTCCCGCCGTCCTGGAGCTGCTAGCTCAGAAGCTGGACTGCTCGCTCTCCTATCTGGTCAACGGCGTAACCGCGGAGCAGATGGAGGATATCGAGCTGGCCCTCGGCTACGCGCGGCTGGCTCTGGAGAACGGCGAGGTCTCCGAGGCCCGCACCCGCTTCGCCGAGCTGATGGCGAACAACAACCTGACAGGTTTGGCGTCTCTACGTCAAGACACCGAATTCGGGCTGGCACTGGCCACCGAGGCGTGCGGTGATCTCGCCGGGGCCATCGCCATCTTCGAGCGGCTGCGCGACGAGGACGTCTCGCCGGACCGCCGCGTGGAGATCTCCATCGCGCTGTGCCGCCTCTACATGAGGAGCGACCGGCTCACCGACGCCGTCGAGATCGGGGAGAGCGTCCTGTTCGGCGTCACCCGGCCGACGTGGTCGGACCTCATCGTCGAGCTGGGCGCCACCCTCCTCGGGGCCTACATGTACCGCGGCGACCTGCTGCGCGCCCGCCAGTTCGCCGCCGAGCTGCTGAACGCGGCCGACATGCTGGGCACCCCGCGCTCGATGGTCGCCGCGAACTGGAACGCCGCCGCGGTGGCCGAGGTCACCGGGCACGGCGAGGAGGCCCTCGGGTTCGCCGAGCGGGCCCTCGCCATCCAGTCCGAGACGGGCCAGCCGCGCAACCTCGCCAGGATGCGCACCGCGTACGCGTCGCTCATGCTCAAGACGAGGCTGTCGGCTTCGGTCAAGGAGGCCCGCCAGCTGCTCACCAGGGCCGAGCAGGAGCTGGCGCAGTCCTCCGCCAGCTTGGCCGACCGCGCCGCTTGCGTGTCGGAGCTGGCGCGCGGCGAGCTGCTCGACGGCAACTACGAGCAGGCGCTCCGGTACGCCAGGACCGGTGTCGAGCTGCTGGCCGAGACCAAGGCCAAGTCCCTGGGCGCCGAGCTGAGCCTCATGCTCAGCCGCGCGTACGGCGGGCTCGGCCGGCCCGACGAGGCCGCGGGCGAGATCGACACCGTACGCCGCTGGATGAGCTCCAGCCCGAACAGCGGGCGCGACGCCGGCACCTGGTACGCCGCCGCCGAGACCATGGAGCAGATCGGCGACACCGACGGCGCGGTGGAGGCCTACCAGCGCGCCCTGGCCTGCGCGGGCCTGTAGCCGAGTCAGGACCGGGCGGCGGCCTCGGTAGCCTTGGGGTGCCATGAAGACTTCCCCTTCCGCGGCACTCACCGCGCTCCTCGCCGCCCTGTTCCTGCTCGGCACCGCCGGGCCGGCGCTGGCGCACGACTCCCTCACGAGCCTGGCGCACAGCTCGATCGAGGGCCTGGCGCACGACTCGCTCAAGAGCAGCGTCCCCGCCAAGGGCGCCACGGTCGTGTCGCCCAGCGAGGTCAAGCTGGAGTTCATCTCCGGCGTCCGCCAGCCGTTCGTGGTCGTCAGCGGCCCCGAGGACAGGACCTACCAGAACGGCGACGCCAAGGTCGGCGGCAAGGTGGTGACGCAGGAGCTGAGGGACGTGCTGCCCGACGGCGACTACACGATCGCCTACCGCGTCGTCTCCTCCGACGGGCACCCCGTACAGGGGGAGATCCCGTTCACGGTCGCGGGCGCCCCCTCGACCACGGCGCCCTCGGCGGTCGACTCGGCCGCGCCCTCGGCGCCGGAGGAGACCGACTCGGCCGCCGCCGTGCCTACTGCCGTGCCCACTCCGACCCGGCAGACGCCGGTGGCGGAGCCGGCCGCCGCCGCCTCGACGTCGTTCCCCGTGTGGCTGCTGGTCGTGGTCGGCGGGCTCGTCGGCATCGGCATCGGCTTCCTGCTCAGCGCCCGCAAGGGCTCGAAGCGCCGATGACCAGGGCCGCGCGTCTCGCGCTCATGGCGGCCGGCGTGGCGCTGGCCGCCCTGGTCATCACCATGGTGGCCAGCGGCGCGGCGTTCCCCCGGATCATCCCAGGGCTGCCCGACGCGGGTGTGCTCACCCGGTGGGGGCTGCCGATCTCCAAGCTGTGGATGGACGCCTCCGGCCTGGTCACCATCGGGCTGCTGCTGGCCGCCACCGCGCTGCTGCCCAACGACAAGGGCCTGCTCGGCAAGGCCGGGCTCGGCTACGTCAGGGCCGCCTCCTGGGCCGCGATGTCCTGGGCCGCGGCCGCGTTCGCCGCGATCGTGTTCGGCGCGGCCGACTCCTTCGCCATCCCGGTCGAGCAGGTCTTCGGGAGCAACTACCTGACCGGCTTCGCCACCCAGTACGGCGGCGGCATCGCGCTCACGCTGGTGGTGCTGTTCGGCGTGGCGATCGCGCTGTTCTCGCGCGGCGCCATCACCGCGGGGTCGGCGGCGGGGCTGCTGGTGTTCGCGCTGGCCACGCTGCTGCCGCCGGCGCTGACCGGCCACTCCTCCTCCTCGCCCAACCACGACCTGGCCACCACCGGGCTGGCGCTGCACCTGCTGTCGCTGTCGCTGTGGGTGGGCGGGCTCGGCGTGGTCGTCCTGCACGCGGTGCGCCGGCTGCCGAAGCTGGAGATCGCCGCGGACAGGTTCTCCAGGCTCGCCGTGTGGTGCTTCGTCGCGGTGGGCGCCTCGGGCGTGTTCAGCGTGCTGGCCCGGCTCACCGCCGTGTCCGACCTGTGGACCTCCGCCTACGGCGTGCTGATCGTGGCCAAGACCATCGCGTACGTGCTGCTCGGCTACATCGGCTGGTGGCACAGGCAGCGCACGCTGCGCCGGATGTCCAAGGGCGAGCCGCGGGCCTTCACCCGCCTGGCGGCCGGCGAGCTGCTGCTCATGGCCGCGACCATGGGCCTGGCCGTCGTGCTCTCGCGCACCGCGCCGCCGCCGGTCAGCCTGCCCGCCGACCGGGCCTTCGACCTGCTCGGCTTCCCGATGCCGCCGCCGATCACGATCGCGAACCTGGCGTCGCTGTGGTGGCTCGACCTGTTCTTCGCGACCGTAGCCGCCGTCCTGGCCGGGCTCTACGCGGCCGGGGTGGTCAGGCTGCTGCGGCGCGGCGACCGCTGGTCGTGGGGGCGCACGAGCGCCTGGTTCGGCGGCGTGGCGCTGCTGGTGATCGCCACCCAGAGCGGCGTGGCCCGCTACGCCAAGGTCATGTTCGACGTGCACATGGTCGAGCACATGACGCTGTCCATGGTCGTGCCCATCCTGCTGGTCCTCGGCGGCCCCGTCACGCTGGCGCTGCGCGCGCTCAGGCCGGCCGCCAAGCGCGGCGACCGGGGGCCGCGCGAGTGGCTGACGACGATCCTGCACAGCCGGTTCGTCAAGGTCGTGGCCCATCCGGCCATCGCGACGGCCATCTTCATCGCCTCCACCTACGCCCTCTACTTCACGCCGCTGTTCGAGGCGGCCATGGAGGAGCATCTCGGGCACATCTTCATGACCCTGCACTTCCTGCTGAGCGGCTCGCTGTTCTTCTGGACGATCATCGGCGTCGACCCGGCGCCGCACCGGCTGCCGCACGTGGGCAAGCTGCTGGTGCTGTTCGTGACGATGCCCTTCCACGCCTTCTTCGGCGTCGCGCTGATGATGACCGGCAGCGTGATCGCCTCCGGCTGGTACGAGCAGCTCGGCCGCACCTGGGGCGGCCCGCTGCTGGAGGAGCAGCAGAACGGCGGCGCGATCGCGTGGGGCTTCGGCGAGATCCCGACCCTGATGGTGCTGCTGGCGATCGCCGTGCAGTGGTACCAGGACGACAGCCGGCAGGCCAGGCGGGCCGACCGCAGGGCCGACAAGGGCGGCCGGGCGGGCGATCCGGAGCTCGACTCCTACAACGCCTATCTGGCCCGGCTCAACCGCGGCGAAAGCAGTCAGTAGCCGCGTGGTCATGCCACCGTAACTCTGTTCAGCGAATGTCAAGCGGGACGGGTAGCCTTGCTTGCAGGGGAGGCGGGCATAACCTCATGAGCAGTACGTAAGTCCCATAAAAGGGGCCTGCGTCCGTCTCGTGGGACATCGGTGGGGGCCGGTGAATGCCCCGGGATGGCTCAGGAAGGCGTGGAGAGTTGTCGAAAGAGACGCGCATGCGCGGGGGCCAAAGCCTTGCGGAAGCCCTGGAGTCCTACCTGACCGAATGGTCCGAGCGCACCGGGATAACCGTCGAGACGTGGGCGCTGCCCTCCAGCGAGGTGCCCTCACGCATCGCGGCCGGAGTGCTGACCGCCATGCGCGAGGCCCTCAGCAACGTCGAGCACCACAGCGGCGCGAGCCTCGTCTCCGTGGCCGTGACGGCGAGCAAGAGCGGGCTGCGGATGACCATCCGCGACCACGGCCAGGGCTTCGCCGCCCTGCGGCCGGGCGGCGGCATCGCCCGGATGCGCGCCACGTTCACCGAACTGGGCGGCAGCCTGTCGGTGACCGGCACGCAGAACGAGGGCACCACCGTGAGCGGCGTGGTGCCTAGGCGACGGTGAGGATCTCGCTGCCCGTCTCCGTCACCACGATCGTGTGCTCGAACTGGGCGGTGCGCTTGCGGTCCTTGGTCACGGCGGTCCACTTGTCGGGCCACATGTCGTAGTCGATCGTGCCCAGCGTCAGCATCGGCTCGATCGTGAACGTCATCCCCGGCACCAGCTCCACCCGCAGCGACGGGTCGTCGTAGTGCGGCACCATCAGCCCCGAGTGGAAGCTCGTGCCGATGCCGTGCCCGGTGAAGTCGCGCACCACGCCGTAGCCGAACCGCTTGGCGTACGCCTCGATCACCCGGCCCACCACGTTGAGCTGGCGGCCCGGCGCGACCGCCCTGATCGCCCGCATCATCGCCTCGCGGGTGCGCTCCACCAGCAGCCGCGACTCCTCGTCCACCTCGCCCACCAGGAACGTCGCGTCCGTGTCGCCGTGGACGCCGCCGATGAAGGCGGTGATGTCGACGTTGACGATGTCGCCCTCGCGCAGCACGGTGTCGTCGGGGATCCCGTGACAGATCACCTCGTTGATCGACGTGCACAGCGACTTGGGATAGCCCTTGTAGCCGAGCGTGCTCGGGTAGGCGCCCTGGCCGATGAGGAACTCGTGGCCGATCCGGTCGAGCTCGTCGGTCGTCACGCCGGGCTCGACGTGCTGGCCGACCTCCTCGAGCGCCTGCGCGGCGATCCGGCCCGCCACCCGCATCCTGTCGATCATCTCGGGGGACTTCACGTCGGGCTCGCCGATCTTGGGGCGCTTCTTTCCGACGTACTCCGGCCGCTGGATGTGCGCGGGGACCTTTCGTATGGGCGAAACTCGCCCTGGCTGGAGCAGTGTCGTCATGAAACACGAGTCTACGGGGCAGAATTGATCCCGTGAGCGATGGCCAGTGGTGGTTCTGCCTCAAGCACATGCGGGTCGAGCCCGACAAGGGATGCCCCAACAAGGACCGGATGGGCCCCTACGGGAGCGAGCAGGAGGCCGCCGGAGCACTCCAGCGCGCCGCCGACCGCAACAAGGCATGGGACGAGGCCGACCAGGACGACGACTAGACGACCGGCGCGGCCCCTTCCCATGAGGATGCGGGCCCCTTCCTAGAAGATCGCGTACGCCCTGACGGGGAAGGTTCCCATGCCCGCCACCATCGGCGGCGCGGCGTGGAAGCGGAAGCCCTCGTCGGGTAGCGCCGCGAGCCCGGTCAGGTGCTCGACCAGCGGGATGCCGCGGGCGAGCAGCACCGTGTGCGCGGGGCGCGGCCCGCCCCCAGGGGTGTCGTCGATGTTCAGCGAGTCGATGCCGACCAGCGCCGCGCCCTGCTCGGCCAGCCACTCGGCCGACTCGGGCGCGAGGTAGGGGTGCTCCCGCTGGTACTCTGGCGTGCCGAAGTGCCGGTCCCAGCCGGTGTGGATGAGCACGGCCTTGCCGCGTACGTCCAGGTCCTGGGCGATCGTCACCCGGCGGCCGTCCCGCGCCCGCACGACCAGGCCCGGCAGGTCGGCGAGGCTGCTCAGCGGTATGCCCGTCAGGTCCTGGCCGTCGGCGTAGCGGTGGTACGGCGTGTCCAGGTACGTGCCGGTGTTGGCGGCCAGCGTGATGGTGGCGATGTGGAACTCCGTGCCCTCCTCGTAGATCTTCCTGGAGTCCTCCCGGCTCAGGTGCGTGCCGATCGACGGGGCGGGGATGCCCGGGTAGGTCACCATGCCGTCGAAGATGCGGTGGCTGAGTTCGGCGATCATCGGGTCACTCCGATCCTGGCGAGCTTGTAGAGGGCGACGGCGCCGATCACGGCCCAGATCAGGTTCAGGCCGGCTGACGGCCAGGCGCTGCTGTAGGCGCTGTTGATCATGAGGGCGAGCGATCCGCCGAGGTTGACGAGCTGGTAGGAGACGCCGTCGCCGGCCATCCGCGAGCTGGAGACCATGCCGTAGCCGAACAGCAGCAACGCCGCGCCGGCCCAGCCGATGGCGGCAACAAGGAGTTCCATGCGCGAATTCTCCGGATAGATGGCCTTAAAGCGCAAATAAAGATTGCTAAAGGTTGGCGTAAGCTGATCTGCATGGACATCGACCCCCGCAGGCTGCGTGTCCTGCACGAGGTCGCCCGCCGCGGCGGTGTCATGCGCGCGGCCGAGGCCCTGTTCCTGACGCCGTCCGCGGTGTCCCAGCAGCTCGCCCAGCTCGAACGCGAGGTCGGCCTGGCGCTCATCGACCGCTCGCAGCGGCGCGTCTCCCTCACCCCCGCCGGGCGGGTGCTCGCCGGCTACGCCGAGCGGGTCGAGGACGAGCTGGCGGAGGCCAGGCGCGAGCTGACCCGCTTCACCGAGCGGCTGGCGGGGCCGGTGCGGATCGCCGCGTTCCCCACGGTGATCAAGCACATGCTGGTGCCCGCCATGCGGGAGCTGGCCGCCTGCCACCCCAAGATCATCCCGAGCATCCACGAGGTCTTCGGGCCGCCCGCGCTCCAGGAGCTGCGGCTCGGCGCCGTGGACGTGCTGATCACCGAGCAGGACATGAGCCTGCCCGTCCTGCCGCAGCCCTCGCTCGCCGTCCGGCCGCTCTACGTGGACGAGTACCGCGTCGTGGTGCCGCCCGACTGGAGCGACCCGCCGCGCACGGTCGCCGACCTGGCCGCCCTGCCGTGGGTGGCCAGCGAGCCGGACCAGGCGTGCGGGCAGGCGCTGGACCGGCTGGCCGGGCTGCACGGGTTCGAGCCGCGCAAGGTGCACGTGATCACCGAGTTCGACCCGACGCTCGCGCTGGTGG
This sequence comes from Nonomuraea rhizosphaerae, assembly GCF_019396405.1. GTDB lineage: Bacteria > Actinomycetota > Actinomycetes > Streptosporangiales > Streptosporangiaceae > Nonomuraea > Nonomuraea rhizosphaerae. Next base: position 4,709 of record NZ_JAHKRL010000020.1, on the reverse strand, counting down.
CGGCTGGGCACGGGGTGGCCATCGTGCCGGCGCTCGCCCTGCTGGACGTGCCCGAGGGTGAGGTGCGGGTCAGCGAGGTGCGCGACGTGGGAGCGCGGCGGCTGGACGCGGTCACGCGGGTGAGCCGTACGCGGTCGGGGGAGCCGGACCCGGTGCAGGCGGTGGTGATCGGCGCGATCGAGGAGGCCACGGCGGCCCTCGAAGCCACCCTCATCGGCCACCTCCGGCCGGACGGCACCGCCGAGCCGGTGAGCCGGCCGGCGGGGGGCTCGTGAGCCGATCCGCCGATCCGCGGCCGGTCGATGGATCCGGGAGCCGCGAGCCTGTCAGTCGGTCACCTGGGGGCCGCTGACCCGCTCCAGGAGCTGGGCCAGGCGCGCGCGCAGCCCCGGCCGGGCCGGCAGCTCACCAGCCGCCATGCTGACCAGGTGCTGGGCCCCGTCGAAGGTGACCGGCCCCAGTCGCGGCACCGCGATCGCGTCGTGCGCCAGCCCCTCCAGCGCCGGGTCGCCGCCTTCGAGCGCCAGGACCGTCGCCCCCGTACGGCGGGCGTCGTCGACCCGTTCGAGCAGCGGCACGGGCGCCTCCCGCTCGGCCACCACGAACAGCGTCTCGCCCCGCCCGGTGCCCTCGATCCTCTCCAGCCCGACCCGCAGGTGGGGCGGGGCCTGGGGCGGTGGCGCCCAGCGGACCAGGGTGGGCGCGAGCTGCGGCAGGTCCGACATCCTGGCCTCGTCGGCGAGGTGCGCGGTGAGGTGCCACGGCTCGTCGTCGGGCGTGCCCACCAGCAGCAGGCCGCCGGGGGAGCGGGTGGCCCGCAGCGCCAGGCCGAGGTCGCGGGTGCGTTCCACCCAGCCGGTCTCGGCGAGGAGCTCACGCAGGAGGTTCACCGAGCCAGTGTCCATCCGTCCATGGTGCCCGACGGCCGGGCTCGCGGGCGCCGCTTTGGCGGCGGCGGTGGCCAGAGTTGCGTAGCCATTTGACACTTCCCCGGCATCAGGGTCATTTCGGGCCTTGACAGGAGGTTACTGGCGAGTAACGATCGGCTCGCGGCGCCGCCCTCCCTGAGCGAACCCCACGAGAGGGGTGGCACATGAACGTACGTCTCCGCGTCAGCATGTCCATCGCCGCCTTACTGATCACGTCCTTCGCCGTGGCCCCGCCCGCCCGCGCCGCCGCCCCCGGGGACGTGGTCACCGCCCAGCCCACGACCGTCTACCTGCTGCCCGGCAAGCTGCTCGAAGTCCCGGTGAACGCCTGGCACCTGCTCTACCGCTCGACCTCCGCCACCGGCTCCTCCAACACCGTCTCCGGCACCCTCCTCGTCCCCAAGGCCGGCTACCTGCTGGGCAAGCGCCCGATCATCGGGTACGCGGTCGGCACCCACGGCCTCGGCGACCAGTGCGCGCCCTCGGCCAGCATGGGCCGGGGACAGGAGGCCGAGCTGGCGCTGGTCAGCCTGTTCCTGCTCAAGGGGTTCGCCGTGGTCGTCACCGACTACGAGGGGCTCGGCACGCCCGGCACGCACACGTACATGGCCGGGATCTCGCAGGGGCACGCCGTGCTCGACTCGATCAGGGCCGCCACCCGCGTGTCCGGCGCCGGCCTGGCCACCGGCGGGCCCGTCGCGATCATGGGCTACTCGCAGGGCGGCGCGTCGGCGGCCTGGGCCGCCCAGCTCCAGCCGTCGTACGCGGCCGAGCTGAAGGTCAAGGGCGTGGCGGCGGGCGGCGTTCCCGCCGACCTGCGCGCGGTGGCCGCCTACCTGGACGGCGACGAGAACTTCGGCCTCGCCGCCGCGGCCGGGGTCGGCTTCGACGCCGCCTACCCTGAGCTCGACCTGGAGGCCGACCTGAACGACCGCGGGCGCGCCCTGCTCGCGGACGCCGCCGACGACTGCGTGGGCGAGCTGAGCAAGCTCGCCGGGCTGCGCTTCTCCGACCTCAGCCCCATCGACCTGATGAACCAGCCCAAGTGGCTGGCCCGCCTCGCCGAGAACCGCCTCGGCGCCGTCGCGCCGCGCTCGCCGATCTTCCTGTACCACGCCTCGGGGGACGAGATCATCCCGCGGGCCGTGGGGGCGACGCTGCGCTCGGAGTACTGCCGGGCGGGCGCCAACGTCCGCTGGCTCTCCCTTCCCGCGCCCAGCCACGTTACTGGGGCGATCGAGGGAGGGCCGCTGGCGATCGAATGGCTCACCCTGCGCATCCTGGGCCTGCCGGCCTCCGGCAACTGCTGACCCGGCAGCGTCGACGCCCCCAGGGCCCGGACGGGCGCGATCGGTGGCGCGCCCGTCCGCCGGATCCGGTCAACCGTGCGCACGTCACGGCGCCCGGCCACGTGAACCGGAGGAGCGTTCCCCTGGACGGGCGCCGGCCACGTGCGGCGGGTGGCGGTGCCCCATGCCTGCCGTACAAAAGCCTGAGAAGGGGTGGGGGTGCGCCGGGGGAGCGCCCGCGCGGCTGCTAGAAAGGGGAGCATGACTGATGTGATCGGGATCCTGGGCGGCACCGGCGACCAGGGCAAGGGCCTCGCGCGGCGGTTCGCGCTGGCGGGCCGTCAGGTGCTGATCGGCTCGCGCAGCGCCGAGCGCGCCCAGGAGGCGGCCGGCTCGATCGGCTCCGGAGCCAGGGGCGCCGCGAACGCGGCCGTCGCGACCGAGGCCGACGTGGTGATCGTCGCGGTCCCGTACGAGGGGCACAAGGCGTTGCTGGAGTCGCTGCGGGCCGAGCTGGCGGGCAAGATCGTGGTGGACTGCGTGAACCCGCTGGGCTTCGACAAGCAGGGCGCCTACGCGCTGCCGGTGGAGGAGGGCAGCGCCGCGCAGCAGGCGGCGGCGGTGCTGCCGGACAGCCGGGTGGTGGCGGCCTTCCACCACGTGTCGGCGGTGGTGCTGATGGATCCTGCGGTGGACAAGGTGGACCTCGACGTCCTGGTGCTGGGCGACGACCGGGAGGCCACCGACCGGGTGCAGGAGCTGGCGGCGGTCATCCCCGGGGTGCGGGGCGTGTACGGCGGGCGGCTGCGCAACGCGTTCCAGGTGGAGGCGTTCACGGCGAACCTCATCTCGATCAACCGCCGCTACAAGGCGCACGCCGGGGTGCGCGTCACGGACGTGTGACCGGCGGGATCGACCGGGATCACGGCAGCCAGCCCGCGTCCTCGGCGATGCGGACGGCGTCGATCTTGTTCCGGGCGCCCGTCTTCGTGATGGCCCCCGTCAGGTAGTTGCGGACCGTCCCGGCCGACAGGTGCAGCCGGGAGGCGATCTCCTCGGCCGACGCCCCGCGCGCCGCCTCCCGCAGCACGGTGGTCTCGCGCGGGGTGAGCGGGCTCTCCCCGTACTCCATCGCCGCGGCCACCAGCTCCGCGTCCAGCACGCGCAGCCCGGCGGCGGTGCGCCGGACGGCGTCGGCCAGGCGGTCGCCGGGCGCGTCCTTGACCAGGAACGCCTCGATGCCCGCCGCGAGCGCGCGCCGCACCTGGCCGGGCTGCCCCATCGCGGTGAGGATGAGGACGCGGCACGACGGGAGCCGTTCGCGCAGCTCGGCGGCGGCGGTGATGCCGTCGAGCGCCGGGAGGTCGATGTCGACGATCGCCACGTCGGGGCGGGCCTCCAGGGCGGCGGGGACGATCTCGTCGCCGCGCGTCACCGACGCGACCACCTCGATGTCCGGCTCCAGGCGGAGCAGGGCGGTGAGCGCGGCCCTGATCATGTGCATGTCCTCGGCGAGCAGGGCGCGGATCACGCGGGCACCTCCATCGTCAGCCGGAACCCGCCGGCGCCGGTCGGGGCGGCCGTGAGGGTCCCGCCGACGTGGGCGGCCCGCTCGCCGAGCCCGGCCAGCCCACCACCGCCGCCACCCGCGACCGGGCCGCCACCCGCGACCGGGCCGCCGTCCGCATCCGCATCCGCGGGCGGGGCGCCGTCGTTGACGATCTCCAGGCGCAGGCTGCCCCCGCTCAGCGACGTGCTGATCGTGCAGGTGGTGGCGCGGCTGTGGCGCAGGACGTTGGTGACCGCCTCGCGTACCCCCCACGCCAGCGCCTCCTCCGACGCCTTCGGCGGCGCGGCCTCCACCAGGTGGGCCTGGCAGCCCACGCCGGACGACTCCAGCAGCGCCACCGCCCGGTCCACCTCCGAGGTGAACGACATCGCGCGATAGCCCCGCGCCACGTGCCGCACGTCCTGGGCGGCCTCCCTGGCCACCTGGACGAGCTCGCCGATCTCACCACGCGCGGCGGCCGGGTCGCGCTCCATCAGGCGGCCGGCCAGGTCGCCCTTGAGCGCGATCGCGGTGAGGCTGCGGCCGAGCCCGTCGTGCAGGTCGCGGGAGATGCGCATCCGCTCCTTGAGCACGGCCGCCTCGGCGAGCTCGGCCCTGGCCTCCTCCAGGTCCGCGCTCACCCGGACGAACCGGACCATGGCGTAGACCATCGCGCCGGTGGTCGGCACCGCGAGGCCGTAGAAGAGGACGACCACCGGGTTGCCCGTGGCCAGGAAGATCGAGCCCGCCTGCCACAACGTCATCATCCCGACCAGCGGCCCGCTCCAGCGCAGCGGCAGGAACACCAGCAGCGCCCCGGCCAGCATCGGCGAGGTCACGGTGGACCACCCGTACGGCAGCAGGAAGTCCGGCCCGTACGTGGCCAGCGGCTGCAGCACCAGCGTGACCGGGTGGAGCGGCGGCCGTTCGCCCCGCAGGGCC
>NZ_JAHKRL010000167.1 GCF_019396405.1 Nonomuraea rhizosphaerae | reverse complement strand
CCACATGATCGCTGGATCCACGCCATCAGGTCAGTGTCTCAACCACCACACAGAACTGGCGTTGAGCGAGTCACCCGGAATCATCCGGCCGAGATGACCCGCTTAACACCAGCCACCTAGACGGCCTCCTGGGGAAGGGCCTGGTCGGCGGGCTTCGGCGGGCGGGTGACCAGCGGCAGCACGATGGCCACCAGCGCCATCACGCCGATCACCGTGAACGCCGTCGTGTAGTTGTCGCCCGAGATCAGCGCGGCGGCCAGCAGCGGCCCGACGATCCCGCCGACGCTCCACGCGACGATCATCAGGCCGTAGATGGCCCCGGCGTTGCGCAGCCCGAAGAAGTCGCCCGCCGTGGCGGGCATGGCCCCGAACCCGCCGCCGTAGCAGAGGTAGACGACCGCCGAGAGGATCGCGAACAGGGCCACCGACGAGGCGTGCCCGAGCAGCAGGAAGCAGACGCCCTGCGCGCCGAGCATCGCGGCGAAGGCGAACATCCGCCCCGTCCGCTCCGAGATCCAGCCCCAGAAGATCCGCCCGCCGCCGTTGAACAGCCCCATGACGCCGGTCAGCGTCGCCGCCGCGGCGGCGGTGTACCCGGCGACGGACGTGGCGGCCGAGCTGATCACCGAGATCAGCGCGATGCCGGCCGTCACGTTCAGGCACAGGATGGCGGCCAGCAGGTACCACTGGGGTGTGCGCAGCGCCTCACCTTGTGTGTACTCGCGCCCGCTGGCGGCGATCCGCCCGGTCGCGGCGACCTGGTAGCCGGCCGGCGGGTTGCGGAAGAAGAACGACCCGACCAGCGTCATGACCAGGTACGCGACGCCGAGCGTGATGAACGCCCTGGTCGGCACCACAGGGTTGGCCTCGACCAGCCGCTGCGCCATCGGCGAGGTGACGACGGCGCCGAAGCCGAAGCCGCCCACCGCGATCCCGGTGATCAGGCCGCGTTTGTCGGGGAACCACTTCTGCAGCATGGCGATCGGCACGATGTAGCCCAGGCCGAGCCCGAAGCCGGCGATGACCCCGTACCCGAGGATGAGCAGCCAGAGCTGGGAGTGGCCGGTGGCGAGCCCGGCCAGCAGGATGCCGATCGAGTACAGGACGCCGCCGGACATGGCGACCGGGCGCGGGCCGCGCACGTCCTGGACGCGGCCGCCGATGTACGTGCCCAGGAAGATCATCCCGATCGTCACCGAGAACGGCAGCGCGGCCTCGGCCTTGGTCAGGTCGAAGTCGCTGGCCTGGGCCTGGAGCGCCTTGGAGAACACGCTCCAGGCGTAGACGGCGCCGAGCGCGAGCTGGAACAGGACCGCCGCGCACGCGAGTAACCAGCGGTTCATTCGACTGTCACCACCGCGTTGTAGTCGGGGATGCCCGCCACCGGCGAGCGCTTGTTCCGGTCGACGAGGACCTCGCCCTCCGGCCAGTGCACCTGGAGGTTCCCGGGCGTGACGGGGGCGCGCACGACGTGTCCCGTCATCGAGCCGCTGTCGCTGCGCAGCGTCACCGGGTCGCCGTCCTTGAGCCCGAGCCGGTCGGCGTCGAGCGGGTTCATCAGCACGGCCTCGCGGGTCGCGCCGGTGAGGGAGTCGCGCTTCTCGTACACCATGGAGTTGAACTGCTTGCCCCTGCGCGTGGTGACGACGAACGAGCCGTCGGGGCGGCGCAGCGGCGGCACCTCGACGACGGAGAAGCGCGCCAGGCCGTCGGGGGTGGGGAACTTCCAGCCCGCGCACAGGTACGGGCCGCCGTACTGGAACTGGTCGCCCTTGTCCTTGAGGTTCTCGATGCCGGCGTACGTGGGTACGGCGCGGGCGATGTCCTCGCGGATCTGCGGCGTGCCGGTGTACAGGATCTGTCCGGCGATCTCGGGCCGCGCCCGGGCGGCCAGCTCGGTGGTGATCTTCCACTCCGGCCACGCCTCGGGCACGCGCGGCCCGGGGATCTCCGGCGAGAAGATGATCCGCCGCTCGGTCGAGGTCGAGGTGATCCCGCCGATCATCTCGTACCGCGTCTGGGCGGGCAGCAGCAGCACCGCGTCACCCGGGTCCACGAGCATCTGGCTGGACAGGCAGATGTCGATGTGCACCCGCAGCGGGATCGCGGCCATCGCCTTGCGGCAGAAGTCCGGGTCGGGCAGGACCTCCAGGAAGTTGCCGCCGCTGGAGATCAGCACGTCCAGGTCGCCCTCCAGCATCTGCGGCGCGGTGCGGCCGGGTGTGGAGGGCACCTCGAAGCCCCACAGTTCGGCGAACTTCGCGGCGTTGTCCGGGGTGACGGGCAGGCCGCCGGGCAGCGCCGTGCTGTAGGCGCCCATCTCGGCGCCGCCCTGGACCCCGCTGTGGCCGCGGATCGGCATCAGGCCGCTCTTCTCACGTCCCACGAAGCCCTTGCTGAGCCCGAGGTTGATGATCGAGCGGACGTTGTCCTCGCCGAACTCGTGCTGCGTGATGCCCATCGACCACACCAGCACGGCGGTCCTCGCCCTGCCGAGCATCTCCGCCAGCTCGCGCATGTCGGCCTCGGACGCGCCGGAGAGCGCGCTCAGCTCCTCGAACGAGCGCTCGGCCAGGGACGCGGCCAGCTCCGGGTACCCGGCGGTGTGGGAGTCCACGAACTCGTGGTCCACCCAGTTGTCGTCGATCATCGCCTTCATCACGCCGCTCAGGAACGCGATGTCGCCGCCCACGTTCACCAGGAAGAACCGGTCGGTGATCTTCGTGCCGAAGACGGCGCTCTCCACGTTCGAGGGCACCCAGTACTTCTCCATGCCGGGCTCGCGGTAGGTGTTGATCACCGCGACCTTCGTGCCCTCCTTCTTGGCGTGGTAGAGGTACTTCATCGCGACCGGCTGGTTGTTGGCCACGTTCGAGCCGATGAAGACGATCAGGTCGCTGCCGATCCAGTCCGTGTACGAGCAGGTCGTGGCGGCCACGCCGAGCGAGCCCTTGAGCGCCACGGTCGAGGGCGAGTGGCAGATGCGCGCGGCGTTGTCGATCGCGTTGCCGCCCAGCGCCCGCACCGCCTTCTGCGCGGCGAAGTAGTTCTCGTTCGGTTCGCCGCGGCTCGTCATGTACAGGCCGAATCGTTCCGGCCCGGCCTGGCGCAGCCGTTCGGCGGCCAGGTTCAGCGCCTCGTCCCAGCCGATCCGCCGGAACCCGGCGTCGCCGCTCTCGCGCAGCAGCGGGTACGGCAGCCGGCCGAGGTCCCGCAGCTCGGCGCTGCTCTTCCCGGTCAGCTGTGAGACGTCTGACAACATGGCGGCATCCAGTGGCGGCATCGTGTTCAGCCGCAGCAGCCGCAGCCGGATGTTGCACAGGTGGACCTCGTCCAGCGTCCAGTCACGCACGCCGGAGGTGCCGAGCGCGCACCCGTCGCAGGCGCCGTCGCGCAGGATCCGCAGGGCGTAGCGCCTCTGACCCCGGTTCTCGCGGACGGCCTTCCAGATCTCGAGGTAGTTGTTGGGCTTCTGCTCGCCGAGCCCGAACGGCTTCAGGCCGGCCCAGTTCTTCGGATCGAGTCCCATGACTCCGACTCCTTGCTCTTTGTCGGAACGTAGATCGGGAGTTTCCACCCGTCAAGGTCGGCACTAAGCTCCGGCGACGTGGAGTACCTGGTCGGGGTCGTCGTCGTGACCGTGCTCGTGGGCGTGCCCGCGATCGTCCTGTGGCGGCTGCTGCGCGGCCGGCGCGAGCTGGGCACCGGCCCGGCCGAGCGGGCGACGTTCGAGACCCTGCACACCGCCTCGATGGCCGGGCCGCCGCTGCGCGCCGGGCTCACCGAGGAGGGCGCGCAGAAGGCGTCGCGGCACCTGCGCGCGCTGCTCAGCTCGTCCGCGCTGGCGATCACCGACGGCGAGCGGCTGCTCGTCTACGACGGCGACGGCGAGCACCACGCCGCGCAGGCTTTCCAGCACGCCGCCGCCACGCTCAAGGACGGCCGCACCCAGGTGCTGGCCATCGAGTGCGAACTGCTCGAATGCCCCATCAGGCACGCCGTGGTCGTGCCGCTCAGCACCGACGACCGGGTCGTCGGCTCCCTGGCCGCCTACGGGCCGAACGCCTCCGCCGGCCTGGTCAAGGCCGCCCAGGAGGTGGCCGGCTGGGTGGACTCCCAGCTGGAGCTGGCCGAGCTGGACCGCTCCCGCACCCGGCTGATGGAGGCCGAGGTGCGGGCGCTGCGGGCGCAGATCTCGCCGCACTTCATCTACAACTCGCTCACCACGATCGCCTCGTTCGTCCGCACCGACCCCGAACGGGCGCGCGAGCTGCTGCTGGAGTTCGCCGACTTCACCCGCTACTCCTTCCGCAGGCACGGCGAGTTCACCACGCTGGCCGAGGAGCTGCGCTCGATCGACCGCTACCTGATCCTGGAACGCGCCCGCTTCGGCGACCAGCTCCAGGTCACGCTGCGCATCGCGCCCGAGGTGCTGCCCGTCGCGGTGCCGTTCCTGTGCCTGCAGCCGCTGGTCGAGAACGCCGTGCGCCACGGACTGGAGAGCAAGAACGGCGTCGGCCGCATCACGATCGTGGCCGAGGACGCCGGCGCCGAGTGCCGCATCAACGTCGAGGACGACGGCCTCGGCATGGACCCCGACCGGCTGCGCCGCATCCTGGCCGGCGAGATCGCCCCCGCCGGCGGGGTGGGCCTGGCCAACGTGGACGAGCGGCTGCGCCAGGTGTACGGCGACGAGTACGGCCTGGTCGTCGAGACCGGCGAGGGGGCGGGCACCAAGGTCAACATCCGGCTGCCGAAGTACCACCCCGGCGTCTCGGCCCGCTGACCTGTGAGCGGCCCGCTGACCTGTGACCGGCTCGTGACGGCCTTGACTCCTCCGGCTTGCTTCAATCACTCTCAACGGGAGGAGATGGTACGTGAGCGGGCTACGCGTTCTCGCGGTGGATGACGAGCTTCCAGCCCTGGAGGACCTGTCGTACCTGCTGCGGGCCGACCCCCGCATCGGCGAGGTGGCCACCGCCAGGGACGGGGCCGCGGCGCTGCGGCTGCTGGACCGCGCCATCGCCGACGGCAGGCCGATCGACGCGGTGTTCCTCGACATCAGGATGCGCGGCCTCGACGGGGTGGTGCTGGGGCGGCTGCTGTCGCAGTTCGCCAACCCGCCCAGGGTCGTGTTCGTCACCGCGTACGAGGAGCACGCGGTCGACGCCTTCGAGATCAAGGCCGAGGACTACCTGCTCAAGCCGGTCCGGCCGGAACGCCTCGCCGAGGCGATCAGGCGGGTCGCGGTCTCGGCCGACGTGCCGTTCGAGACAGGGGACGCCGACACGATCCCGGTCGAGCTGGGCGGGGTGACCAGGTTCGTCTCCAGCGCGGACGTCGTGTACGTCGAGGCGCACGGCGACTACGCCCGCCTGCACACCGCCACGGGCAGCCACCTGGTGCGCATCCCGCTGGCCACGCTGGAGGAGCGCTGGGCCTCGGCCGGGTTCGTCCGGGTGCACCGCAGCCACCTGGTCGCGGTCAAGCACATCGAGGAGCTGCACATCGACTCGGGCAAGTGCACGGTGCGGGTGGGGGAGACCGAGATCCCGGTCAGCCGCCGCCACACCCGCGAGCTGCGCGACCTGCTGGTGCGTCGCGCGAGGAGAGGACGGCCCGAATGAGCCCCGAGCCACGGCCCGCCCGCCGGGCGCCGCTGGGCCGCCACGACACGCCCCGCCGCGTCACCGTGACGAGCCCGAGGACCGCCGCCGCGCGCCGCCCCCGCTACCCCGCCACCCGCGAGATCGACGAGCAGACGCACCTCGGCGAGGTGTACATGCGATCGCTGCTGCGCACCCAGTTCCGGCTGGCGATGTTCGTCTGCACGGTGCTGGCCTGCGTGGTGTGCGGGCTGCCGCTGCTGTTCCTGGCCATCCCCGAGCTGCGCGAATGGGACCTGCTGGGCGTGCCGCTGCCGTGGGCGGTGCTGGCCGGGCTGATCTACCCGGCCTTCGTCCTGGGGGCCTGGCTGTACGTGCGGCAGGCCGAGCGCAACGAGCGCCACTTCGCCGACCTGGTCGAACGTCCATGACCCTGACGGCGATCGTGATCGTCGTGGTGGCGGCGGTGCTCATCGGAGCGTTCGGCATCCGCTTCTCCTCCACCTCCGACTTCTACGTCGCCTCCCGGACCGTCAGCCCGCTGTGGAACGCCTCGGCGATCGGCGGCGAGTACCTGTCGGCGGCCTCGTTCCTGGGCGTGGCGGGGCTGATCCTGTCGTTCGGCGCCGACATGCTGTGGCTGCCGGTCGGCTGGACCGGCGGCTACCTCGTGCTGCTCGTCCTGGTGTCGGCGCCGTTGCGCCGGTCGGGGGCGTACACGCTGCCGGACTTCGCCGAGGCCCGCCTGGAGTCGATGCCGGTGCGCCGCACGGCCAGCGTGCTCGTGGTGCTCATCGGGTGGCTGTACCTGATGCCGCAGTTCCAGAGCGCCGGGCTGGTGCTGCGGACCGTCACCGGGGCGCCGGTGTGGGCCGGCGGTCTGCTGGTGGCCGTCGTGGTCGCGGTGAACGTCCTGTCGGGCGGGATGCGCTCGATCACGTTCGTGCAGGCCTTCCAGTACTGGCTCAAGCTGACGGCGCTGGCCGTGCCGGTGGTCTTCCTGCTGATGGCCTGGCACGCCGACGGGGCGCCCGCGGTGAGCGCGGCCGACGCGGCCACCTGGCAGGTGCCGCTGGCCGGGGGCAAGGAGTACGGCCTGTACTCGACGTACTCGCTGATCCTGGCCACCTTCCTGGGCACGATGGGCCTGCCGCACGTGCTCGTCCGCTTCTACACCAACCCCGACGGGCGGGCCGCGCGCCGCACCACGCTCGTGGTGCTGTCGCTGCTGGGCGCCTTCTACCTGCTGCCCGCCCTGTACGGCTGGCTCGGCCGGATGTACGCGCCCGACCTGGTGCGCACCGACGCCGTGGTGCTGACGCTGCCGGGCCGGATGATCGGCGGCACCCTCGGCGACGTGCTGACGGCGCTGGTCACGGCGGGCGCGTTCGCGGCGTTCCTGTCCACCTCCTCCGGGCTGACCGTGTCGGTGGCCGGGGTGATCGCCCAGGACCTGCTGAAGGGCGGGGTCAGCTCGTTCAGGGCGGCGACGCTCATGGCGGTCGCGGTGCCGCTGGCCCTGGCGCTGTGGGCGCGGGCGCTGCCGGTGGCCGACGTGGTCGGGCTGGCGTTCGCGGTGGCGGCCTCGTCGTTCTGCCCGCTGCTGGTGCTCGGCATCTGGTGGCGCCGGCTCAGCACCACGGGGGCGCTGGCCGGGCTGTTCGTGGGCGGCGGGCTGGCCTGTTCGGCGGTGCTGGCCACGATCATCGCCGGCCCGTACGACGGCCCCGCGGGCGCGCTGCTGGCCCAGCCGGCGGCGTGGACGGTGCCGGTGGCGTTCGCGGTGATGGTGTCGGTGTCGTTCCTGACGCCGGACCGGGTGCCCGCGGGCGTGGCCAGGACCATGGTGCGGCTGCACACCCCGGAGAACCTGGACCTCGACCGCGGCGACTGGCGCTCGCGCTCCTCCGACGGCTCCTAGAGTCCCCCGCCGGGTCTGCCGGGGGCCTCTAGCGCTTGCGCCGCCGCGACCGGCCGGAGTCGCCCTGGAGCAGCGCCTTCGCCAGGGCCGCGGTGTCGAGCTCCTCGTCCCACTCCTCGACGCCGGGCTCGACGGCCACGCTGCGCCGCTCGGGACGCTCGGCCCTGATCGTGCCGTCCGGCGCCACGCTTACCGGCGCGTGACCCGCCTGCCGCAGCAGGCGCAGCGTCTCGGCCGGGCCGGCCGCGCTGAGCGCGACCGTCGGCGCGATCTGCCGCAGCGCCAGCTTGCGCAGCGCCTTCGTCCCGCACAGCTCGGTGATCAGCGCCGGGTCCTCGGAGGTCAGCACGGACGGCGCGGTGGTGACGCGGACGGCGCCGTGCCTGCGGGCGACGTCCTTGACGAGGTAGCCGAGCGGCTGCGGCACGGCCTTGTCCGAGACGCGGGCCAGCTCCTGGAGCAGGCCCTCGGCCGTCGTGCCCGCGTCCAGCGCCCTTCGCACGCTCCGGTCGGAGAAGCGCCACACGCTCGCCCGGTCGCGGGACTCCAGGTCGGCGCAGCCGTTCAGGAACGCGGTCAGCTCCGGGGCGGGCAGCCCCGCCACGATCGCGGTCAGGTCGTTCTGCAGCGTGACGGTAGCCGACGTTGCCGGGAAAAGTCCGGACACGTCGTCGCCGTCGAGCAGCGCCCGGCCGAGCGCGGTCAGCGCGCCGTCCTGGACGATCCCCAGCCACTCGCCCTCACGCAGGGCGGCGGCCACGAACGCGTCCGCCGCCGGCGCGTACTCGCGGGTGGCCCGCGTCCGCCAGTCCACCGCCGGGCGTAACCCCTCCGCGCCGGCCCCCCGCCCGGCCGGCAGGGTGCGCAGCACCCGCAGGACCGCCTGCCGGATGTCGCCCGCCCCGCACTCGAGCTGGTACGGCGGCGCCTGCGGCGTCAGGTGCTCCTCGCAGCACCCCAGGACCCGGTGCGTGGCCGCGTGCGGCAGCTCCCGCCACACGCCGGCCAGCGTCCGCCACCGGGCGGCGGGCGGCCCGGCCAGCCACGCGTCGGCCACGGTGGTGGCCATGAGCCGCTCACCCAGCTCGGAGACGATCAGGCCGGCGCCGAACGCCACGTCGAGCCAGAGCACCACCTGCGGCTCCGGCAGCCCGAGCGCCTTGGCCAGCCGCCTCAGCTCGCGCACGCCCACCCCGCCCGACCTCAGCTCGGTGACGGGCTCCGTCGCCGCCAGCTCGACCAGCGCCGCGACCCGGTCGACGGCCTCCAGCGCGGCGGCCACCCCGTCGGCCTCGCCACACACCACGCTGGGCACCTCGGGCTGCCCGGTCAGCTCCGGCCTCCAGCCCTCGCCGCGCAGCGCCAGGCCGGCCTCCTCGGGCAGCTCGTACTCCCAGCCGTCCTGGATCACCAGCCCGGCCTTGACCAGCCGCTCGACGGGGTGGCCGCCGCGACCGGCGCCGTACCAGCCGTCGTGCTGAAAGACCGGCTGCCCGGCCGCCATCGTCTCCAGCAGCGCGAGGGCCCGCTGCGGCAGCCTGGCCGCCGCCCCGCGGACGACGGCGCCGTCGCTCAGCAGCGTCTCGGCCTGCGTCAGCACGTCGGCCTTGCGCCCGCGCGGCTCCCCGCCCAACGCCTTGACGACGGCCTTCAGCTCCTCGGCGGTCAGGCTTCTCTCGAACGCGCGCAGCGGCCTGCCGAGCCCGAACGGGTTGGCCCACAGCCCCTCCGGGTACGGCGAAACGACGTCGTCCCCGTCGAGGGTCACCAGCCCCCACTCGGCCAGCGTCTCCAGCACATCGCCGAGCCGTCCCTCGGGATCGCGCAGCAGCCCGGCCAGCCGGGCGCGGGTCGCCTCGCCGCCCAGCTTCTGCAGCGCCTGGCTGACGACGTGGCAGTCGGCGTCCAGGCCGAGCAGCGCGGGCACCGCGAACTCGGGCGTCGCCAGCAGCCGATCGAGAACGGCCAGGGAGGGGGCGGCGGCCAGCTCCGGCCGGTTGCGCAGGAGACGAGCCAGATCAGCTTCCGTATGGGCCACCTCCCCAACCTAGCGCCGTCAGAGCGGCGGCAGCTCACCCGAGCCCCTGGCGACCAGCTCCACCGGCACCTTCACCCGGCGGGCGTCCCGGGCGGGGTTCAGCAGCAGGTCGACGGCGCCGCGGGCCAGGCGGGCCACGTCGTAGCGCACGACGGTGACGCCCGGGTTGAACACCCCGGCCAGGGCGAAGTCGTCGAACCCCACGTACGCGGGCCGCTCCGGCCGCTCACGCAGGGCGTGCAGGATGCCGATCGCGGCCCGGTTGTTGGTGGCGAAGAACGCGGTCGGCGGGACCGGCAGCTCCAGCAGGCGCTCCACCTCGCGCGAGACCAGCTCGGGATCGTAGACCCCGCGGACCACCAGCGACTCCTCCACCCCCACGCCCGCCGCGCGCAGGGCCGCCCGGTAGCCGGAGGCGCGCTCGTGGACCGAGCTGAGGCCCTCGTCGTCGGAGATCAGGGCGATGCGGCGGTGGCCGTGCGCGAGCAGGTGCTCGGTGGCCAGGGCGCCGCCCTTGGCGTCGTCGAGCAGCACCACGTCCGCCTCGGCTAGGCCCCGCGGCACGCGGTCCACGAACACGGTCGTCAGGCCGACGTGCTCGGCCAGCCAGCCGTGATCGCCCGCCGACGGGACGATGATCAGCGAGTCGACGCCGCGCGCGTACATGGACTCCACCAGCATCCGCATCCGGTCGGGGCGCTCCTCGTACGAGCCGAACACGACCAGGGCCTCGTGCTCGGCCGCGGCGGACTCCACGGCCTTGGCCAGGCGGGAGTAGAACTCGTTGGAGATGTTCTCCATGACCAGGCCGAGGGTCAGCATGGTGGCGCGGCGGGCCAGGCGGCTGGCGGCCTCGTTGCGGCGGAAGCCGAGCGCGTTGATCGCGGCCAGCACGCGCTGCTGGAGCGGCGCGCTCACGTGCGGCTCCTGGTTGACCACCCGGGAGACGGTCTTCAAGCTCACGCCCGCGTGCCGCGCCACGTCAGCCATGGTCGGCTTAGGTGTGTTCAAGCCACCCTCCCTGGTTGTCATAATCTGCCCCCATGGATGCTGACATGGATGATGACTGGATCTGCGGCCGCATGGGTGAGGACGAGCCGTGGATGCTCGGCGCGGTCAACCCGCCGGTGTTCGAGAACTCGCTGTTCACCTTCGCCACGGCCGGCGAACTGGGCGAGGCCGTCAGGAACGAGGACGAGCGCTACGTCTACTGGCGCGGCACCAACCCGACCGTCGACCTGGCTCAGCGCAAGCTGGCGGCGCTGGAGCGCGGGCAGCGGGCCAAGTGCTTCGGCTCGGGGATGGGCGCGATCGCCGCGACGATCTCCTCGCTGGTGAAGGCGGGCGACCACGTGCTGGTGCTCGGCGCGGTCTACGGGCCCACCACACAGTTCTTGCGTTACTTGGAGAAGTACGGCGTCACGCATACGCACGTCGACGATCTCCAAGGCTGTGACAGCGCTATCACGGCGAGCACCCGCCTACTCTACTTCGAGTCCCCGTCCTACATGGCCTACGCGGTCGTGGACATCGCGCGGGTGGCCGGCTGGGCGAGGGAGCACGGCCTGGTCAGCGTGATGGACAACACCTGGTCGACGCCGATCTTCCAGAAGCCGCTCACGCTCGGCGTGGACCTGGTCGTGCACTCGCTGTCGAAGTACATCGGCGGCCACAGCGACCTGGTCGGCGGCGTGGTGGTCGGCTCGACGGAGCTGATCAGGCCGCTGGCGCTGACCGAGTACCAGCTCTACGGGGCGGCCATGTCGCCGCACGACGGGGCCAAGGTGATCAAAGGGCTGCGGACGCTGCCGGTCAGGATGGCGGCCCACCAGGAGCGGGGGACGGCGGTGGCCGCCTTCCTGGCCGACCACCCGGCGGTGCGGGCGGTGAACTATCCCGGCCTGCCCTCACATCCCGGGCACGCGCAGGCGCTTCGCCAGATGTCCGGCTTCAGCAGCCTGTTCAGCCTGGAACTGGACACCGAATCCCGCGATCAGGTCGCCACCTTCCTCGATTTGCTACGACATTTCCGGATCGGGGTGTCGTGGGGTGGGTTCGAGAGCCTGGTCAACGCGCCCGCGCTCTCGACAGAGGAGAGCGTACGGGCCACCATGGGCATCCCGGTCGGGCTGGTGCGCCTGTCGGTCGGCCTGGAGCCCGCCGACACCCTGATCAAGGACCTCGGGCTAGCGCTGGAGGGTGCGGGTCGCCTAGCGTGACTGACAGCGCTGTCTTTTCTCTCAGGAGACCGAGATGAGATCCACCCCCCTTCTGGCGGCCCTGTCCGCCGCATCGCTGCTCCTCGTGGGCTGCGGCTCCGGCTCGTCGTCCTCGGGTGAGGTGCGGCTGCGCATGATCGAGAGCCTGACCAGCCCCGAGCGGACGAAGCTCATCAAGACGCTGCTGGCCGACTTCGAGAAGGCCAACCCGACGATCAAGGTGGAGCTGATCTCGCCCCCGCTGGACAGCGCCGACCAGAAGATCACCCAGATCCTGCAGACCAAGAAGGGCCTGGACGTGCTGGAGGTGCGTGACCACACGGCCAAGTCCTTCTCCAACAACGGCTGGCTGGCCGAGCTGCCCACCACCGACTGGCCCGGCTGGGCCGACCTGACCGAGCTGGCCCAGAAGAAGGCGGTCGAGGTGGGCGGCAAGCCGTTCCTCATCCCGTACGGCTTCTACGAGCGCACGCTGTTCTACCGTACGGACTGGGGCATGGCCCAGCCGCCCACCACGTGGGAGGAGCTGTACGAGGCCGGCAAGAAGATGACCTCGGGCGACAAGTTCGGCTACTCCTTCCGCGGCGGCAAGGGCGGCGCGGACTACGTGGTCCAGATGATCAGCGCCTACAACGGCGACAAGCTGAACCCGGAGAAGTCCTTCTACCTCAAGGACAAGCGGACGATCTTCTCCACGCCCGAGGCCGCGCAGGCCATGGACCTGTTCGTGAAGATCTTCAAGGAGGCCTCGCCACCCGACTCGGTGTCGTGGGGCTACCCGGAGATGGTCCAGGGCTTCACCTCTGGCGTCACCGGCATGCTCATCCAGGACCCCGAGGTGATCAAGACGGTCGAGGAGAGCTCGGTCAAGGCCTGGTCCACCGCTCCCATCCCCAAGGGCCCGACGGGGTACGCCTTCCAGCCGGTCGGCTACGCCGGCTGGGGCGCCACCTCCTTCAGCGAGCACCCGAAGGAGGCGGTCAAGCTGGTGCAGTTCCTGTCGGAGGCCAAGCAGAGCATCGCCTTCGCCAAGGGCAACTCGCTGATCCCGATCTCCAAGCAGGCGCAGAACGACCCGCAGTTCTCGCAGGGCGCGTGGAAGGCCTACCTCCAGGCGCAGCAGGACCCCAAGCAGGTGATCACGATCAGGCCGGTCGACTACCCGGGCTGGTCGCAGTTCCTGGTCGACTCCGACCGTGACGCCCAGGCGCTGATCACCGGCAAGAAGACCACGGCCGAGGTGCTCAAGTCGTGGGACGCGTTCTGGACGGACCAGGCGAAGAAGGTCTCGTGAGACCCGCCTTCACCCTGCGCAAGGCCAGGTTCATCGCGCTGTGCCTGCTGCCCGGCGTGGTGTTCGTGGTGCTGTTCACGTACTACCCGATGATCCGCGGCATGGTGATCGCCTTCCAGCGCTACAACCTGTTCGACATCACCTCGACCCCGTTCGTCGGGCTGGAGAACTTCCGCGCGGTCCTGGCCGAGGACCGGTTCTGGACCGCGCTGCGCAACACCGGCACGTGGGTCGCGGTGTCGCTGTTCTTCCAGTTCTTCCTCGGCTTCGGGCTGGCGCTGCTGCTGCGGCGCCACTTCCGGGGCCGGGGGCTGTACCAGGCGTGGGTGTTCTTCCCGTGGGCGATGTCCGGGTTCCTGATCGGGCTGCTGTGGCGGTGGATGTTCAACGGGCAGTTCGGCGTGATCAACGACCTGCTGCTCAGGACCGGGATCATCGACCAGCGGATCGGCTTCCTGGCCACCCCCGGCTGGGCGATGACCTCGGTCATCGTGGCCAACGTCTGGTACGGCGTGACGTTCTTCGCCATCATGATCATGGCGGCGCTGCAGTCGGTGCCGAAGGAGCTGTACGAGGCGGCGGACGTCGACGGCGCCTCCAAGCTGCGCCAGTTCTGGCACGTGACGCTGCCGCACATCAGGCCCACGCTGGCGCTGATCGTGCTGCTGCGGATCATCTGGATCCTGAACTTCCCCGACCTGATCTACTCCATGACCGGCGGCGGGCCGGCCGGCAGCACCGACATCATCACCACGTTCCTCATCCAGCAGGTGATCGGCGGTGACTACGGCCGCGGCGGCGCGGTCGGGCTGCTCATCCTCGGCCTGCTGCTCGCCTTCAGCGTCTTCTACATGAACGCCACCCGATTCGAGAAGGCACGATGAGACGCGCACTCAAGGTCATCGTCCTCGGGGTCTGGCTGCTGATCACGCTGTTCCCCCTGTACTGGATCATCGTCACCTCGCTCAAGCCGAAGGCCGAGATCTTCACGCTGCCGATCAAGTATTGGCCGGGCAACGTGACGTTCGAGCACTACGCCGACCTGTTCTCCTTCGCCGACTTCGGCGCGTACCTGCTCAACAGCCTGCTCGTCTCGCTGGTCGCGGCGGCGGGGGTGACGGTGATCGGCGTGCTCGGCGGCTACACGCTGGCCCGCTTCTCCTTCCCCGGGCGGGGCGCGCTCATGCTGGCCTTCCTGGTCACGCAGATGCTGCCGCTGTTCATCGCGCTCGGGCCGCTCTATCTGCTGATGTCCGACCTCGACCTGCTCAACCGGCTGGCCGGGCTCATGCTCGTGTACGTGGCGATGCTCGTGCCGTTCTCCACGATCATCATGCGCGGCTTCTACGAGCGGGTGCCCGTCGCGCTGGAGGAGGCCGCGCAGGTGGACGGCGCCTCGCGGATCGTGGCCATGGTGCGCGTGGTGATCCCGGTCATGCTGCCGGGCATCGCGGCGACGTTCATCTTCGCGTTCGTGCAGTGCTGGAACGAGCTGTTCCTGGCGATCACGTTCATCGACAGCGAGGACGCCAAGACGATCCCGGTCGCGATGAACTCCTTCATCACCCAGTACGACATCGACTGGGGCTCCATGGCGGCGGCCACGGTGGTGTCGGTGCTGCCGACGCTCGTGCTGTTCGCCGCCATCCGCCGCTACATCGTCGAGGGGCTGACGGCCGGGGCGGTGAAGGGGTGACCGTTCGTCGTACGGATGGGACCTTTCACCGCAACCCCTCCCCAACCCGGCGCTGAGCTGCGGCGGCTCGCCGAACACGCCTCCTGAGGTACTCCACGGCGGATAGGTTGCGCTCTTACCTTGTGCGTGATCCGCATCACAGTGGAGGTCTGGTGACTACTAGAGAACATGACGCATCCGTCTATGAGGAAGTTCAACAGAGCAGTGAATTCCAGGAGCTGAAGAACCGCTTCAGGCGGTGGACGTTCCCCATGACCGCGGCGTTCCTCGTCTGGTACCTCCTGTACGTGGTGCTGTCCGGGTGGGCCCGTGACTTCATGGGCATCAAGCTGCTCGGCAACATCAACGTGGCGCTGGTCTTCGGCCTGCTGCAGTTCGTGTCCACGTTCTGGATCGCCTGGGCCTACTCCCGGCACGCCGAGAAGAAGCTCGACCCGATCGCCGACAAGCTCCGTCACGAGGTCGAGGAGAAGACCCAGTGAAGTCAGAGACCCTGGCCACGATCCTCTTCCTGGCCTTCGTCGCCCTTACGCTGGTCATCACGTTCTACGCCAGCCGGCAGACCAAGACGGCGGCCGACTACTACGCGGGCGGGCGCTCCTTCAGCGGCGTGCAGAACGGGCTGGCGATCGGCGGCGACTACATGTCGGCGGCCTCGTTCCTCGGCATCGCCGGCATCATCGCCCTGTCCGGGTACGACGGGTTCCTGTACTCCATCGGCTTCCTCGTGGCATGGCTGGTGGCGCTGCTGCTGGTCGCCGAGCTGATGCGGAACTCGGGCAAGTTCACGATGGCCGACGTGCTGGCCTTCCGGATGAGCCCGCGCCCGGTCAGGACCGCCGCGGGCGTGTCCACGATCACCGTCAGCATCTTCTACCTGCTGGCCCAGATGGTCGGCGCGGGCGCGCTGGTCGGCCTGCTGCTCGGCATCACCAGCCCGGCCGGCAAGGCGTGGACGATCGTCGGCGTGGGCGCCCTCATGATCGTGTACGTGGTGTTCGGCGGCATGAAGGGCACCACCTGGGTGCAGATCGTCAAGGCCGTGCTGCTGATGACCGGCGCCGCCCTGATCACCCTGCTCGTGCTCGGCCACTACGGCTTCAACCTGTCGTCCCTGCTGGGCGACGCGGCGGCGCAGAGCGGCAAGAACGGCCAGTTCCTCATCCCCGGCCTCAAGTACGGCACCGAGGCGCAGGGCCTCGCCGGCAAGATCGACCTGATCAGCCTCGGCCTCGCCCTGGTGCTCGGCACGGCCGGACTGCCGCACATCCTCATCCGCTTCTACACCGTCCCGACCGCCAAGGACGCCCGCAAGTCCGTCCTGTGGGGCATCGGCATCATCGGCACGTTCTACCTGCTCACCCTGGTCCTCGGCTTCGGCGCCGCGGCCCTGGTCGGCGGGAAGGCGATCGCCGCGTCGGACAAGGCCGGCAACACGGCCGCGCCGCTCCTGGCCAAGGCGATCGGCGAGACGTTCCTCGGCACGACGGGCGGCACGATCCTGCTGGCGCTGATCGGAGCGGTGGCCTTCGCCACGATCCTGGCCGTGGTGGCCGGGCTCACGCTGGCCTCCTCCTCCAGTTTCTCCCACGACCTGTACGCGCACGTGTTCAAGCGCGGCAAGGCCACCGAGCGCGAGGAGGTGCTGGTGGCCCGCGTCTCGGCGTTCGTCATCGGCGCGGTCGCGATCGGGCTCGGCATCCTGGCGCAGGGGCAGAACGTCGCCTTCCTGGTGGCCCTGGCCTTCGCGGTGGCCGCCTCGGGCAACCTGCCGGCGATCCTCTACAGCCTGTTCTGGAAGAGGTTCAACACGGCCGGGGCGACCAGCGCCATCTACGGCGGCCTGATCTCCGCCCTGGTGCTGGTCATCTTCTCGCCGGTGGTGTCCGGCTCGGAGACGGCGCTGTTCAAGACGGCCGCCTTCGACTGGTTCCCGCTCAGCAACCCGGGCATCATCTCGATCCCGCTGGGCTTCATCTTCGGCTGGCTCGGCACGATCATGAGCAAGGAGTACAACGCCGCCAAGTACGCCGAGATCGAGGTCCGCTCGCTCACCGGCGTCGGCGCCGAGAAGGCCGTCGACCACTGACCTTCACAGGTCCCCTCCAGAAGGGGCCCGGCACTACAGGGCCGGGCCCCTTCGCCTGCCACCGGCCAGGTACAGCAGCGCGCCGACGGCCAGCGAGGCCAGCGCGATGCCGCCCACCAGCCAGAACCACGTCCCGTAGGCCACCTTCGCGCCGAGCAGGCTGACCGACCCGGCGTCGTTGGAGATCAGCGGCGTCCACGACCCCGACAACGTGGCGACCACCCCCACCAGCGAGGCCAGCGCGCCGACGATCGAGGCCACCCAGAAGACGACCGGCGAGGCCAGCCGCCGCGCCTCGAACTGGGCCCGGTAGCGCCGCAGGATGATCAGCACGTCCACGAACAGCACCACGATCGACAGGCACCAGATGACCGTCACCGCGGCCTGCAGCACGTTGTAGACCTCGGTCTGGGCGTCGGCGGGCGTCGCCGAGGCGAACGGCACCACGACGAACGCCGCCACGGTGAACAACGCCGCCAGCACCGTCTGGATCCAGACCGCCACGTCCGGCACCTTGGCGGCGTTGACGTGCGAGACGGCCTTCGGCAGCCGCTGGTCGAGCCCGGAGACGAAGATCAGCCGGGCGAAGGAGTAGTTGTAGACGACGGTGATGATGAAGAACATCGCCGCCAGCACCAGCGCCACCAGCCTGCCCGCCCACTCGCCCAGCCCCGCCCCGACCGCCGCCGCCACCGCCGTGATCTGCGACGCCTTGTCCGCCGGGACGGTGACCATCACGCCCCACGTGGCCACCAGGTAGGCGATCATCACCGCGAGCGAGCCCCACAGCAGGTAGCGGGTGACCGCGCGCTCCTGCCGGATCTCCACGCCCATGTTCAGCGGCACCTCGACGCCCAGCAGCGCCAGCACGGCCAGGCCGAAGAAGCTCCAGTTGGCGAAGTTGAGGCCGTGCTCGGCCGACGGGCTCCAGGCCGCGAAGTCCCACGGGTTCGTCGCCGCCGCGTGGCCGCCGAGCAGGTGCGCGACCCCGGCCGCGAGCATGAGCAGGATCGCCAGCCCGTACGCCAGGAACACGATGTTGACCACGTTCTGGGTCAGCCGGAAGCGCAGCACGGCCAGCACGGCGGCCAGGGCGACGATCACCACGATCAGCCCGCCCTGCGCCTGCACCGGCAGCGCGCCCACGGGCGGGAAGACGTACCCCAGGAACGAGATCGTCAGCGTGCCCGTGGCGACCATCACCAGCACGCCCGGCCACCACGCGCAGAACCCGGCGAAGAACCCCCAGAACGGCCCGAAGGCCTTGCTGGTCCACAGGTAGATCGAGCCCTCGCCGGGGAACATGGCGCCGAGCTGGCCGGTCACGATCGCGCACGGGATCAGGAACAGGGCGAACGCGATGATCCACCAGCCGAACGCGGCCGGGCCCGCGCTCTGGATCACGGCCGCGTTCGTGATGAACAGGACGATCGCCACGAAAATGGCGACCATGTCGAACGTGGTGAGCACGCGTGGCAGGATCCCGCCCGCCACCCGCTCGGAAAGAAGCTCGTTCTCGGGCATGACGCGGCCTCCCGCCTGCGGACCCTCTACCCGCAAAGGTCCGCCGACGTCAGGCGGGACGTCAAGGAGCCACGGGCTCCGCGCGGAGTTTCGCCGAGTGCTTGACCAAGGCGATCAGCACCTCCCTGCTGGAGTCGCGCTTCCTGGCGTCGCACAGGATGATCGGGATCGACGGGTTGAGCTGGAGCGCCAGCCGTACCTCGGCCACCTCGAACGTCGGCGAGCCCTCGAAGCAGTTGACCGCCACCACGAACGGCGTGCCCCGCCGCTCGAAGTAGTCGACCGACGGGAAGCAGTCGGCCAGGCGCCGGGTGTCGGCCAGGATGACCGCGCCCAGCGAGCCCTCGGCCAGCTCGTCCCAGACGAACCAGAACCGCTCCTGCCCCGGCGTGCCGAACAGGTAGAGGACGTAGTCGGTGCTCAGCGTGATGCGGCCGAAGTCCATGGCCACGGTCGTGGTGCGCTTGCCCTCCACCGACGAGACGTCGTCCACGCCGATCCCGCGGTCGGTCAGCACCTCCTCCGTCCGCAGCGGCCGGGTCTCCGACACCGCGCCGACCAGCGTGGTCTTGCCCGCGCCGAAGCCGCCCGCGATCAGGATCTTGATCGCCGTCGGCAGGCGCGGCCGCTCAGAGCGATCGAAGGCCATCGAGCACCGCCCTGTACATGTTCACGTCACGCATGTCCACCTCGGATTGCGGTTCCTGGGCCGAGACGAGCTTCCGGTCGAACAGATCGCC
Organism: Nonomuraea rhizosphaerae; assembly: GCF_019396405.1. Lineage (GTDB taxonomy): Bacteria > Actinomycetota > Actinomycetes > Streptosporangiales > Streptosporangiaceae > Nonomuraea > Nonomuraea rhizosphaerae. The sequence goes on along the minus strand of NZ_JAHKRL010000167.1, from coordinate 8,945 downwards.
GAGCAGAACCCGGATCGTACCCGCCGGCAGGTCCAGGTGCGCCGCGATCTCGGCGACCGACTTGGGCTCGCGGCACAACCTCAGGATGGAGAGATGCTCGGGGTCGAGCCCGGCGTCGGGGCCGGGCAGCGGGCCGACGGCCAGCGCCATGGAGATCAGGTCGAACCTGCCGTGCGCCGGCTGGGTCCGCCCCCGCGTCACCACGTAGGGGCGGATGATCTCCGGGTCGATCCAGTGCTCGTCGGTGGGCCCGTCCGTGACGCCGCCAGGGGTGTTCACCGATCACCCCTGGAGACGACCTCGGCACGGACGCCCGAGGTGAGGTACTGGCCGACCCGGGCGACGAGCATCGCCATCTCGTAGGCGACCAGGCCGATGTCGGCGTTCTGCGCGCACAGCACCGCCAGGCACGCCCGCTCCCCGGCGGCGCTGACGATGAGGAAGCGCGAGCGCCACTCCACCACCGTCTGCTTGACCGCACCGCCAGTGACGTGCTCGGACAACCCCTTGGCCAGGCTCTGCAGCCCCGAGGCCACCGCCGACAGGTGCTCGCCGTCCGTCCGCTCCAGCTCCGCCGACGAGGCCATCAGCAGCCCGTCGGACGACAGCACGATGGCGTGCTCGGCCTCCTTGACCCGTGCGGTCAGATCGTCGAGCAGCCAGTTGAGATCAGTCGTCATCACTCACCTCCTCGCCGACCAACTTGGCCGCCTCCGACCTGCCCAGCCTGTTCCCCGACTGCAGGGAGCCCATCATCGCGCGGATCTCCTCCGGCGAGCGTTCGTCATCGTCCTCCTCGGGGGTCGGTGACGTGGCGGGCGCCTCGTCACGCAGGGCGGGGGCGAGATTGGCCTGCGGCACCCGCAGAGGCAGGCCGGAAGGGGTGAACTCGGTCGCGGGCTCCACGGGTGGCTCCTGCGCCTCGTCCGTCCTGGTGGTCGTGCCGGTGGCCCTGCCGGTGGCCTGGTCGGCGGCCGTCTCCGTGGTGATCGCGACGGGTTCGGCGGCCCTGCGCGGCTGCAGCTTGCGGACGTTCTCCGTCGCGTGCGCCGTCTTGTGCCGCTGCCTCTGCGCGGTCGCCGTCGCCGTCGCCGTCCTGCGGGGCAGCGCCCGCGGCTCGTCCGACGGGTCGGGCCGCTCGTCGAGCTGGACGAGCTCCTGGGGGATCAGCACCACGACCGTGGTGCCCCCGTACGGGGAGTGCTTGAGCACCACCTGGATCCCGTGGCGCTCGGCCAGGCGGCTGACCACGTACAGGCCCAGCCGGGCGGTGCCGGTGATGCGGAACTCCGGCGGGTCGGCGATCCGCTCGTTGGCCGCCCGCAGGTCCTCGGGCTTCATGCCGAGGCCGCGGTCCTCGATCTCGACCACGTACCCGTTGGCCACGAGCTGCCCGCCGACCTCGACGTTCGTGTACGGCGGCGAGAAGGAGACCGCGTTCTCGATCAGCTCGGCCAGCAGGTGGATGACGTCGCCGACGCCGCGGCCGAGCAGCACGACGTCGCCCATCGGCAGCAGCGTCACCCGGGTGTAGTCCTCCACCTCGGCCAGGGCCCCGCGCACCACGTCGACCATCGGCACCGAGCGCTTCCACGTACGGGCGGGGGACGAGCCGGACAGCACGATCAGGTTCTCGGCGTTGCGCCGCATGCGGATGGCCAGGTGGTCCAGCCGGAAGAGCTCCTTCAGCTCCTCGGGGTCGGTCTCCCGCCGCTCCATCACGTCCAGCACGGTGAGCTGCCGGTGCACCAGGCCCTGCGTCCTGCGGGCCAGGCTGAGCAGGATGTCGCGGATGCTGCGGCGCAGCTCGGCCTGCTCGGCGGCGACGCTGATCGCGGTGCGCTGCACGGTGTTGAACGCCTGGCCGACCTGCCCGATCTCGTCGTCGCCGAACTCCAGCGACGGCGCCTCGCGGGCCACGTCCACGTCCTCGCCGCGGCCGATGCGCTCCACGATGCCGGGCAGGCGGTCGTCGGACAGCTCGTGCGCCGCGTCACGCAGCTTCTGCAGCTGGGCCAGCAGGGAGCGGGCGGTGGTGATGGACAGCACGATCGAGGCGATGACCGCGAGCAGGCCGAGGCCACCGGCCAGGACCAGCCGGACGACGACGCCGACGGCGACCGGCATCGCCCGGTCCACCACGCGGTCGCCGCCGCCGAGGATCATGGTGTTGAAGTCGGTCAGGGCGCGCTCGGTCGCCGACCTCCACTGCGCCGCGGTGAACGGGACGCTCTCCAGGCCGACGTCCTGCTGCATGACCAGGTTCTCCAGGTCGCGCAGGCGGTTGAACGAGGCTCCGGATGCGACCTTGTCGTACTCGTCCTTCTCGGACCGGGGCAGGTCGGCGGCGGCCTGGTGGGCCAGGATCCGCCAGGCGCCCACGGTCTGGCTGAACTGCGCGCGCTCGGCGGCGGTCAGGCGGCCCTCGGCCAGGGCGCCCGCCAGCAGGGCGTCCTCCTGGGCGATGACCTCGCGGGCGCGGCTCAGGGCGAGCAGCGTGCGGATGTCCTTGGCCACGACCTTGTCGTCGAGGGTCGCCATCGAGCCGTAGAGGCGGTAGATGGAGTCGACGATCTCGGCGTAGGCGTTGGTGGCCTCGACCCTGTTCATCCGGCCGGAGTCGACGGCCTGGCGGGTCGCGCCCAGCGAGTCCAGGCGACTGAACACGTCGGCGAGCCGGCTGTCGCCCTCGTCGTCCATCGCCAGGTCCACCACACCGGCGCGCGCCGACTCCAGGAACGTGGCGAGCTTCTTGTCGGCTTGGCCCCGTTGGGTCTCCAGCTCCTTGCGGGAGCGGGCGGACCCGTCGCTCAGCCGTATGATCGACAGGCGACGCTCGCGCTGCAGGTCGACGAGGAGCGGCTCGCTCGGACTGATCACGTTGTTGTCAAGCTGGGAGACCCAGAGGAGGTTGACACCCTCACGAAGGGTCACCCACGCCGCGAAGGCCCACAACGCCGCCAGGGAGAGGAGCAGAGCCATGATCTTGGTCCGCAGCCGTGAATTGCGGAAGCGCATCGTTCCTACCCTGTGAAAGTCATTGGAATGGCGGACCACCAGGACTAACAGTGGCATACCGGCGCTGATGACCTGGGAACCTTAGCAAAAATGCGATCATGTATCAACCGAGAGTATTCATTTGCGGTGAAATATCCGATTTGATGACTCGGTTAGTCAAGTGTGTTCTCAATACGGTTATCCTGACCGGTCAGTGAGCCAGAGATGCCCTCATATTTCGACATTCGGAACGAACTCGCCGACAAGCTGCTCAAGGGATCCCACCAACTCGCGGGCGTCCCGGAGGAGGACAGAGGCGCCGTCCTGCGGGCCGCGCTCGACGTCGTCCCGCTGGCCACCGATCTGCTGCGCCCCTTCCCCGCCCTGTACGCCGACGGACAGAGCTCCGCCAGCAGGGTCGCCTTCAGCTGCCTGTCAGCCGCGGCCACGTTCCCCTTCGCCCCGCGAGAGCAGATCGCCGACCTCGGGGTGCTGACCGTGATCCTCTTCGGCGTGGACGACATCGCCGACGGCGTCGCGGGGGAGTGGTCCGACGATGATCTCACCGCCTTCCTGGAGCGGCTCGGTACGGGGCTCACCGGGGAGCCGGCCGGGCAGGCCGATCCGGACGACGGGACTCTGGGGGAGGTGCTGGGTGCCTGGCAGGCGTGGTGCGGGCGCTTCCACGGTTACGCGGGCGCGCGGGTCCACGCTGCCAACCTGCGGGAGCGGCTGGCGATCGCCGGGGCGGCCATGGCCCGCGAACGCGCCTGGGCGTCAGGGGCCGAGCCGTGGCCCTCGTACGACGACTACCTGGCCAACGGCCTGCTCACGATCCTGTTCCCCACCTGGTGGGCCGCCGCGCTGGCCGTCTGCGGCCCCGGCTCCGCCGCCGCCGCGCACTGGGCGGCGATCGAGGAGGCCGTCTTTTTCGGAGCGGCGTGCGTGCGGCTGGCCAACGACATCAGGACGTTCGAGCGGGAGAAGACCGAGGGCAAGCCCAACTCCGTCAGCATTCTGCAGAGCACCGGCCTGAGCGCCGACCAGGCCGTCCTGCGGATCTCCTCGCACATCGACCAGCTCGACGTCGCCCATCGGGCCGCGCTCGCCGGCGTGCCGGCCGAGCTGGCCGCCATCGCCGACGGGCAGCGCAGGAGCGTGTCCTTCAACGGCCGCTGGTACATGGCCAAGGACACGCACGCCTACACCGTCCAGGAACTGGCGGAGGACCTCGGCGCGCACGAGGACTAGCGCCTCCCGGTCAGCGGTCCCCTCCGGCCAGGTGCGCGGCGGCGATCACGGCGGCGCGTATCACCGCGATCGGCGCGTACAGATCCTTGTCATGCCAGAGCGGTGGGTGCTCGCCGTCCGCCACCGACAGGTACACCAGCCCGAGATCCGCAGCGCGCTCACACCGCGGGTCCGTGCGCCACGAGGTCAGCAGCAGGACCTGCATCGCGTACGCGGTCTCCTCCGCGGTGCCGGACCAGCGGCCCCAGGACCCGTCCGGACGCTGGGTAGCCAGCACCCACTCGACGGCCGCGCGCACGGCCCCGGCCGACGCGTCGCCGCCATGCTCGCCGAGCGCCAGCGCGCAGCTCACCGTCGCGTAGTACGGCGAGGCGTGCCACCTGTCGGCCCAGCTCCCGTCCTGCCCCTGCCGGTCGCGGATCCACTCCGCCACGTCGGCGATGGTCTCGCCGTAGCGGGCCGCGGCCTCCGGGCGGCGGGCCACGTACTGGCCGAACGCGTCCAGCACGTGCGCGTTCACGCTGACGGACGCGCCCTGCTCGCCCGGCCAGGTGGAGAAGTGCGTGCCTGCGTGGAAGGCCCACAGGCTGTCCGGCTCGTACGGCATGCCGAGCAGGGCCAGCGTGTACAGCGCCACGGCCGTCGTGTCGGCGTCGGCCGGGAGCCCCGAGCCCGCGGGCGTCCCGGCCGGGCCGATCGCCGCCCTCAGGTCGGCCACCATCTCCGGCGGCGCGTCCACCTTCACCCCCGCCCTGAGCAGCCAGCTCAGCACCCAGCCGCGCTCGAACACCGTGATCGGCACCCCGACCGGCACAGGACCGCCATGGCGGCGCGCCACCGCCTCCAGGTGGCCACGGGCCGGGTGCCACGCCTCGTGTGCGCCCCGCTCGCCCAGCCACGCGGCCGTCGCGGCCGGTGAGGCGCCGACGGTGCCGATGGCGGTGGGACGGACGGCGGAGGCGCCGCTGGCCGCCGTGCCGCAGATCTCCAGCGCGTGCAGGAGCTTCTCGGGGATCTCGGCGCCCGAGCCGATCCAGGACCGGACGAGGGCGAGCATGTCGTAGCTCATCCCGTCGGGGAGGGGGAGCGGGGGGTGATGGCCGTCGAGGTGGCGGTTGATGAGGCAGATGAGGGACGGAACGATGTGCTCGATCGCCGGCGTGTCGGGAAGCGCGGCCGAAGCGGTCGGGTGCTCGCCTGGGGGGTTGTTCAGCCAGGTGATCAGTGTGCGGAGGCCGCGTTTGACCGCCTGGACGAGAAGCCGGTGGTCGATGCCCGGGTCGTCGCGCCGCAGCGCCGCCAGGAACGCCTCCGTGGCGCTCAGTGTCGGCACCAGCCCGTACCCGTCCGGTGCCCCCCACGCCCCGTCCGGCCCCTGGGAGTCGACCAGGTACGCGATCCGCTCGTGATGACCGGTCAGCCAGGGCGCGAGCGTCACCAGCCGGCCGGTCTCGTACACCGACGGTGACACCTGGCCCCAGGGGCGGAACATGAGGTCGGCCAGCAGGGCGTCCGCGGCCATGGCGGAGGCCGCCGCCCCAGGGGCGGCGACATGCCCGACGTTCATGCCGTGCCGGTCCGGCCTGCGGGCAGCAGCTTCAGCATGAGCGTCTCCTTCGGCCGTACCGAGGCGCCCGGTACGAGGGTGAGGCGTTGCGGGTTCGCCAGGACGATCCGGTACCTGCTCAGCAGGTTGGCGATCACGAGCGGAGCCTTCAGGAAGAACAGGTGCTGGCCCAGGCACACGTGAGGGCCCGCGCCGAAGGGGATGGAGGCGTAGCGGTGGCGGCGCTCGTTCCCGCCGGGCGTCCAGCGCTCGGGGTCGAACTCCAGCGGACGCTCCCAGAACTCCGCCAGCCGATGCGTCGTGAACGGGCTGACCAGCACCTGCGAGCCCGCCTTGACCGCGACCCCGCCGATCTCGGTGCCGGCCACCGCCTGCCGCGGGATGATCCAGCCGGGCGGGTAGAGGCGTACCAGCTCCTGCAGCACCATGCGCAGGTACGTGAGCCGCGCGACGTGCTCGGGCAGGACCGGTCCCTCGCCCACGACCTGGTCGATCTCCTCCTGCAGCGTGGCGCGCACCTCGGGGTGGTCGTGCAGCAGCGGCCACAGCCAGGTCAGCGACACCGCAGTCGTCTCGGCCGCGGCGGCGTAGATGCTGACCAGGTCATCGCGGACCTGCCGGAGGTCGGCCCCGCCCTCCTGCCGCATCCTGGCCCGCAGGATCGCCGAGATCACCTCGTTGCCGCCGGTGTCCTCCTTGCGCGCCCATTCGATGAGGGAGTAGACGATCTCGTCGATCTTCTTGGCGGCCGCCAGGAACGCCCGGTCGCCGGGCACCTTGACCGAGTACGGCACGAACGGGAACAGCAGCCGGAAACTGATCGTCGTCGCGCACGTGCTGAGCTCGGGCAGCAGCCGCTCGGCGACGTCACCCGGGATCCTGCCGCCGAACAGCACCTTGACGATGGTCTCGTTGACGATCGTGGTCATCTCGTGGTGGCCGTCCACGGGCCGCCCCGATCGCGCGTGGCCGTCGAGCTCGGCGACGCGCGCGGCGACGATCTGCGCCATGTCGTCGGCCAGCGAGGCCGTGTACCTGGAGGTGAACAGCGGCTGGAGGATCTTCCGACTGGAGCTCCAGCCCTCGCCGTCGCCGAGGATGCTGCGGCCGGTCACCCGTCGGATCGGCCGCCAGAACATGCCTTCCCGGACGAAGTTGGCGGAGTCCGTCTTGAGCACCTGCTGGACGTGGTCGGGATGCGAGATGAGGTACGGGCGGAACGGGCCGATGTGGAGACGGACGATGCGCCCTCCGGCCTCGGTGCCCATGTTGGCCAGCTCGGTGACGGGATCCTTGAGCAGTCGTGGTACGACTCGATGGAAGGGAAGGATTCGGGGCTTGGTCACGGGAGGGTCCGTGGCAAGCGACATGGCGACGATCCCCACTTAGGCGAGATATGTGATTGACGGCTCAAGCATCATGTGCCCGATAAGTCCGCTCTACTGAGCAAGTGTCACTGTTTGCCAGAATTATCACATGATCTTCGAGGTGTGATCAAGGTGACTGATCGGTGACAGAGTGTTGCCCGGACGGTAGGTCCGGCATACCCATGAGGGGTTTGCGGTGTTTTGCGCCGTAGTGGCGTCCCGTTGTCGGGCGCGGGCTCCGTCTCTCTCGCATGACGGATATTTACTGACAAGAGTAAGTGCGTTTGTGGAGTATCACATGGTCTTGGGTATGAATTCAAGATCGCACTCGGGTAGGAGCACTCTTGAATCCTGGCCAGCCCACCACTGCCCGACCGATTGGCGACGTGATCGCCCGCTGCCGTCACCTGCTCGATCCGGCACTGCGTGAGGCCGTCTCCGGCCTGCACCCCTGGAGCGCCAGGATGGCCTCGTTCACCCTGGGCTGGTCCGACGTCGACGGCAGGCCGCACAACGGCGACGGCGGCAAGACGCTGCGGCCCGCCATCGCCATGCTCTGCGCACAGGCGGCCGGCTCCACCATGGAGGCCGCGCTGCCCGCCGCCGTGGCCGTCGAGCTGGTGCACGCGTTCTCGCTGGTGCACGACGACATCATCGACCTCGACGAACGCCGCCGGCACCGCGTCGCCCTCTGGAAGGCGTACGGCGTCGGCCCCGCCCTCCTGGCCGGCGACGCGCTGCTGGCCCTGGCCATCTCACGCCTGGCGACCGCCGGGCCCGCGATGGGATACCTGTCCACCGCCCTGGTCGAACTGGTGCAGGGGCAGGCGCAGGACATGGCGTTCGAGGACCGCCCTTGGAGCGGTCCCGGCGCGGTGTCCGTCCCCGAGTACATCACGATGGCCGCAGGCAAGACCGGCGCCCTCCTGGGGGCCGCGGCCGCTGCCGGAGTCGTCCTCGGCGGGGCTCCCGAGCTGGGGGAACGCATGTGGGAGATGGGGCGTGAGCTGGGCGTCGCGTTCCAGATCGTCGACGACCTGCTGGGCATCTGGGGTGATCCGCAGGTCACCGGCAAGCCTGTTCACGGTGATCTGCGCCGCGCCAAGAAGACCCTGCCCGTCCTGGCCGCCCTCGCCGGCGACGGGGTGGCCGCCCGCGACCTGAGGGCCCTCCTGACCTCCGGCGCGGCGGACGACCCCCTGGGGGTCATGGACGACGATGTGGACGGCTCCCCGGGGGCCGTGGACGGCGCCTCGGGCACGGACGGGTCCTCAAGGGGGCTGAACTCTTCGGGCGTGGTGAAGTTCTCAGGGGCACTGAACGGCGCCGCAGGGACACTGGACGGCGCCTCGGGAGTTGTGAGCGGTGCGTTGGGCATCGCGGGCGGCGCCTCGGGAGAGATGGACGGCGTGTCGGGGATCATGGACGGCGCGTCGCCGCCGGGGGACGGCATCTCGGGGACGGTGGATGACGCTTCGGTGCGCCTGGCCGCCCACCTCGTCGAACAGGCCGGTGGCAGGACGGTCGCGATGGAGCAGGCCCGTCACCACATGGCGCTGGCGATGGGCATCCTCGACGAGTGCCTGCCGCACGCCACCGACCTCCGCGACCTGTGCGCCCACGCCATTGACCGCACCCGCTGACACGTGAATCCACCTCAGCCAGGCAGGCGGCAGCGGACCCTGGCTGGTGATCGTCGGTCAGGGTTTCGTGGGGAGGTTTGGATCAGGAGGCCGCTGGTTCGACGGTGACCCTGTGGCCGA
>NZ_JAHKRL010000166.1 GCF_019396405.1 Nonomuraea rhizosphaerae | reverse complement strand
GGGGTAGCCCTCCCGCGGCGGCAGGCCGATGGCCAGCAGGAAGCCGACGAGCGCGTCGTCGGCCGCCATGAGGCCCGGGGTGGCCAGGTGGGTGAGGTTCTCGGCGTGGGCCAGCGCCAGCATGCCGGGGTGGGCGCGGTACCAGGAGCGCAGGTCGCGGCAGTAGGCGCGCAGGCTCTCGCGCCACCGGGACGGGTCGAGGCGCGGCTCCGGCTTGTCCGCCTGGCAGGTGGCCAGCATCTCGCGCAGCAGGTCGTCGCGGTCGCTGACGTAGTTGTAGAGGGCGCGCGGGGACACCTGCAGCTCGGCGGCCACGTTGCGCATGGTCAGCTCGGCGGGGCCGGCCCGGCCGAGCAGGCGCAGCGCGGCGCGGGCGACGCGCTGCCTGGTGAGGGTGGGCCTGCCCGCGCGGTGCTCGGGACGTCGGCGGCCTCGCCGGGGCGGCGGCCAGCCGTGACTTCCTGCTGGGCGACTACCCGGCCGCCGTCCAGGAGCGCTACGGCCGGCCCAGGAGCGAGAAGGGCCGCCGGATCGCGCTGTGGGTGGGCACGCTGTTCTGGGGCGGCTGCTGCGTGCCGCCGGCCACCGTGGCGCTGCTGATGATGCGCGCCGACCTCGGCACCGACCTGGGCTTCTGGACGGCGGCGGCCACGGGAGCGGTCATGTTCACCACCATGTCCCTGTACGACCTGGTGATCCTCGACTGGCTGGTCGTCGCCGCGATCCAGCCGCGCCTGCTGACGCTGCCGGGCACCGAGGGCATGCCGGAGTACCGCGACCTGCGCTTCCACGCCGTGGCGGCGCTCAAGGGCAGCCCGCTGATCCCGATCGTCGGCCTGCTGACGGGCGCGATCGCCGCGGCCCTGGAGGCGCTGGGCTGAAGGCGGTGGAGTATACCCCACCCGAACAGGCAGGTGGACGTGACTGATTCTGAGCGCTCCTCCCGCGACATTTAAGGCATGTCGAAATTGCTCGCCGCCGCTGTCGCCGGCTGTCTCGCCCTTGCCCCTGTCGTCCCGGCTTCCGCCGGCGCGGCGCGTTCACCGCAGTCCTCTCTTGACGTGCTCACCGCCGAGGACGGCATGGCGGGCGCGTTGAGCCAGGTACGGACCCCGGGCGGCGCGGTTCTGACCAGGCGCTCCGGCACCGCGCAGCGGGGCACCGGCAAGCCGATGATCGGCTCCCAGGGGCGCTTCAGGATCGCCAGCGCGAGCAAGCCCGTCATCGCCGCGACCGTGCTGCGGCTGGCCGGCCGGAAGAAGATCGACCTGAACGCCACGGTGGAGCGTTACCTGCCCGGAGTGTTGCGTGGCACCGGCGCCGGCGCCGGGATCGACGGCCGGAAGATCACCGTCCGGATGCTGCTGCAGCAGACCAGCGGCCTGCCCGAGTTCCTCGACGCGATCGACTGGGGACGCCCCCTCCCGGACTTCCTGCGGGTGGCACTGGCGCGCAAGCCCACCGCCCGCGGCTCCTTCGCCTACGCCAACACCAACTACCTCGTCCTCGGCATGATCGTGACCAAGGTGAGCGGCCGGGACTTCCGCCAGGTGAGCCGGGATCTGATCCTCAAGCCGTACGGGATGCGTGACACGTACTGGCCCGCCGAGGGCGACAACGGCATCCGCGGCCCGCACGCGCACACCTACGGTGTGCACCCCGCCCGGCCGCAGGACGGCAAGGTGGACCTGACCGGCCGGTTGCCCACCTACGTGTTCGGGGCCAGCGGCGGCCTGGTCTCCACCCCCGAGGACCTCAACAGGTTCTGGGCCGAGGCCCCGCTGAGCTCGATGACGACCAGGACGGTGCCGGTCGAGCAGGAAGGCTGGCCCGAGGGCGCGCGCTACGGTTACGGCGTCACCCGGATGAGGTCGAGCTGCGGCTACACCTACTTCGCCGCCGGCGACATGCCGGGAGCCGCGGTGTTCACCGGCCGCGACCGGGCCGGACGCGCCGCCACCGTCTACACCACGGGCGTCCCCCGGAACCGGCAGCACCTGATCGACGCCTTCACCAGCGCGATGTGCGAGCGCTGATCCGCCGGGAGCAGGCCGGACCCGCGCGAGGCCGGGGTCAGCGCGGGTAGGCCCCCGCGTCGGGCCTGGCCGGCAGGGACGGCGCTCCGGCGGAGGAGCCGCCGTACCACTCGGGGCCGAGCCGGACGCCGTGGCCCAGCGCCGGGGAGCCGGGCCGCAGGTGCAGGTCCTTGCTGGAGACGAACTTGGGGTCGGCCCGGACGGAGCCGCGCCCCAGCTTGAACCGGAAGGTGCGCCCCATGTACACGCTGCCCGCCTCGTCGGCGCCCTTGCCGTCCTCGTAGCCCGCCTGCCCGCCGACCTTGATCGCGTTGTTGCGGAGCTTGAGTATCGACGGCGAGCAGCCGTCGTGGCAGGACCAGCCGAGCGTCTGCCGGCCGGGCAGGTAGACGGAGTTGTGCACGGCGATCGTGCCCTTGACCGGCCCGACGACGTGCTTGGGCCCGCGGGTGACGAGGAAGGCGCCGCGGCCGCGCGAGGTGGTGACCACGTTGAAGGAGAAGACGTTGCCCGTGGCGGTGCTGCCCTTGGCGGCGCCCAGCTCGGTGAAGGTCAGGTTGTCGCGGCTGATGTTGCGGGTGATCAGGTTGCGGTCGCCGCCGAAGATCTCGACCGCGGCGCCGTCGTAGCCGAAGTCGATGCTGGGGCCGTAGCTGCCGGTGATGGTGTTGCCGCTGACGACGTTGTTGTCGCCGTTGAGCAGGACGCCGAACGCGCCGGAGTCGTTGCCGGGCTCGGAGTCGTTGACGCTCATCCGGTTGTTGTCGGTGATCGTGCTGTCCCTGACGACGTTGCGCGAGCCGGAGGGGGTGATGAGCACGCCGGCGATGTTGTGGTCGGCGCCCACGCCGATCAGCTCGTTGTTGTCGCCGCTCACCTCGAAGCCGGCCCACTGGCAGCGGGAGGCGCGCACGCCGCTGACGCGCCAGTGGTCGCCGCTGACGACGACGCAGTTGCCGTCCATGCCGGTGATGCGGGCCATGGGGCCGGACCCGTAGGCCTGGATGACGATCGGCCTGGCGGCGGTGCCCTTGGCGGCCAGGGTGAGGGTGCCGGTCCATCTGCTGCCGCGTTTGAGGCTGACGGCGTCGCCGGGCTTGAGGTCGGCGGCGGCGATCTTCTCCAGGCTCTTCCAGGGCTTGGTGGCGCTGGTTCCCGCCGCCGAGTCGTCGCCCTTCCTGGAGTCGACGTAGTACGTCGTGCCCGCCCGGGCCTCGGCCGGGAGGGCGGGCAGTAGGGAGGCCACGACGGCCACCGCGAGCAACCTCATGCGCAACACACCACTGTCTAGTTTAAATCTGAACCAGGAGCGCCCACCGTAGCGCCTCAGGACGTAGTGCGCCATATACGGAGCGAAGGGCCATCTCCTGGCAACACATCGGTGTCACAAGCGTTATAAACGCCCTCCATCCGGGCGGGAAGCGAGAGGGCGGGGCCCGGGGCGCGGCGGGCGCACACCAGGAGCGACTCCTCCTCGGTCTCCCGCAGGAAAACCAGGCAGTCGGCGTCGGCGTGCAGCCACCGCAGCCCGCCGCGGCGTAACGCGGGCTCGGCCCTGCGCAGGCCGAACAGCTCCCGGTAGGCCGCCAGCGTCGCCAGGTCCTGGTCGGCGGGCCGGTCCCAGGGCATCGGGGTGCGGGAGTGCTCGCCGTTCACGCCGGTCAGGCCGTACTCGCTGCCGGCGAACACCATCGGCGTGCCCGGCAGCGTCGCCTGGAGGCCGACGGCGACGAGGTGGCGCGCGGCGGAGCCGGTGACGGTCCGTACGCGCGGCGTGTCGTGGGAGTCCAGGAGCTGCCAGGAGTGCGCCAGCGAACGCCACGACGCGCCCGCCGCGAAGGCGCGGAACGTGGCCAGCGTCTGGAGCCCGTCGCGCGGCGGCACCCCGCCCGGCACGCCGAGGAAGGTGGGCAGGTCCAGGCCGGGCGAGCGCAGCCAGGACCAGACGGGGCGGGTGAAGCCGCCGTAGTTCATGGTGCCGTGCCAGCCGTCGCGGTCGAGGTCGGGCGAGGCGTCGTGGCAGTGCTCGGCGATGAGCGCGGCGCCGGGGCCGCTCTCGCGGCGCAGCAGGCGGGCGGCCTCGTGGTTGTGGTCCTCGGTGCCGTGCCTGCCGGTCATGTTCGCCACGTCCACCCGCCAGCCGTCGAACGGGCCGAGCCAGCGGCGCAGCACGGCCGGCACGCGGGCGCGGACCAGGTCGCTGCCCCAGTTGAGCTTGGGCAGGGACCTGACGCCGTACCAGGACTCGTAGTCGTCGCCGTCGAAGTAGAACATCTCGCGCTCGGGGCCGCCGGCCAGCGCGGCGGTGAACCACGGGTGGGAGCTGCCGCAGTGGTTGGTGGTGATGTCGCCGAGCAGCCGCATGCCGCGCGCGTGCACCGCGTCCGCGAGCCGGTCCAGCGCCTCGTCACCGCCGAGCAGCGGGTCGACGCGGTCGAAGGCGGCGGCGTCGTAGCGGTGGTTGGAGCGGGCGGGGAAGATCGGCGTCAGGTAGACGGTGTCGGCGCCGAGCGCCGCGATGTGGTCGAGCCGCCCGGTGATGCCGTCGAGGTCGCCGCCGTAGAACTGCCGGCCGGTTCCGGGCCCCTCGGCCTGGACCGGATCCTGGTCCCAGTCGCGTGGCAGCGCCCAGTCCGGCAGCTCGCGCATGGGCCGTGACCTAGCGAAACGGTCAGGGAAGACCTGGTAGACGATCGCGTCGGCCAGCCAGGCGGGCGGCGGCTCGTGGGTGAGGAGCCGGAAGTCGGTGGCGTCGGTGACGTCATGGTCGAAGAGCCCGGCCGCGGTCAGCCACGACCGCCCGTCGATGAGGAACCGGTACGGGGTGACGGGGTTGGCGGCGACGAGGTCGGCCCGCCACCAGTCGCCGTCCCCCTCGAACCGGGTGGCGCTGAAGCGGGTGGCGGGCCGGGCCTGGACGAAGCGCGGCTCGCCGTCGCGCACCGTGCGCACGTGGACCTCACGTGCCCGCCCGCGCAGCCAGACCGTCACCGTGGAGCCCGGTGACGGTCTCTGGTCGCCGACGTACAGTGCCGACCCGTCGTGGTGCGGCACGCCGAGGAAACGCAATGGCCCCTACCCCTTGACGGCTCCGGCCGTCAGCCCGGAGACGATGTACTTCTGCAGCCACAGGAACACCCCGACCGTCGGGACGGCCGTGAGCAGCGTGGCCGCGGCGAACATGCCGAAGTTCGCGTTGCGCTGGTCCCCCGCGATCATCCCGTACATGCCCACCGCCAGTGTCTTGCTCTCCGGGTCGCGAAGGAAAACATTGGCCATGATGAACTCGCTCATCGTCCCGATGAAGGCCAGCAGCGCGGTGACGGCGAGGATCGGCGTGACCAGCGGCATGATCACCCGCCAGAAGATCTGCGCGTGCGAGGCCCCGTCCACCGTGGCGGCCTCGTCCAGTTCCTTGGGGACGGTGTCGAGGAAGCCCTTCATCAGCCACGTGTTCACGCCCAGCGCGCCGCCCAGGTAGAGCAGCAGCAGCCCCCACACCGTGTTGAACCCGAACGCCGGGTACATCTCGGTCACCTTGGTGAAGATGATGAAGATCGTCACGATGGCCAGGAACTGCGGGAACATCTGGATGAGCAGCAGCGCCAGCAGCCCCGTCCTGCGCCCGGCGAAACGCATCCTGCTGAAGGCGTAGGCGGCCAGCATCGACAGCAGCAGGCTGGCGAAGGAGGAGGCCAGCGCGATGAACACCGAGTTGAGGAACCAGCGGGCGAACGGATAGGTGTCGGAGGCGAACAGGTCGCCGAAGTTGCCCAGGCTCGCCCCCTTCGGCAGCAGCTCGGTCGAGGCCAGCGTGCCGAGCGGGTTGATCGCGGCCGAGACCACGAACACGATCGGCAACAGCGCGAAGGCGCACACGACCAGCACGAACACGTGCCGCAGCGTCAACGAGAGCTTCACGCGTAGACCTCCTCCTGCCTGCGGGTGCGCCGGAACGTCACGGCCGAGATGATCGCCACGATCGCGAAGATGAACACCGAGATCGCCGCGGCGAAGCCGAACTGCGCCCCACCCGTGCCGAACGCCAGCCTGAACGTGTACGTGATGAGCAGGTCGGTCGCCCCCACCTGCGGGCTCTCGGCCGGGAACGGCCCGCCCTCGCTGGTCAGCGCGATCGCGTTGAAGTTGTTGAAGTTGAACGCGAACGACGAGATCAGCAGCGGCGTCAGCGCCACCAGCAGCAGCGGCAGCGTCACCCGGCGGAAGCCGTTCCACGGCGTCGCCCCGTCGATGGAGGCGGCCTCGGTCAGCTCGCGCGGGATCGCCTGCAGCGCCCCGGTCGTCACCAGGAACATGTACGGGAAGCCGAGCCACAGGTTGACCAGCACGACCGCGAACCTGGCCGTGGACGGCTGGCCCATCCAGTCCACGTCCACCCCGAAGAGCTGGTTGATCAGGCCGAAGTCGCGGTTGAACATGTCCCGCCAGACCAGCAGCATCGCGAACGACGGCATCGCGTACGGCAGGATCAGCGCGATCCGGTACGCCTTGGTGCCGCGCATGCGCGGATGGTGCAGCGCCAGCGCCACCGCCATGCCGAGCGCGAACGTGGTGCCGACGCTGGCCAGCGCGAACACCACGTTCCACCCGAAGACGCCGGCGAAGTAGCGGGAGATCGTCGGGTCGGTCACCACCCGGGCGAAGTTCGAGAGGCCGACGTTGACCTGCCAGCCCTGCGCCAGGTGCTGTCCCTTGGCGTTGACGAAGTAGCCCTGGCCCTCGTCGGCCGCCCACCGGTCGCCCTCGCCCTGGACGCAGTCGCAGCGCGCGTCGTAGACGAGCGTGGCCCGGCCCTCGACCGCGCGGCTCAGGCCGTTCGCCTTGATCAGCCCGCCGGGGGTGGGCACGGACAGGGCCGTGACGTCCTGTCCCCTGGCGGCGGCCTGGGGCGCGGTCAGCACGGTGTAGCCGGGCGCCCTGAGCACCTTGCCGGTCACGCCGACCTGGGCTCCGGGCACCGGCGTGAGCCCGGCCGCGTCACCCGCCTGCACCTGCTTGGTCGCCGGGTCCACCAGCAGGAAGACCAGCGCCTCGCCCTTGAGCGCGGCGGTCAGGCTGTACTCGGGCGAGCCGGGCGCCTGCCGCACCGAGCCCGACTCGATGGCGGTGATCGCGGCCCGCTTGTCGCCGCGGTGGCCGTCGCCGAAGTTCGTGAACGCCGTGCTCACCGTGTAGAGGACCGGGAACACCTGGAAGGCGATGAGGAACACGGTGCCCGGGATCAGGTACTTGGCCGGGACGAAGCGGCGGGTCAGGTAGAGGTAGGCGATGGCCGCGGTGGCGGCGCACAGGATCACCACGGCCGGCCACGACCGGGCCGCCACCAGCGGCGGCAGGGCGTAGAGCAGGAGCGCGGCGGCCACGGCGAGCACCGCGATCCTGCTCACCAGGAAGGCCGTGGTGATCTCCCGGCGGGGCTTGGGGGGCGCGTGCGCCCCCCTCGCCTCACGGACGTCCACGGCGGGCGGGGACGACATGACGGCTCAGTTCTTGAGCGAGCTGTCGATGGCCTTCTGCGCGGCCTCGGCGGCCTTGGCCGCGTCGCCGCCCTTGACGACCGCAGCCTCGGCGATGCCGAACGGCTCCCACACCGCCTGCATCTCCGGGATGGCGGGCATCGGCATGCCGTTCTTGCCGGCGTCCATGAACTTGCCGGCGTCCGGGTCGCTCGCCCCGACCTCCTGCAGCGCCTCGGTCAGCGCCGGCGGGCGGGGGTCGGCCGCGTACAGGGCCTTGGCGACGTCCTTGTTGGTCACGTAGTTGGCGACGAACTCCTGCGCCAGGGCCTTGTTCTTGCCCTTGGAGGCGACGAAGAACGACTGGACGCCGACGAACGGGGTGGCCGGCTTGCCGTCCTTGAACGACGGGACGGGCGTGATGTCGTAGGAGATGCCGCCCTTCTTCACGTCGCCCATGGCCCACGGGCCCGAGATGAGGTAGGCGCACTTGCCGCCGGCGAAGCTGGAGATGTAGTTCTCGTTGGTGATGGACGTCTTGAGCGCGCCGTCACCCTTCTCCCCGAGGTCCTTCAGCTTGCCGAACGCCTTGACCGACTCGGGCGAGCCGAGCAGCACCTTCTTGGGGTCGGGGTCGCCGGAGGCGGTGGTGCCGAACAGCGAGCCGCCGCCCGCCGCGAAGATCGGGTAGACGTGGAAGGCGTCGCCCTTCTGCGCCACCGGCAGGCAGAGCACCTCCTTGACCTTGCCCGCCTCCTTGAGCGCCTTGCCCTGCTTGACCATGTCCTCCAGGGTCGCGGGGGCGTCGGGGGCGAGCTTGGTGTTGCGGATCAGCGCGATGTTCTCGACCGCGTACGGGGCGCCGTACACCTGGCCGTCGAACGTGACCGCCTTCATGGCGATCTCCGGGAACGCGGCCTTCTGGGCGTCGGTGAGGTTGACCGGCTCGATGGCGCCGTTCTGCACCATGTTGCCGATCCAGTCGTGCGCGCCGACCATGATGTCCGGGCCGCTGCCCTGCTGGGAGGCGGTCAGGAACGTCTGCTGGTTGTCCTTGCTGATCTCCTTGACCTCGACGCTCACGCCGTTCTCGGTGCCGAACTGCTCGGCGAACGGCTTGAGCGCCTTGACCCGGTTGGGGTCGGCCCAGATCACCAGTTTGCCCCCTTGGGCCTGGGTGGCGGCGGCGCTGGGGGCCGCCGAGCCGGTCGCGGAGGGGGTGGCGGGCTGCGACCCGCCGCAGGCCGTGGCGGCTAACGCAAGAGTGGTGAGTGCGGCCACGCCCAGAGCTCGCGTGCGCATGGGACCTCCTGGGATCACGGGCTTGTGTTTCCGGGACGTTAGCCGCTCTTTGCAAGAATTGGAAGAACTTGCGAAAGAGCGTTACCCGATCCAGATCCGCCCGGCGCTTCCCCTGACCTCGCCACCTTGAGTATCCAGAGATAGGGGACCCCGACTGCAACTTTCCGCAACTTACACTTGACCATGAACGGCCGGCGGGTCATCCTGCACCAGACATCACGCATCCGACCGGGGGGAAACAGCATGCTCGGCAACGACGACTGGTGGCGGGACGCGGTCGTGTACCAGGTCTACCCGCGCAGCTTCGCCGACGCGAACGGCGACGGCACGGGTGACCTGCCGGGGGTGCGGCAGCGGCTCGGATACCTGTCCGAGCTGGGCGTGGACGCCATCTGGCTGAGCCCCTTCTACACCTCCCCGATGGCCGACGGCGGCTACGACGTGGCCGACTACCGCGACGTCGACCCGATGTTCGGCACGCTGGCCGACCTCGACGGGCTGATCACCGACGCGCACGCCCTGGGCATCAGGGTGATCGTGGACCTCGTGCCGAACCACTCCTCCGACCGGCACCCCTGGTTCCAGGCGGGATTGCGCGACCGGTACGTCTTCCGCGACCGCCCCAACGACTGGGAGTCCGTCTTCGGCGGCCCCGCCTGGACCCAGGTCGCCGACGGGCAGTGGTACCTGCACCTGTTCGCGCCCGAGCAGCCGGACCTCAACTGGGACAACCCGGACGTACGGGCGGAGTTCCGCGACATCCTGCGGTTCTGGCTGGATCGCGGGGTGGACGGCTTCCGGGTGGACGTGGCGCACGGCATGATCAAGGCCGACGGGCTGCCCGACGTCGGGCCGAAGGACGGCCGCCAGGCCGAGATGCTCGGCACGGAGAGCGTCCCGTACTTCGACCAGGACGGCGTGCACGACATCTACCGCGAGTGGCGGCCGATCCTCGACTCCTACCCGGGCGGCCGGATGGCCGTGGCCGAGGCGTGGGTGTCCACGCCGGAGCGCCTGGCCCGCTACGTCGGCCCCGACGAGCTGCACCAGGCGTTCAACTTCGACTTCATGGTCGCCGACTTCCACGCCAAGTCCTTCCGCGCGGTCATCGAGAAGTCCCTGGCCGAGGCCGAGATGGTCGGCGCGCCCACCACCTGGGTGCTGTCCAACCACGACAAGCCCCGCCACGTCACCCGCCACGGCGGCCTGGCCAGGGCGAACGCCGCCACGCTGCTCATGCTGGCGCTGCCCGGCTCGGCCTACCTCTACAACGGCGAGGAGCTGGGCCTGCCGGAGGTGCTCGACCTGCCGGACGAGCTGCGCCAGGACCCGGCGTTCAAGCGCCGCGGCGAGAGCCGCGACGGCTGCCGTGTCCCGATCCCGTGGACCTCCGCCCCCGGGTACGGCTGGCGCGAGCCGTGGCTGCCGATCCCCGACTCGTGGGCGCTGCTGTCGGCCGAGGCCCAGGAGAACGACCCCGGCTCGACGCTGAACCTCTACCGCAGGGCGCTGCGCCTGCGCAAGGAGCACCCCGCGCTCGGCGGCGGCACGCTGACCTGGCTGGACTCGGCGAAGGACGTCCTGGCGATCGAACGCTCCCCCGGCCTGGTCGTCGTGCTGAACACGGGCGAGACGGCGGTGGAGCTGCCGGCCGGCGAGGTCGTGCTGTCCAGCGGCCCGCTCACCGCCGAGGGCGCCCTCCCGCCGGACACCACGGTGTGGCTCCAGACCTGACGGTGCGGCTCCGGACCTGACGGTGCGGCTCCGGACCTGACGGTGCGGCTCCAGCCTGAGGACGGCGCGAGGGCGGCGGCGGGCGAGGGCGTCCCGACCATGGGGCAAACTTTCCCTTGACGCGGCATATCCCGGCAATCACGGTGAGTAGCCTCAGGGAGTGTCACGCCTTTGGGCGAGGTCCCTTCGCGGCCGCGTCACGCTCGTGGCAGCGGCCGTCGCCACCGCCGTGCTGGTCCCCGCGGGGATCGGCGGAGTCGCGCTGACCAGGTCCGTGATCGAGTCGAACGTGTGGCACGACACCCGCGACCTCGCCGAGCGGGTGGCGGCGCAGGCCCGCGCGGGCGACCTGTCCCGCGGCGCCGAGCCGGTGGTGCCCAACCCGTCCGTGGACATGGTCCAGGTGGTCGCCCCCGACGGCCGCGTGGAGTCGGCCAGCGACAGCGCCCGCAGGCTGCCGCCCCTGAGCGACGTCCGGCCCACCCCGGACCACCGGGTCCTCAGCACCACGAGCTGCCTGCCCGGCATGTGCTTGCACCTGACGGCCGTGCGCACGTCGCCGGACGCCGGCGCGCGCGTCGTCTACGCCGGGCGCGCCACCCCCAGGATCCTGGCCACGCACACCCTGGACGTGGTGGTGCTGGTCCAGATCGCCGCCCTCATCGCGCTGGCCACCTGGGCGACCTGGCTGGTCATGGGCCGGGCGCTGCGCCCGGTCGGGGCGATGCGGGCCGAGCTGGACGAGGTCAACGCCAGCGACCTGAGCCGCCGGGTCACCCAGCCGCCCGGGGACGACGAGGTCGCCCAGCTCGCCAGGTCCGTCAACGGCACGCTGGCCCGTCTGGAACGCTCGGCGCACCAGCAGCGGCAGTTCGCCTCCGACGCCTCGCACGAGCTGCGCACACCCATCGCCGGGCTGCGCGCCCAGCTGGAGAGCGCCCAGCTCTACCCCGACGACACCGACCTCGGCGCGCTGGTGGACAGCGCCCTGCGCGACACCGACCGCCTGGAGGCCATCATGACCGACCTGCTGCTGCTGGCCAGGATCGGCTCGCGCGTGGACATGGCCAAGGAACCCGTCGACCTGGGCGGCCTGGTCCGCGACGAGCTGGCCGTGCGCGGCGGCAAGCTGCCCGTGCGCGTGAGGCTGGCCGAGGGGGTCGTCGTGGAGGGCGTACGGCTGCAGCTCGCCAGGGTCCTGACGAACCTGCTGGACAACGCCCAGCGCCACGCGGAGCGCACCGTCCGCGTCACGGTCACCAGGGAGCCGGACGCCAGGGAGCCGGGCGCCGGTGACGCGGGCGCCGGTGACGGGGGCACGGCCGTGCTGGCGGTGGAGAACGACGGCGCCGAGATCGCGCCGCAGGACCGCGAGCGCATCTTCGAGCGCTTCACCCGCCTGGACGCCGCCCGCAGCCGCGACGCGGGCGGCACCGGGCTCGGGCTGGCGATCGCGCGGGACGTCGCGCTGGCGCACCGCGGCGAGATCCGCGCCGAGGACTGCCCGGGCGGCGCCAGGTTCGTGCTGCGCCTGCCCGCCCTGTGAGAGCCTCGCGCCGGAAACGACCCGCGCCGTGAACGGCGCGCCTCCTTCTGCGAGCATGGGGCGCATGACGGAGCCGGCGCCGCGAGGCGTGAACCCGTACACGCCCAACGCGGCGCGGATGTACGACTACTTCCTCGGCGGCAAGGACAACTTCAAGGCCGACCGGGCCCTGGCCGCCCTGGTGGAAGGGGTCTTCCCCGAGGTCAGGGAGGGCGCCCGGCAGAACAGGAAGCTCATCGGCCGGGTGGTCGAGTACCTGTGCCGGCAGGGCGTCACCCAGTTCCTCGACCTGGGCTCCGGCCTGCCCGCGCGGGAGAACGTCCACGAGGTGGCGCAACGCTTCCGGCCCGAGGCGCAGGTCGTCTACGTCGACAACGACCCCGTCGTCGCCACGCACGGCCGCGCCCTGCTGGCCGACCCGCGGCGGGTCGCGATGGTGCTGGCCGACGGCCGCGAGCCGGAGAAGGTCCTCGGCCATCCCGACGTGCGGGCCGTGCTGGACCTCGACCGGCCGGTGGCGGTGCTGATGATGTTCTTCCTGCACCTGGTCCCGGACGAGGACGAGCCGCACCGGTTCGTGGCCGCCTACCGGCAGGCGCTGGCGCCCGGCAGCTACCTGGCGATCTCGCACGTCGGCACCGACGCGGAGCCGGAGCGGCTGGCCCGGGTCAGCGCGTTCTACCAGCGGGCCAACCTGCCGTTCTGCCCGCGGCCGGGCATCGAGATCGGCCGCTTCTTCGGCGACTTCGAGCTGGTCGAGCCGGGGCTGGCCAACGGGCTCGGCCCCGAGGTCGGCTGGCCGTTCGCCGACCCCGAGGATGCGCGGTTCATCGACAAGGAGCTGGCCAGGATGGGGTACGCGGGCATCGGCCGCAAGCCCTGACCTCTCGCGGGTCACACGGGGGACATCTCGCGGCGTTCCTCCTCGGCCGGCGGCTCGGGCCGGTCCTCCTCCTCGTCCAGCAGCGTCGCCTCGTCGAACGGCGCGTTCCCGGACAGCACCTGCGCGGCCCGCTCCCGGTCGAGGTCGCCCGTCCACGTGGCCACGAGCAGGGTGCCGACCGCGTTGCCGGCGAAGTTCGTCAGCGCCCGCGCCTCGGACATGAAGCGGTCGATGCCGACGATGAGGCCGACGCCGTCGACCAGCTCGGGCCGGTGCGACTGCAGGCCGCCGGCCAGGGTGGCCAGGCCCGCGCCGGTGACGCCCGCGGCGCCCTTGGAGGCGACCATCATGAACAGCAGCAGCGCGATCTGCTCGCCGAACTGCAGCGGCGCCCCGGTGGCCGAGGCGATGAACAGGGTGGCCATGGTCAGGTAGATCGCGGTGCCGTCGAGGTTGAAGGAGTAGCCGGTCGGCACGGTGATGCCGGCGACGGTCCGGCTGACCCCCATGTGCTCCATCTTGGCGATCAGGCGCGGCAGCGCGACCTCCGACGACGACGTGGACAGGATCAGCAGGAACTCGCGGCCCAGGTACCGGAACAGCGGCCAGATCCCGATCCTGACCACGGCCCACAGCAGCGGGCCGAGGACGAGGCCGACGAACAGCAGGCAGGTCACGTAGAAGGCGGCCATGATGATGGCCAGGCTCTGCAGCGCCTTGACGCCGGTGGCCCCGACGACCGCGGCGATGGCGCCGAAGGCGCCGACGGGCGCGGCCCACATGACCATGCCCAGGATGCGGAAGACCAGCCGCTGGATGTGCTCGATGGCCGTCAGGACGGGCGTCCCCTTGGGCCCCATGGCCTGCAGCGCGAAGCCGACGAGCAGCGCGACCAGCAGCGTCTGGAGCGTCTGCCCCTCGGTGAAGGCCGACACCAGCGTGGCCGGGATGATGCCGAGCAGGAAGTCGGAGGTCCCGGAGGCGGCGCCCTTGGCGGCCTCGTCCTCGGCGGCCTTCTTGGCGGCGTCGGTGAGCTGCAGGCCGGAGCCGGGGTCGATGAGGTTGCCCACCACCAGCCCGATGATCAGGGCGACCGTGGACATCAGCAGGAAGTAGCCGATGGTGAGTCCGCCGACCTTGCCGACCTTGGCGGCCCTGGTGACCGAGCCGATGCCGAGCACGATCGTGCAGAAGATGATCGGGCTGATCATCATCCTGATCAGGTTGACGAAACCGGTGCCGAGGGGCTTCAGCGCCTGCCCGGCGTCCGGCCAGAGGAAGCCGACCATGATCCCTAGCAGCACCGCCGCGATGACGGCCAGGTAGAGATAGCGGGTGCGATCACGCATGGGGGGTCTCCGGTCGCTATGTGTGAAACAGCTGACCGTGCGACTATCTGCCCAGTGGTGACGCAGGTCACCATTGCGTAAGTTTCGTTCACCGGAAGGGTTCCGATGCGCCGCTGGAGCCTGGCGGGCCAGATGCTGGCCCTGCAACTGCTGGTGGTGACCGTCCTGATGGCGGGCGCCACCGCGCTGGTCGTCGCCTTCGCGGGATGGCTGGTCAAGGCCGAGGCGGCGGCCTCGGCCAGGGCGGCGACGGTCACGGTCGCCGCCTCACCGGACGTGCTGGCCGCGCTGGAGGAGCCGTCGCCGAGCGGGCGGCTGCAGCCGTTCGCCGAGCGGGTGCGCGCCGAGGCCGGCCTGGACTTCGTCACCATCATGAAACCCGACGGCACCCGCTACACCCACCCGAACCCGGCGGAGATCGGCAAGCGCTTCCTCGGCCACACCGGGCCGGCGCTGCACGGCGAGACCTTCACCGAGACGTACACGGGCACGCTCGGCCCGTCGGTCCGCGCCGTCGCCCCCATCGTCGTGGACGGCGAGGTGCGGGCGCTGGTCAGCGCGGGCATCAAGATCGAGAAGGTGAGCGCCAGCCTGCGCGGCTCGCTCGTCCTGATCGGCCTGATCGCGCTGCTCGGCCTCGCGCTGGCCGCGGCGGGCACGTGGCTGGTGACGGCCCGGCTGCGCCGGCAGACCCTCGGGCTGGGGCCGGTCGAGCTGGCCCGCATCCACGGGCACCACGACGCGGTGCTGCACGCCGTACGGGAGGGGCTGCTGCTGGTCGGCCGGGACGGCACGCTCACCCTGTGCAACGACGCGGCGCGGCGGCTCCTGGACCTGCCCGCGGACGCCGAGGGCAGGCGCCTGGAGGAGCTGGGCCTGTCGGAGGTGCTCGGCGCGGGCCAGGAGGAGCGGGTGCACCTGGTCGGCGACCGCGTCCTGGCCGTCAACGGCGCCGCCGGCGAGCTGGGCACGGTCGTGACCGTGCGCGACCACACCGAGCTGCAGGCGCTGGCCGGGCAGCTCGACGCCGAGCGCGGGTTCGCCGAGTCGCTGCGGTCGGCGGCGCACGAGTCGGCCAACCGGCTGCACACGGTGATCACGCTGGTGGAGCTGGGCCGCACGGAGCAGGCGGTGGCGTTCGGGACAGCCGAGCTGCGGGCGGCGCAGGAGCTGACCGACCGGGTGGTGGGCGCGGTGCGCGAGCCGGTGCTGGCGGCGCTGCTGCTGGGCAAGAGCGCCGAGGCGGCCGAACGCGGCGGCGAGCTGGTCGTGCACGAGGACAGTGAGCTGGACAGCGAGCTGGAGGAGCTGGGGCTCGACGCCAGGGAGCTGGTGACGATCGTCGGCAACCTGATCGACAACGCGATCGAGGCGGCCACGCGGGTGGAGGTGCTGCTGCGGGCCGGTGGCGACGGCTTCCTCGTCAGGGTCGCCGACGACGGCCCCGGGCTGACCGCGCCGGACGCGTTCAGGAGGGGCTGGACGACCAAGGGCGACGGGCACGGGCTCGGCCTGGCGCTGGTCGGGCAGGCGGTGCGCAGGTGCGGCGGCACGATCGAGGTCGACGGGTCGGTGTTCACCGTGCGGCTGCCGGTGCGGGAGCAGGTCCGATGATCTCGGTGCTGGTGGTGGAGGACGAGGAGATCACCGCCGAGGCCAACCGCCTCTACGTCGGCCGGGTGCCGGGCTTCGAGGTGGCGGGCGTGGTCCGCTCGGGCGGGGAGGCGCTGCGGTTCCTGCGCCGGCGGCGGGTCGACCTGATCCTGCTCGACCTGTACCTGCCGGACATGCACGGGCTGGAGGTCTGCCGGGCCGTACGGGCCGGCGGGCTGCTGTGCGACGTGATCGCGGTGACCTCGGCGCGGGACCTGGAGATGGTCAGGTCGGCGGTGTCGCTGGGCATCTCCCAGTACCTTCTCAAGCCGTTCACCTTCGCGACACTCAACGAGAAGCTGACCCGCTACGCCCGGTTCAGGGAGGAGGCCGGGGAGATCGTTGGGCAGGGCGACGTGGACCGGGTGCTCGGCACCCTGCGCGGCCGCTCCGAGCTGCCCAAAGGCCTGGCCCGCGACACCCTGGACACGATCGCCGCCGAGCTGCGGGCCAGCCCGGAGGGGATGTCGGCGCAGGCCGCCGGCACCGCCGCCGGGGTGTCGAGGGTGACGGCCCGCCGCTACCTGGAACACCTGGTGGAGCTGGGGGTCGCGGTGCGCATGCCGCAGTACGGCGGGGTGGGCCGTCCAGAGTTGCTCTACCGGATCCCCATGGAAAGTTAATGGGCGAGACGCTGCCAGTTCAATCCGGGCCTCTAGCTTCTGGGTGCAACCCGTAAGCACTGAGGAGTCACGTTGCGAGTCCTGGCCGTTGTTCCCGCCCGCGGTGGTTCGGCGGGCGTCCCGCTCAAGAACCTCGAGCCGGTGGGAGGGATCCCCCTGGTGGCCCGCGCCGTGCGCGCGTCGCTGCGCGCCGAGCTGATCGACCAGGTGGTGGTCAGCACCGACCACGCGGGGATCGCCGAGGCCGCCAGGAAGGCGGGCGCGCTGGTCGTCGAGCGTCCCGAGGAGCTGAGCGGCGCCACCGCCTCCAGCGAGTCGGCCGTCCTGCACGCGCTCGACGCGCTGGAGGCCGACCCGGAGGTGGTCGTGCTGGTGCAGTGCACGAGCGCGTTCATCGACTCCGGCGACCTGTCGGCGGCGGTGCGCAAGGTGCTGGACGGCGAGGCCGACTCGGTCGTGTCCGGGCTGGCCACGCACGAGTTCCTGTGGACCGCGGCCGGCGCCGGGATCAACCACGACCCGGCGGTCCGGCCGCGCAGGCAGGACCGCGAGCCGCAGTTCCGCGAGAACGGCGCCTTCTACGTCATGCGCACCTCCGGGCTGCGCGAGAGCGGCCACCGCTTCTTCGGCACCGTCGCCGTGCAGCAGGTGCCGCCGCAGCACGCGATCGAGATCGACAACCCCGAGGACCTGGAGCTGGTCCGCGCGCTCGCCCCGTTCGTCGACGCGCCTGAGCCGATCGACGTGGACGCGGTGATCACCGACTTCGACGGCGTGCACACCGACGACCGCGCCTACGTCGACTCCGAGGGCCGCGAGATGGTGCTGGTCAGCCGGTCCGACGGGATGGGCGTCGCGCTGCTGCGCCGGTCCGGGGTCAAAGTGCTGGTCATGTCGACCGAGCACAACCCGGTCGTCGCCGCGCGGGCGCGCAAGCTGGGCGTGCCGGTGCTGCAGGGGCTGGCCGACAAGCGGACCGTGCTGCGCGACTGGCTGACGATCGAGGGCCTGGACCCGGCGCGGGTGGCGTACGTGGGCAACGACGTCAACGACCTGGGCCCGATGGCCGAGGTGGGCTGGCCGGTCGCCACGCCCGACGCGCACCCGCGCGTGCGCGCCGCCGCCCGCGTGGTGCTGACCCGGCCCGGCGGGTCGGGCGCGGTGCGTGAGCTGTGCGACCGGGTCATCCAGGCCCGGCCCGAGCCGCCCGCTCCCGAGGCCGCCAGGACGCGACCCCGGCTGGGCCCGGTGGCGATCGGCGACGTGCTGGTGGGCGACGGCGAGCCGGTGTACATGATCGGCGAGATCGGCATCAACCACAACGGCGACCTCGACCTGGCCCGCAGGCTCGTCGACGTGGCGGCCGACGCCGGCTGCCAGGCGGTGAAGTTCCAGAAGCGCACCCCGGCGATCTGCGTGCCCGAGGAGCAGAAGGGGCAGATCAGGCAGACGCCGTGGGGTGAGATGACCTACCTGGAGTACAAGGAGCGCACCGAGTTCGGGCGCGACGAGTACCGCCAGATCGCCAAGTACTGCGACGAGCGGGGCCTGCACTGGTTCGCCTCGCCGTGGGACGTGCCCTCCGTGGAGTTCCTGGAGGAGATGGACGTCCTGGCGCACAAGGTGGCCTCGGCCAGCGTCGCCGACCACGAGCTGCTGCGCGCGCTCGCGGCGACCGGCAAGCCGCTGGTCCTGTCCACCGGCATGTCCACGCTGTCGGAGATCGACGAGGCGGTCGAGATCCTCGGCACCGAGAAGCTGATCATGATGCACGCCACCTCGACGTACCCGCTGCCGCCGGAGGAGGCGAACCTGCGCACGATCACCACCCTCAAGGAGCGGTACGGCGTGCCGGTCGGCTACTCGGGGCACGAGCGCGGCCTGCAGATCTCGCTGGCCGCGGTGACGCTCGGCGCGGTCTGCGTGGAGCGGCACATCACGCTCGACCGCACCATGTGGGGCTCCGACCACGCCGCCTCGCTGGAGCCCTCCGGCCTGGAGCACCTGGTGCGCGACGTCCGGATCATCGAGCAGGCCCTGGGCGACGGCGTCAAGCGCGTCTTCCCGGGCGAGGAGGCGCCCAAGGCCCGGCTGCGCCGCGTCACCGTCTGACGAGGGCGATCTTGACACTTCTGTCGGTCATCGTCCCTGTGCGCGACGGCGAGCGTTTCATCGCCGACGCGCTCTCCTCCCTGTGCCGCAACACGCGGCGCGACTTCGAGTACATCGTCGTCGATGACGGGTCGGTGGACGCCACCGGCGACATCGTCGACGACTTCCGCGCCGACCTGCCCGGCCTGACCGTCCTGCGGCACACCGTCCCGGTGGGGCTGGCGGACGCGCGCAACGCCGGGCTGGCGGCGGCCACCGGCCGGTACGTCACGTACATGGACGGTGACGACTGGCTGGCCCCCGGCTACCTGGCGCGGCTCGTCGAGGCCGTCGACGGGCTCGGCTGCGACTTCGTGCGTGCCGACCACGTGCAGGTCGAGGGCCGTAAACGGGTCCTGCACCGCGCCCCGCTGGCGCGGCGCGGCGCGGTGCTGGACCCCCGGGAGGCGATCCTGCCCGCCGGCGTGCGGACCATGGTCGACTACCCGTACGCGTGGGCGGGGGTCTACCGGCGCTCGCTGGGCGACCTGCTGCACTTCCCCGGCTCGCTGCACACCGCCGAGGACCGGCCGTGGATCTGGCGGCTGCACCGGGAGGCGGCCTCGTTCGCCGTGGTGTCGCTGGCCGGGGTGTTCTACCGGCGGATGGTGTCCGGATCGCTCACGCAGGTGGGCGACGAGCGGCAGCTCCACTTCTTCGACGCCTTCGACCTGGTGTTCAAGGATCTGGAGGAGGAGTTCCTGCCGAAGGCGGTGCGCAACTTCTGCGCGCTGCTGGCCCACCACCTGGAGATCGCCGGCCGCTTCACGCCGCCGCTGCGCGCCCGCTTCGAGGAGCGGGGCGCGCAGATGGTCAGGACGCTGCCCGCGGACCTGGTGGCGGAGGCGGTGGCGCGGATGTCCGTGGACCGCGAGGCCACGCTGCGGGCGCTGCTGCCCGAACTGCCCCCCCAGCCCCCATGTCCGGTTGCGCCGCGATCGGGAGGACTCATGACATCCCCTTCGGACCCGCCCTCCTCAGGGACGACGGTCTTCTACGCCTCGACGCTGTTCGGGGCGATGTCCGTGGCCGCGGCGATCGACGACGGCCGCTTCGCCGAGGGGCGCCGGGTCCTGATCGTGTCGAACAACGCGGCGATCCCCGAGGTCGCGCTGCCGCTGGACCGGGCGCCGGGCTTCGCGGTGCTGCGCTCGCGCTTCGACGAGGTGCACTCGTGGAACGAGCTGATCGCGCCGCTGCACCCGTCGGACTGGAAGGCCCGCGTCGTCGAGGTGCCGATGATGGAGCGGCTGATCCGCGGCCGGCTGGGGCTGGAGGAGGTGTCGGAGCTGGTGCTGGAGTCGATCGCGGTGCCGCCCGCCCGGACCATCGCCGGGCTGGTGCGCGACTGCCCGATCACCGTCTACTCCGACGGCCTGATGAGCTACGGCCCGACCCGCGACCCGCTGCCGGCCGAGATCTTCCGCCGCGTCACCCGGCTGCTGCACCTGGACCTGGTGCCGGGGCTGGAGCCGCTCCTGCTCAGCGAGTACGGGGTGCCGGCGTCGATCCTGCCGGACGAGGCGTTCCTGGCGGTGGTGCGGCAGGTGGCGACGACCGCGCCCGACATGCTGGCCGGCCAGGCGATGATCCTCGGCCAGTACCTGTCGGCCCTGGAGATCCTCACGCCCGAGGAGGAGGCGGGGCTGCACGAGTCGATGCTGCGCGGCCTGGTCGCGCGCGGCTGCTCGACCGTGGTGTTCAAGCCGCACCCGGCGGCCGGGCGCAGGCACGCGCAGCTGCTCAGGGCCGCCGCCGAGCAGCTGGACGTGCGGCTGCTGGTGGCCGGCGAGAGCGTCCCGGCCGAGGTGTGCTTCGCGGCGCTGCGGCCGGAGCTGGTGGTGGGCTGCTTCTCCACCGGCCTGGTCACGGCCGGGCGCTACTTCGGGGTGCCCGCCGCCTCGTACGGCACCGATCTGGTGCTGGAGCGGCTGGCCCCGTACGAGAACAGCAACCGGGTGCCCGTCACGATCGTGGACGCGCTGCTGCCGCGCATGGAGGCGGACGGCTCGATGCGGCCGCCGCCGCGCGTGGACCTGCCGGAGCTGGTGCGGGCGGTCGGCTACTGCATGCAGGCGGAGACGTATCCGGAGCTGCGGCCGGTCGGCTACGACTTCCCGAGGCGCTACTTCAAGCGCAAGCGCCTGGAGACCCTGGGGCTGGCGGCCCGGCCGACTGCCCTGACCCGGCTGCGCAGGAAGATCCGCTCAGCCATCTGAGGCGTGCAGCAGCAGCATCCCGGCGAGCCCGCCGAGCGGCAGCGCGGCGGCGGGGTCCATGGGGGCGACGGACCAGGCGGCCAGGCCCGCGCCCACTGCCACCGCCGTCCTGGACGCCCAGCCTGGCACTCCCAGGCCGGCCATCCCCCGGCCTGGCGTTCCCCAGGCCGCTGTTCCCCAGGCCGCTGTTTCCTGGCCCGGCGGCGAGCCGGGGCGCGCGGGTGCGGTGGTGAGGCGGGTGGTGAGGGCGGCGACCGTGAGCGCCGCCAGGACCATCAGCAGCCCGCGCCCGTAGTCGAGCGGCAGGATCGACGGGTTGTCGGCGCGCCTGCCCATCGCCAGCACGGTCGGCAGCGTCGCGAGCGTCACCGTGCCCGCCAGGACGAGCGCCGCCCTCGGCGCACGACCCAGCCCGCCCCCCGGCCCGCCGCCCAGCCGGCCCATAGCAACCCCGGCCAGCAGGACCAGGGGCGCGAGGACGGCGTCGTGCGCCACCACCACCCCGCCGAACCACAGCGCCCACCCGGCCGGGTCGCTGCCGGTCACCAGACCGTGCCCGCCGAGCGCCACGAGCGCGCAGCCGGCCGCGTACCCGATCCACCTCATGCCACCCTCACCCGGCCGATCCACTTGGTCTGCATGACACCCGGCCGGTTGGGCGCGACGAGCCGCACGGGATAGCCGTGGTCGGCGTCCAGTACCTGGCCGTTGATCCTCAGGGCGAGGAGGGTCAGCGGGTCGTTCCAGTGCGGCGGGCGCACCTCGCTGACGCGGTAGGAGCCGGCGCGTTCGAGCGACTCGACCGTCACGACCGCGTCCGGCGCCCCACCGGCCAGCCGGACGAGGTCACGCAGCCGGACGCCGGTCCACTCGCACTCCACGCTCCATCCCTCCACGCAGGCGATCGGCAGCCGTACGGTGTGCTGCGGCAGCCGGGTGAGGTCGGCGAGGCTCAGCGACAGCTCGGCGCGGACGGCCCCGGTCACGGCCAGCCGGTACGCCGGGTCCCTGATCACCCCGGTGACCTGGGCGGCCAGCGCCGTCTTGTTGACCGGCACCCCCTGCGGCCCGATGCGCGGGCCGCGCGGCGCGAGCACGGCCAGCCGCTCCAGCGGGGTGAGCGTCTCCCCCGCGGTGACGAGGGCGGCCAGGCCGGCCGCGGCGGCCACGGTGGTCAGGAAGCGGCGGCGGTCCGGGTCCTCGACGCGGGTCCACAGGTGCCGCCGCACCTTGGCCCACTCGTTGACGACGTGGACGACGAGCGCCCCGTACGTGACGTACGCGGTCCAGTAGTGCGCCTGGACGAAGCCGAACGGCCAGGGGTAGGTGTAGGCGATGTTCATCAGCCCGGTGACGAGCTGGAACAGCGCGCCCGCCACCAGGAGCAGCACGAACAGCCGCTCGGCGGCGTGCCCGGCCGAGCGCAGCGGCGGCCACTGCCACAGCTTGGGGTAGACCGTCCACAGTTTGGCCAGCAGCAGCGGGACGGTGGCGATGCCGCCGACGACGTGCAGCCCCTGGGTGACCCGGTAGAGGTTGACCGGCCGTGACGGCCACAGCAGCCAGGCGGGCGGGTGCTGGGTGAAGTGGCTGAACAGGCCGGTGGCGAAGGCGACGGTGAAGCTGACGCCGAGCCAGATCCCGAGCCTGGCGGCCACCCGCTCGGAGCGCAGGCGGCTGGTGAACCTGTCCGGCAGCGTCCGAAGGATCATGCCGCCACCTCCACCGGCCGGCGCGCGCGGCGCACGGCCCAGCCCACTGTCACGGCCAGGGCGGCCAGCGTGTACGCGAGCGTCGCGGGCCCGAACAGGTAACCGACCGCCCCCGCGAGCGCCACGCCGAGCCACTCCCACCGCCCGTCCAGGGCCACCAGGGCGACGACGAGGAGGGCGTACCAGGAGTACTCGGGCGTCAGCACCAGCAGCAGCGTCCCGCTCACCAGCAGCGCCCCGCCCCAGGGCCGCTCCGCGTCCCCGTGACGCAGCACGTAAAAGACCACGGCCCCGAGCACGAGGATCGCCGCGAACGGCGCCCAGGAGTCCGGCATCACCAGCCGCAACACGGCATACCTCCCCCGCGCCGAAGGCGCCTCGTAACCTTCCTCCTGGACGTATCCGAAGAGGTAGCCCGCGACGGACGCCCGGGAGACCAGCAGGTAGGGCAGGTAGGCCAGCAGCACCACCAGGACGGCGGGCCCCAGTGTGGCGGCGATCCGCCGCCAGGCGACACCGTCCCTGAGCCAGTCCCTGAGCCCGCCATTGGGCCCGCTCTTGGAGACGCCCTTGAGCACGCCCGACAGCGCGCCCGGCAGCGTCACCACGGGCAGCAGCTTGGCGGCGACCGCCGCCCCCAGCAGCGCTCCCCTCCCCCGCACCACGCAGAACGCCAGCACCACCAGCAACACCCCCAGCATGTCGACGTGCGCGTTGCCGACCGCCTCGGCGGGCACGGCCGGGCACCACGCCCAGTACGCGGCCTTGTCCGCGCCGAACCGGCGGCACAGCGCCAGCAGCACCCCGATCGCCATCAGCGCGCCGCCGAGCTGCAGCGCCTTGTGCCGCACGCCGCCGGGCGAGAGCAGGTGGACGGCCAGGAAGTACCCCTCGGCCAGCGGCGGGTAGATCGTGTGCACGGCCGGGCGGTTGATCCGGGTGCAGCCGCCCTCGGCCAGCCGGGCGCGGTCGGGCGCGTCGCAGTCGCCGGGGAAGAGCCAGCCGTCGCGCAGGAAGCTCAGCGCGGGGTCGGCGGGTGGATGGTCGTAGGGCGACAGGCCCGCCGCCTGCACCCGGCCGTCCCACGCGTACCGGTAGGAGTCGGTGCTGGTGCTGGGCGGGGCGGCGAGCCCGGTGGCGGCCACGACGATGCCGCCGGCGACGACCAGCGCGCCGCGCCGCCCCTCGGGCACCGAGCGCAGCAGCCACAGCGCCAGGGCGAACAGCGCCCAGGCGACCAGGTACCAGCGCAGCAGATCGGGACGCCCCAGCGCCATGCGAACGAGGACCGCGACGAGTGCCGCCAGCGTCGCGGCGAGGAAGGCGAGGGAGATCGTGTGCCTGCTCACCCTCCGGAGCCTGGCACCGCCCGGCCCGCCCGCCCACGTCGCGGCGCGGTCCGTACGCGGACCGTAAGAACTGCGCGGCCCCCGACGTCACGCGGCCCCCGACGTCACAGGGGCGGTGAGACACGCGGGCCCTGAGGCACGCAGGCCGTAAGAGCCGCGGGCACGAGGCACACGAGCCGTCAGAGCCGCGCCCCCGCAGCCACATGAGCCACAGGGGTTACGACGACAGGGCGCGCAGGTAGCGGCGCATCCTCTTCTTCGCCCGGTACCCCGCCCGCAGCACCGTCGGCGGCACGTCGAGCCGCATCCTGGCCCGCCGCCGGGCCACCGCGTGCTCGGGCCCGTCCAGCAGCGACGTCGCCGGGACGCGGGGCCGCGTCGCCACCAGCTGCTCCAGCCGGCCAGCCCAGTCGTTGCGGCCGGCCGGGTGGAAGTAGTTGGCGGCGCACCAGGCGGCGTCGGCGGGCCGGAAGTCGCCGGCCGACAGCTCCTCCAGGGTGCCCAGCAGGCCGCTGCCCTCGAACACCAGGTTGATCATCTCCGCGCCCACGCCGAAGTCGCTCAGCACCAGCAGCGGCACGTCCTGGGCGATGGCCTCCAGCGCCGCCGTGGAGCTGACCGTGACGAACCCGGCGGCCCGTACGAGCTGCTCGTGCATCGAACCCGCCGCGAACGACAGCCGTCCCGGCTCGCCCAGGTCGCGCCAGAGCCGCTGGTAGTGGTGGCGTTCGTTGTGCGTCTGCCGCTCGTCCTCCAGGGCGCGCAGCTTGACCACGACGTCCAGGTCGGGCCGGAGCCTGGCCAGCTCGGCGAGCCCGAGCAGGATGCTCTCGCGCTCCTCGCGCCGGCGCGGCACCTTGGCCTGGGTGGCGAACACGACCCGGTTCCCGCCGCCCTCGACGCGGGGGCGCAGGAACGGCAGCCGGGCCAGCCCGACCGCCCCTCCCCCGCCGAGCCGCGCCCCGAGCTGGGCGAACTCGGCCACCTCGCGTTCGCTGTGCACCACGAACAGGTCGCAGCCGCTGCGGTACAGCCACGCCTTCTCCGTGGCCGGCACCGAGATGCCCGGCAGCCCGGTCACGAACACCGGGCGCGGCGCCAGCCCGGCGAACACCTCCGCCACCAGCACGTCCACGACCGGGCCCGTGCAGGCCACGACGATGGCGTCCGGCCGGGTGCGTTCGGCCATGCGCCGCAGCGCCCGCGCCGGCAGCAGCGGCGGCGCGGGACGCCCGCCGACGGCGGCGGCGATCTGCTCGGGCGAGGGCGCGATGGGGGTGCGCACCACGGCGAGCTCCGCCTCGCACCCCT
Organism: Nonomuraea rhizosphaerae; assembly: GCF_019396405.1. Taxonomy (GTDB): domain Bacteria; phylum Actinomycetota; class Actinomycetes; order Streptosporangiales; family Streptosporangiaceae; genus Nonomuraea; species Nonomuraea rhizosphaerae. The sequence goes on along the minus strand of NZ_JAHKRL010000166.1, from coordinate 14,779 downwards.
GCGGCAGGTCATCGAGCAGGCACGCCGCCCACTTCAGGTACGAGTCGGAGTCGGCGACCGCCAGCACTCTCAACCGGGAACTCCTGTCAGATGCGAGCGCAGGGCGGGGGCCGCCCTGCTGGTCCACCAGTCGTCGGGCACGTCGACCGGCTCGACCGCGACGCCGCGCGGGCTGAGCAGCACCCGCAGGGAGCTGATGGCGGTCGACGGCAGGCTCAGCACCCGCTGGCTCGGGTGCAGACCGCGCAGGGTCAGTTCGGCGGGGACGCCGCGGTCGTGCACGGTGATGCCGGGCCGGTCGCGGATCAGCGCCACGTCCACCGGGTCCTCGCGCCGGTGCGGGAAGTACGCCAGGGGCTCCTCGGAGGCCAGGTCCATGAGCCAGCGCAGGTAGCGGTCGCGGTGCACGAGGCCGTTGCGCACCAGCGAGGTGCCCAGGACGACGGTGCGCTCCTCCGGCCCCGGCTCGGCCAGCGGCTGCTCGCGCAGCCAGCCGAAGTCGTGGCGGACGAGGCCGGCGCCGGCCGCGCGCACGGCCCGCTCCAGGTCCGCCGAGACCGGCAGCGCGGTGAACACCGTCACGTCGCTGAGGCGCAGCCTGAGCGACGCCGCCAGGCCGAGGACCGCGCGCGGCCCTCCGTGGCGGGCGCGGGCCCGCAGCAGCGGCCGGTACGGCCCGGCGGCCAGCAGCTCCAGCAGCCGGAGCGTGGCCAGGCCGTCGTCGACGATCACGATGCGCCGCTGCCCGGAGGTGAGCCAGCGGAGCTGGACCTTGCCGGAGAAGGCGTCGCCGACGGCGTGGACCCGGCGCGGCATCCGCTCGCGCGGCTCGGCCAGCTCCAGGCCCTCGGGCAGCGCCAGCCCGGACAGCTCGCGGCGGGTCGCCTTGAGCGCGCGCAGCCCGGCGCGCGGCACGACCACGGTGGCCTGTCCGAGCAGTCCAGCGCGGTGCGCCTCGACGGCGCACAGCATCTGTAGCGGGGACTCCACCCAGGCCGACGCCTGCTTGCCCACTCTGTTCTCCCAGCCGGGTGATGGCCCGTTCACGACCGCTTCAAGCTAGCCCGGCCGCCTTAAGCCGTCAGAAACGGCACATGAACAATGGAGAGCATGAACTCGCTATTGCTCAACACGGACGGGGTCCACATCCCGCAGCTCGGGTTCGGCGTCTGGCAGGTGCCCGCCGACGAGGCCGAACGTGTCGTGACGGACGCCCTGGAGGCGGGCTACCGCCACATCGACACCGCGGCCGCGTACGGCAACGAGGAGGGCGTCGGCCGGGCCCTGCGCGCCTCGGGGATCGCGCGCGAGAAGCTGTTCGTCACGACCAAGCTGGCCAACGACGACCACGGACGGGCCGAGGAGGCGTTCGAGGAGAGCCTGGAGCGGCTCGGGCTCGACCACGTCGACCTGTACCTCATCCACTGGCCGATGCCCGCGCGGGACCAGTACGTCGACGCGTGGAGCGTGCTGGAGAAGATCTACCGGGCCGGCCGGGTCAGGGCCATCGGAGTGTCGAACTTCACCGTCGAGGCGCTGGAGCGGCTGGAGGCGGAAACGGACATCACTCCCTCTATCAACCAGGTCGAGCTGCATCCTTATTTCCAGCAGCGGCAGATGCGCGACTTCCACGAGGCCAACGGCATCGTGACCGAGGCGTGGAGCCCGCTGGGGCAGGGCAAGGGGCTGCTGGCGGACCCGGGGCTGGCCGTGCTGTCGGACAAGCACGGCAGGACGCCCGCGCAGATCGCGCTGCGCTGGCACATCCAGCTCGGCAACGTCGTGATCCCGAAGTCGGTCACGCCGGCCCGGATCAAGGAGAACTTCCAGGTGTTCGACTTCACCCTGGACGCCGAGGACATGGCCGCCATCGGCGCCATGAACACCGGCCGGCGCATCGGGCCGGACCCGGCGACTTTCACCTGATGAGGTGATTGCCTACGATCCTTGCCCATGAGAGATCTTGCCTGGGGCATCGCGGCGACCGGTGGCATCGCCAGGACTGTGGGCGCGGTCATCGCCGCCGAGCCGGGGATGCGGGTGGCCGCCGTGGGCTCGCGTTCGGTGGAGCGCGCCGCGGCGCTGGCCGCCGAACTGGGGGCGGAGTCGGCGCACGGCTCGTACGAGGAGCTGTGCGCCGACCCGGCCGTGGACGCCGTCTACGTGGCCACCCCGCACGCCCAGCACCTGGAGGTGGCCGAGGCGGCGATCGCGGCGGGCAAGGCGGTGCTGTGCGAGAAGCCGCTGGCCGCGTCCGTGGCGGACGCCGAGCGGATGGTGGCGCTGGCCCGCTCGGCCGGGGTCTTCCTGATGGAGGCCATGTGGATGCGGTTCAACCCGCTGATCCAGCGGGTGGCGGCCGATCCGCGGTTCGGCGGGATCCGGTCGGTGGGGGCGTCGTTCGGGTTCGCGCTGCCGTACGACCCCGCCCACCGGCTGTGGGCGCCGGAGCTGGGCGGGGGCGCGCTGCTCGACCTGGGGATCTACCCGTTCGGGCTGGCGCAGCTGTTGCTGGGGACGCCTGCCGAGGCGCATGTGACGGGCTCGCTGGCGCCCTCCGGGGTGGACGCCGAGGCGGGCGGGGTGCTGGTCTATCCGGGCGGCAGGCGGGCGCTGGTGGAGTGCTCGCTGCTGGGCCCGTACGCCAACGACGCCTACGTGGTGGGCACGGAGATGCGGGCCGACATCCAGGCGCCGTTCTGGGCGCCGGAGAGGGTGCTGCTGAGCGGCCCGGGGATGGAGCGGGAGGAGCTGACGCTCGATCCGGGGGCCGGCGGCAAGCAGGCCGGCTACGTGGGAGAGGTGCGCGAGGTGCGTGACGCGCTGGCCGAGGGCAGGACCGAATCCGCGATCATGCCTCTTGACGAAAGCCTTGCCATGATGGGGCTTCTGGCCGACGCGAGGGGGCAACTCTCCTAGCTGGCGATTTATGGATTTGTAATCTCCTTGCCTCTTGTATTACCTTCTAGGGCATTCGCGGCTTACGTCCGGTTTGTCCGGTTCGTTGCCGAACCATCACGAAGAAGATCGCAGGATCGTCCTGCGACCGCTGAATCCGCCTCACGGCGGAACCGGGGACCCACGTTCTTGGGGTGAATCGGCACGTCAGTGCCGTAGGGCAGCTTCCACGCCCGAACCCGTCAGCTAACCCGGTAGGCGGCATGGAAGCAAGGAGAATCCCCCTTCGATGGCCAAGCATCGTTTTACCCGTGCCCCCCGGTTCGACGTCGTTCGCGGCGCGCTCGGCGTGACCGTCGCGGTCGCCGCCGCCTTCAGCGGCCCCGCCGGCGCCCACGCCGTCACCTCCCCCGCCACCCCCGTGGTGGCCGCGAAGCTCTCCTCCTCCCAGACGCACCCGGAGAACGGCAAGGCCGGCGCCGTGAAGGTGACCGCCGCCCAGGTCCTGGCACTGGCCAAGGCCCAGGTCGGCACCTCGGAGGACGCCTCCGGCGGCGGCACCAAGTTCCAGCGCTGGTACATGGACTCGCCGCGCGCCCTGGAGACCGTCAAGCGTGACGGCGGCTCCCCGCAGGCGTACCTGAACGCCGCCTGGTGCTCGATGTTCGTCTCCTGGGTCGGCGAGGAGAGCGGGGCCCGCGCCACGGTCGGCTGGGACGCCTACACCGTCGCGCACGCCCGCTGGTTCGCCGCCAACAAGCGCTTCGGCGTCATCGCCAAGCCCGGCGCCGTGGTGTTCTTCTCCTGGGGCGGCGGCAAGGACCTGAGCGACATCCAGCACGTGGGCTTCGTCGTCAAGGACAACCACAACGGCACCATCAGCACCATCGAGGGCAACACCGGCAACGGCCGGGTCGAGGAGCGGGTGCGCCCCAAGGCCCAGGTCGTCGGCTACGGCTACCCCGAGTACGCGGGCTGAGCATCCCGGTCACGAGCGCGCGCCCCGCCCCGGGGCGCGCGCTCGCCGCTTTCCCGGCCCGTCCGCCACAATTCCCTCCAGGGTTTCGAGGCACGGGCTGTCGATGCGCGCCGTACGCGTTCGACGCGTCGGTGAGAGCGTCACGAGGGAGGGACACCGCTGATGAAGTTCATGATCGTCGGGAAGTCGAACGCGGAGGTCGAGGCGGGCGCGCTGCCCGAGCCCGGCATCGTCGAGGCGATGCACGAGTACAACGCGACGCTGGCCAGGGCGGGGGTGCTGCTGGCCGCCGAGGGCCTGTACCCCAGCTCCGCCGGGGCCCAGATCGCCTACGACAAGGACGGCAGGGCGACCGTGCTGGACGGGCCGTTCGCCGAGGCCAAGGAGCTCATCGCCGGTTTCTGGCTGATCCAGGTCAAGTCGCGCGAGGAGGCGCTGGAGTGGGCGATGCGCGTCCCCGTGCCGCGCGGCGGCTACGAGGGGGTCGGGCTGGACGTCTGGCGCGTGTACGACGCCTCCGACGCGGCCGACGAGTCCGTGCCGCCGGAGGCGTTCGAGCGCACCCTGCACGAGCGGCTGCGGGGCGACGACCACTGACGGCCCCGGGTTGCGAGAGGTGGCCTGAGCTGCTGTCATGGCCGGATGACGGCGACCGACACGCACCGCGCGATCGAGGCGGTCTGGCGGATCGAGGCGGCCCGGCTCATCGCCGGGCTGACCGGCCTGGTACGTGACCTCGGGCTGGCCGAGGAGCTGGCCCAGGACGCGCTCGTGGCGGCCCTGGAGCAGTGGCCGCGGGAGGGGGTGCCGCGCAACCCCGGCGCCTGGCTCATGACCGTCTCCAAGCGGCGGGCCGTCGACCACGTCCGCCGCCAGGAGCGCTACGCCCGCAAGCTGGCCGAGATCGGCCGTGACCTGGGCGAGGGCGTCGAGGACGAGCCGCCGGAGGAGATCGAGGACGACCTGCTGCGGCTGGTGTTCACGGCGTGCCACCCGGTGCTGTCCACCGAGGCCCGGGTGGCGCTGACGCTGCGTGTGCTCGGCGGGCTGGCCACCGACGAGATCGCCAGGGCGTTCCTGGTGCCGGAGCCGACGGTGGCGCAGCGGATCGTGCGCGCCAAGCGGACGCTGTCCGACAAGCAGGTCCCGTTCGAGGTGCCGCAGGGCGAGGAGCTGGAGGGGCGCCTGTCGTCGGTGCTGGAGGTCATCTACCTGATCTTCAACGAGGGCTACGCGGCCACGGCGGGCGACGACTGGATGCGGCCGGGCCTGTGCGAGGACGCGCTGCGGCTGGGCCGGGTGCTGGCCGGGCTGATGCCCGAGGAGCCCGAGGTGCACGGCCTGGTCGCGCTCATGGAGATCCAGGCGTCGCGGGCCGCCGCCCGCGTGGGCCGCGACGGGCGGCCGATCCTGCTGCTGGAGCAGGACCGGGCCCGGTGGGACCGGCTGCTGATCCGCCGCGGCCTGGACGCGCTGCGCCGGGCCGAGGAACTGGGCGACGAGACGCCCCTCTACGTGCCCGGCCCGTACGTGCTGCAGGCCGCCATCGCCGCCTGCCACGCCAGGGCGTTCACCGCCGGGGAGACCGACTGGCACGCCATCGCCACCCTGTACGAGGCGCTGGCCCGCATCTCCCGCTCACCCGTCGTGGAGCTGAACCGGGCCGTCGCCCTGTCGATGGCCCACGGCCCGGCCGTGGCGCTGGAGCTGGTGGACCGGCTGGCCGGCGAGCCGGCGCTGAAGGGCTACCACCTGCTGCCGAGCGTACGCGGTGACCTGCTGGCCAAGCTCGGCCGCACGGCCGAGGCGCGGGCGGAGTTCGAGCGGGCGGCCACGCTGACCCGCAACGAGCGCGAGCGGGCGCTGCTGCGCGAGCGCGCCGCCTCCTGCGCCGGCTCACAGCAGGGCTGACGCCTCCTGCGTCCAAGATGGGCCACAAACGGTACCGATGAGATGGGAGCGCTCCCAAACGACCTTTTGGGGCCTTTGTCAGTGAAAATCCTGTATCACGGGAAGAATATGCACCATTGGTAACGGTTGCGTTTCGGCGCATTGACGTTCACAACGCCTGAAGGCACCCTTTGTGGGAGCGCTCCCAAAGACTCCCCCCGCGGCAGGAGCGTGCCGCGGCTCACTTCCCACCGTTCACCCGAGAAGGGGTCCACCATGATGATCCGCAAGCGTCGCGGCGGCCTTGCCGCGGCTTCGGCCCTGGCGGCGGCGGCGCTGGCCGCCGCGTCTTGCAGCTCCGGCGGCGGCACCGCCTCGTCCAGCGCACCCGCGTCCAGCGCCGCTGCCGAGCCGGTCACGATCCGGGTGCAGACGTTCGGCGGCGGTTCCAACTTCGGCTACAAGAACGCCATCACGAAGTGGAACGCCGAGCACAAGGACATCCAGATCAAGGAAGAGCACCTGACCGACCAGTTCGAGCAGCAGTACTGGCCGCAGATGATCCAGTGGCTGCAGGCCGGCAACGGCGCCGGCGACGTGGTCGGCATCGACGAGGGCGGCATGGGCCTGGCCAAGGCGCACCCGGAGTGGTGGGCCGACCTGAAGGAGTACGGCCTGGACTCGCGCCAGGGCGACTTCCCCGCGTGGAAGTGGGAGAACGGCCTGACCGCCGACGGCAAGCTGTTCGGCCTGGGCACCGACATCGGCGGCATGAGCATCTGTTACCGCACGGACCTGTTCAAGAAGGCCGGGCTGCCGACCGACCGTGAGAAGGTCACCGCGCTGTGGCCGTCCTGGGACGCGTTCATGAAGGTGGGCCAGCAGTTCCAGGGCAAGGTGAAGGACAGCAAGTTCGCTGACGGAACCAACACGCTCTACCAGGTGGTCCTGTACCAGGAGGCGGCCAAGAACGGCAACGTCACCTACTTCGACAAGGAGAACAACCTCATCGTCGACAAGAACCCGGCGGTGAAGACGGCCTTCGACTTCGCGACGAAGATGAGCCAGCAGGGCCTGACCGCCAAGCTGCGCAACTTCACCGACGAGTGGGCGGCCGGCACCCAGAAGGGCTCGTTCGCCACGCTCGGGTGCCCGTCGTGGATGCTCGGCGTGGTCTCCGGCAACGCCGGTGACAAGGGCAAGGGCCAGTGGGACGTGGCCGGGGTGCCCGGTGGCGGCGGCAACTGGGGCGGCTCCTGGCTGGCGGTGCCCAAGCAGAGCAAGAACCCGAAGGAAGCGGCCATGGTGGCCGACTACCTGACCAACGCGCAGACCGAGGCGAGCATCTTCACCGACTTCGGCAACATGCCGAGCAACACCAAGGCTCAGCAGGACGCCGCGGTGCAGGGCGCGAAGAACGAGTTCTTCAACGACGCCCCCATCGGCGAGATCTTCGCCAAGTCGGCCGAGACCCTTCAGCCGGTCTTCCTCGGCGTCAAGCACGCCCAGGTCAAGAACGCCATCGAGTCGGTGATCCAGGGCATGGACGACGGCTCGGTCGGCTACGACAAGGCCTGGAAGCAGCTGGTCGACGACGCGGTCAAGGCCGCGGGTTAGTTCGTCCCGCCCGGCCCGCGACCAGCGGGCCGGGCTGATGCCGCCGAAAGGTCTCCCATGAGCATCGACACCCTGCCGCGGGCGGTGCGGCACACGCCGCACCGGCCGCCCGGTCGTCGCTGGCGTTCCCGGCTGGACGTCAAGGCGATGCCGTACACCCTGGTGTCCCCGTACTTCATCCTGTTCGCCGCGTTCGGGCTGTTCCCGCTGGCCTTCACGCTCTACTACTCGCTCTACGACTACGACCTGGCCGGCACCACGGAGTGGGCCGGGCTGGAAAACTACACCAAGCTGCTGGCGGACGAGGACTTCTGGAACGCCGTGGTCAACACGGTCGGGATGTTCTTCCTGGCCACGGTGCCGCAGCTGCTGCTGGCCCTGTTCCTGGCCAACGCGCTGAACAAGCGCCTGAGGCTGCGCCTGGCGATCCGGATGAGCGTGCTGCTGCCGCTGGTCACCTCGGTGGTCGCGGTGGCGGTCGTGTTCACGCAGCTCTACGCCCGCGACTGGGGCCTGGTCAACTGGATCCTGGGCTGGTTCGGCGTCGACGCGCTGAACTGGCGGGCCGAGCGGATCCCGTCGTGGATCGCCATCGCCACGATGGTCGACTGGCGCTGGACCGGCTACAACGCGATCATCTTCCTGGCCGGCATGCAGACGATCCCGAAGGACCTGTACGAGGCGGCGGCCATCGACGGGGCCTCACGGCGGCGGCAGTTCTGGCAGATCACCCTGCCGATGCTGCGCCCGACCATGATCTTCGTGGTGCTCAACTCCACGATCGGCGGGCTCACGCTGTTCTCGGAGCCGACCACGTTCTACAACGGCAACGTGGACGGCGGCTCACAAGGCCAGTTCCAGACGGTCGCGATGTTCATCGTCAAGCAAGGGTTCCGCGAGTTCGACTACGGCTACGCCGCCGCGGCGGCCTGGCTGCTGTTCCTGCTCATCCTGATCGGCGCCTTCGTCAACTTCATGTTCGTGCGCAGGATCGGGGGCACCAAATGACGAACTGGTCGCCGACCCTCATCACCAGGGTCATGCTGGCGCTGGCCGTCGTGCTGTCGGCGTTCCCGCTGTACTGGATGCTGGTCATCGCCTCGCGGACCAACTCCGACGCGGTCTCGGTGCCGCCGCCGTTCCTGCCGGGCGGCAACCTGGGCGAGAACATCGTCGCGGTGCTCAACAACGAGGACGCCCACTTCCTGCTGGGCCTGACCAACTCGTTCATCGTGGCGAGCGTCGTCACCGTCTCGGTGGTGATCATCTCGACGCTGGCGGGCTTCTCCTTCGCCAGCCTGAACTTCAAGGGCAGGAACGTGCTCCTGCTCGCCGTCCTGCTGACCATGGCGGTCCCGCTGCAGCAGATGGGCGTGGTGCCGCTGTACCGGCTGATGGTGAGCCTGGAGTGGACGGGAACGCTCAAGGCGGTCATCCTGCCGTACCTGCTCAACGGGTTCGGCGTGTTCCTGATGACCCAGTACACCCGCCAGGCGGTGCCGATGGAACTGGTCGAGGCGGCCAGGGTCGACGGCGCGGCCACCCTGCGGATCTGGTGGAGCGTCGTGCTGCCGGCCGTGCGGCCGGGCATGGCGGTGCTCGGCATCAACACCTTCATGCTGATGTGGAACGACTTCATGTGGCCGCTGATCGTGCTGACGCCGGACAACCCGACGGTGCAGATCGCGATCACCTCGCTGAACGCCAGGTTCTCCACCAACTACACGTTGATCTTCGCGGGAACGGCGCTGTCCATCATTCCGCTCATCGCGGTATTCGTCGCATTCGGCCGCCAGATCGTCGGCGGACTCATGGAAGGTGCGGTCAAGGCGTGACGACACAAGAGGAACAGACGCGTACCGGGCTGCGCTTCCCCGCGGGATTCGCGTTCGGATCCGCCACCTCGGCGTACCAGATCGAGGGCGCGGTGGCCGACGACGGGCGCGGCACCTCCATCTGGGACACCTTCACCAAGACCCCGGGGCGGGTGCTCAACGGGGACAACGCGGACGTGGCCATCGACCACTACCACCGCTACCGGGAGGACGTCGCGGTCATGGCGGAGCTGGGGCTGAGCGCCTACCGCTTCTCCGTCTCCTGGCCGCGCGTCCAGCCCGACGGCTCGGGCAAGATCAACCACAAGGGCCTGGACTTCTACAAGCGGCTCACCGACGAGCTGCTGCGGCACGGCATCGACCCCTGGCTGACCCTCTACCACTGGGACCTGCCCCAGCCGCTGGAGGACCGGGGCGGCTGGCCGAACCGCGACACGGCCTACTGCTTCGCCGACTACGCGGCGACCGTGCACGAAGCGCTGAAGGACCACGTGCACACCTTCAGCACCGTCAACGAGCCATGGTGCGCCGCGTTCCTCGGCTACGCCTCGGGCGAGCACGCCCCGGGCCGTCGCGAGCCGGAGAACGCGATCAGGGGCGCGCACCATCTCAACCTCGCGCACGGGCTGGCCGTGCAGGCGATGGACGCGCGCAGGGTCGGCGGGTGCGTCAACCTGTACGCGGTCACCCCGGAGACCGACAGCGAGGCGGACCTGGACGCGGCGCGGCGCATCGACGGGCTGCAGAACCGGTTCTTCCTCGACGCGCTCATGACGGGACGCTATCCGCAGGACGTGCTCGACGACCTGCGGATGGACCTCGGCTTCATCAAGGACGGCGATCTGGCGACCATCGGCGCCCCGATCGACCTGCTGCTCGTCAACTACTACAGTCGCTTCACGGTTTCGGGAGCACCAGGCGGCAGGGCATCGGCGGCGGCGGCCCCCACGGAGTCCGCCTCGCCGTGGGTGGGCAGCGAGCACGTGTCGTTCGTCAACGGCGGCCGTCCGGTCACCTCGATGGGCTGGGAGATCGACCAGGGCGGCCTGGTCGAGGTCCTGGAGCGGGTGGCCCGCGACTACCCGCCGATCCCGCTGGTGGTCTCCGAGAACGGCGCCGCCTTCGAGGACGTCCTGGAGCACGGCCGGGTGCACGACGCCGAGCGGGTCGCCTACTTCGAGGCCCACCTGCGCGCCTGCCGCGAGGCGATCGAGGCGGGCGTGCCCCTGGAGGGCTATTTCGCCTGGTCACTCATGGACAACTTCGAGTGGGCATGGGGTTACGGAAAGCGATTCGGCCTGGTCCACGTGGACTTCGAGTCGCAACGCCGGGTTCTGAAGGACAGCGCCATCTGGTACTCGGAGATCATCCGGCAGAATAGGCCTCATGAACCGACCGACTCTTGAGGCAGTCGCGGCTCGGGCAGGTGTGGGCCGTGGCACGGTGTCGAGAGTCATCAACGGCTCGCCCAACGTGAGCGAGAAGGCCCGTGACGCCGTGCAGCGGGCCATCAAGGAGCTGGGTTACGTGCCCAACCGCGCGGCGCGGGCCCTGGTGACCAGGCGCACCGACACGGTGGCGCTGGTGGTGTCCGAGTCGGAGCTGCGCGTCTTCGACGAGCCCTACTTCGCGGGCACCATCAGGGGCATCGGCTCGGCCCTGGCCGAGACGGGCCTGCAGCTCATCCTGGCCATGGCCCAGTCGCGCGAGGAGCACCAGCGGCTCCAGCACTACCTGACGGGGCAGCACGTCGACGGCGTGCTGCTCCTGTCGCTGCACGGAGCCGACCCGCTGCCGGGCAGGCTGGAGGCGATGGGCGTGCCGACCGTGCTGGGCGGCCGTCCCGTCGGCCTCGACCCGTACAGCTACGTGGACATGGACAACCGGGCCGGCGCCCGGCAGGCGGTCAAGCACCTGCTCGGCCTGGGCAGGAAGCGCATCGCCACGATCGCCGGCCCGCAGGACATGAGCGTGGGCGTCGACCGGCTGGCCGGCTATCGCGACGCGCTGCTGACCTCGGGCGTGCAGGAGCTGGTGGCCTTCGGCGACTTCTCCGAGGAGACCGGCGTGGCCGCGACGACCGAGCTGCTGGCCGCGCAGCCTCGGCTCGACGCCGTGTTCGCCGCCTCCGACCCGATGGCGCTGGGCGCCATGCGGGTGCTGAGGGCGGCGGGCCGGGCGATCCCCGACGACGTGGCGGTGATCGGGTTCGACGACTCCAAGGCCGCCCTGCTGTCCGACCCGCCGCTGACCACCGTCCACCAGCCGACCGAGCAGATGGGCCGGCAGATGGCCCAGCTCCTGGTGGCCCGCATCAACGGCGAGGAGCTGCGCCAGCCCGTGGTCATCCTTGACACCCACCTGGTGCGGCGGGAGTCGGCCTGACCGGGAGATATCCTTTGCCCGACCCCTGAGAGAGGATCCCCCCTTGCCCCAGCTTGCCGCCGCCGGTTACACCGCGCAGATCAGCTCGCGCGGCGCCGCGCTCAGGTCGCTCAAGCACGGGGAGCGCCACCTGATCACGAGCTGGCCCGCCGAGGGCCCGGTCCCCTACTTCGCCGGCACGATCCTGGCGCCCTGGCCCAACCGGGTGGGCGGCGCCCGCTACCCGTTCGGCGGGCGCGTGCACCAGCTCACGGTCAGCGAGCCCGAGCGCGGCCACGCCCTGCACGGGCTGGTCTCCGACGTCGAGTGGCGCATCGTGGAGCTGCTGGAGGCCGAGGACCACCACGCCTTCGTACGGCTCGCGCACACGATCACCCCGGCGGCGGGATACCCGTTCACGCTGGCCCTGACCGTGACGCACCGGCTCGACGAGCGCGGCCTGACCACCACGGTCGCCGCGCGCAACGAGGGCGGGGACGCCGCCCCGTACGGGTGCGCCGCGCACCCCTGGCTGCTCGGCGACGACCTGAGCCTGCCCGCCTCGAAGGTGCTCACCACCGACGAGGTGCTGCTGCCGCGCTCGCTGGAGGACGTCTCCGGCTCCCCGTACGACTTCCGCGAGGCCAGGCCGCTCGACGGCCACGTGGTCGACCACGCCTTCACCGGCCTGTCGGCCGGGGAGGCCAGGGTCGGCGGGGTGCGGATGACGTGGGACCCGGCCGTGCTGCCGTGGGTGCAGGTGTGCACCGGCAGGCAGCTCGACTACGAGGGCGTGGCGGTGGAGCCGATGACGTGCCCGCCCGACGCGTTCAACTCCGGCACCGACGTGGTCGTGCTGGAGCCCGGCGGCGAGCACGAGGCGAGCTGGACGATCAGCGCCGCCTGAACCCTGATTTTCGCGGACGGCAGGGAGTTCTCGTGGACAGCAGGACCAAACGGCGGTTATCGCCTGCCCAGCTCGACGACCTGGCGCGGCGGGCGCTCGGCGCGGGCGTGAGCGCCTCGACCGAGCTGACCGACGGCTACGCCAACGCCGTGTGGCGGCTGACCCTGGACGACGGCCGGCAGGTGGTGCTCAAGCTGGCCCCGCCGCCCGACCTCGACCAGCTCAGCTACGAGCGCAACCTGCTGCGCATGGAGGCGGCCGCCTACGAGCTGGCCGCCGCCGCGGGCGTGCCGGTGGCGGCGCTGCTGCGGGCCGGGTTCGACGACCCGGTGCTGGGCGGCGACTACCTGATGCTGGCCGCGCTCGACGGCGTGTCCTGGAACGACGTCAAGCCCGACGGCGAGGCCGCGCTGCGGCGGGAGCTGGGGCGCCTGCTGGCCCGCTTCAACGCGGTGACGGGCGAGGTGTTCGGCTACCCGCACGCGGGCATCACCGGCGCCACCTGGCGGGAGGCGTTCCTGGCCATGGTGGGCGCGCTGCTGGCCGACACCGAGCGCTGGCCGACGCCGCTGCCGCTGCCCGTCGCGGAGATCGCCGCGGTGTTCGAGGCCGCCTCGCCCGTCCTGGACGAGGTGCGCACGCCGCACCTCGTGCACTTCGACGTCTGGGCGGGCAACGTCTTCCTCGACCTGTCCGGGCCGCCCCGCATCCAGGCGATCATCGACCACGAGCGGGCGTTCTGGGGCGACCCGCTGGCCGAGTTCGCCACGCCGACGATCTTCGGCGAGCTGCGCGAGGACGACCCGCTCCTGGCCGGGTACCGCGAGGTGACGCCGCTGGAGCTGGACGCCGCCGCGCGGACCCGGCTGGACCTCTACCACGCCTACCTGTACCTGATCCTGCTGGTGGAGAACGGGCCGCGGCAATACCCGGAGTCGGAGTACGCCCGGGTCCGCGACCTGTCCACCGCCGCGTTAACCAGCGCCCTGGACCGCCTCGTACGCGCTGCCCCGGGGGCCCGCGCCTAGCGTGCGGCACTGTCCCGCGCCCACGCCGGTGATCGTGTTCGGCACGTCCAGGTCCACCGGCGCGGGCGTGTTGCCCGTGCAGGCGAGCGCGCCCTTGACCGTGGTGCCCGACAGGATCGGCGCGGTGTTGGCGCTCAGCAGCGCGGCGCCGCGGACGTCGGCGCCCACGACGGCCAGCGAGGCGGCCCTGTCGACGCTCAGCGCGCCGTCCACGCGCGTGCCGAGCACCTGCACCGAGGCCGCCCTGGACGCGGCCAGCGCGCCGGTGATCCGGCCGCCCGTGACGACCAGCGACGCCCCGGGCTTGACCGTGACCGTGCCGCTGACCTGCGCGTCGTCGAGACAGGTGACACCCGTGGCGACGGTGAGGCCGCCTCTGCGCGCGCCGGTGACGGTGGTGGTGCAGGCGGGCGGCGGGGCGATCGTGGTGACCGTGAACCGGCCGGCCTCGCCGTAGTTGCCGGCGCCGTCGATCGAGCGGTACTCGATCGTGTGCCGGCCGCGCGGCAGCTTCCCGTACACCAGGGAGTCGATGACCGTCCCGTCCTCGCTGAACGTCCACGGCAGCGCGGAGGAGGTCGGCCAGCCGAAGTAGTTGAACCAGCCGTCCTGGTCCACCCGCGACTCCGAGACCACGTAGCCGCCCCGGTCGTCGGTGCCGGTCAGCTTCATGGAGAAGGGTCCGTTGTAGACGTAGGCGTCGCCGGACCTGGCCAGCGGGCGGGACAGCTCGTAGGCGGTCCTCGGCGAGGTGGCGTCCACGCTCCAGGTCAGCGTCACGCCCCCGTACGCGGCGGTGAGCGTGTGGGCGCCGTCGGCGAGCTTCAGCGCGCCGAGGTCGAGGTCGCTGCCGGTGCCGGGCAGGCGCGTGCCGTCGAGGGTCCAGGTGACGGCGGGCACGCTCGCGGCCGGGTGGGTGGTCTCCACGAAGACGACGTCCGCGCGGCCCAGCGGGTGGCCGACCGGCGTGCTGGAGACGATGCCGGGCGTGACGCCGTCGGGCGGCGTGGTCAGCGAGGTGTCCACCGTCCAGGAGCGCGTCCCGGACATGGCCGTCCGCACCGCCGGGTCCCTGACGAACGAGGTCGGGTCCGTGACCGTCGCCCGCACCGTGTGCGTGCCCGGCGACAGGCCGAGCGTGCGCAGGTCGAGGGCGTCGCGGTCGCCCGGCAGGTCCTGGCCGTCGACGTTCCAGGTGGTGGTGAGGGCGTGGGTGTTCGGGCGCATGGGCTCCACCCACAGCACCCGGTCGGCGCCGACC
>NZ_JAHKRL010000165.1 GCF_019396405.1 Nonomuraea rhizosphaerae | reverse complement strand
GCACCCTGGCGAACTCGGCCCCCACCGGCCCGAGCTCGCGTACGTGCGTCAGCGCCAGGCAGCAGACGACCAGGTCGACGGCGTCGTCCGGCACCGGCAGCCGGTGCAGGTCGCCCTGGCGGAAGTCGCCCGGTGGCACCCGTTCGCGCGCCCTGGCGAGCATGTCGGGCGAGCTGTCCACGCCGATGACGCGGTGGCCGCGCCCGGCCAGGAACGCCGACATCCGGCCGGTCCCGCACGCCGCGTCCAGGGCGAGGCCGGCGGGCAGCGGGCCGACGATCTCGCCGATGAGGGGCTCGTCGAAGGCGAACGTCGAGTTGGGCCCGTCGTACGTGCGCGCCCAGACCTGGTAGCCCTCGACCGTGTCCAGCCATTCGGCCTCCACGCCCGCGTCCGCCAGCGACTCGTCGTCCAGCAGGCTGCGGATCTCGGCGATACGGGCGTCGGCGAACGCGCGGTCGTACACACCGTTGAAGGAGCGCAGCAGCGCGACGCCTTCGAGTCCGAGCAGGTAGGCCAGCGGGTTCTGGTGGATCATCGCGTCAGGCTAGCCAGGCGTCCGCCGCGTACGCCATCGGATTACCGGGACCCTATACGCTACGCGGGTAGCGGAAAGGGTGAGGCATGACGGAGACGCGGCGCGGGCGCCCGCGCAAGGCCGAGGTCGACGCCGAGGTGCTGCGGCTGGCCACCGAGCTGCTGCTGGAGCGCGGGTACGGCGGGCTGTCGACCGACGAGGTGGCCGAGCGGGCCGGGATCGCCAAGACGACGCTGTACCGGCGCTGGCCCACCAAGGACCACCTGGCCCTGGCCGTGGTGCGGCGGCTGCAGGACCACGACGAGATCACCGACACCGGCGACATCGAGCGCGACCTGGTCGACTACATGGAGAAGATCGCCGCCGGGCTCGACCGCATGCGGACGGCCGGCGGGGACCCCGGCCGCTCGGCCGGGACGGTGGCCGAGCTGGTGGCCGCCGGCGCCCGGCACGACGACGTCGGGGAGCTGGGGCGGGAGATGTACGCGCGCCGCAACGCGCTGGCCTGCCGGCTGATCGAGGGGGCCCGCGAGCGGGGGGCGCTGCGCGCCGACCTCGACCCCGCCGTGCTGCTCGAACAGCTGGCGGGGGCGCTGTACTACCGCGTGCTGATCACCGGCGAGCCCGTCGATCGAGCGTACGCGGAACGCCTGGTCGCCACGGCGCTGCGCGGCGCCCTGGCCTGACCGGCGGGTGCTTGACCGGCCGACCCTTTGACCGGCACGTGCTTGACCGGCCGGCCTCCCGTCGCCTGGACGGCCGTCGTTCGGTCGTAGGGCCGCTACTCGACGACGAGCTCGACCGGGATGTTGCCGCGGGTGGCGTTGGAGTAGGGGCAGACCTGGTGCGCGGCCTCCACCAGCGCGCGCCCGCTCTCGCCCTGAAGCTCGTCGGGCAGCTCCACGCGAAGGGTGACGGACAGGGCGAAGCCGCCCTGGCCGTTCGAGCCGAGGCCGACCTCGGCGGTGACCGACGCCTGCGACACGTCCCGCTCCATGCGCTTGGCGACCAGGCCGAGCGCGCTGGCGAAGCAGGCGGCGTAACCCGCGGCGAACAGCTGCTCCGGGTTGGTGCCCGCGCCCGTGCCGCCGAGCTCCTTCGGCGGGGCGAGCGTCACGTCCAGCAGGCCGTCGTTGGTGACGGCGCGGCCCTCGCGGCCGTTGGCGGTGGCGATGGCGGTGTAGAGCGCGCTCATGTCAGGCTCCCTAGTTCGGTTGCGTTCCATTTGATTGTGCACAACTCAATTGCCCGCTGTCAACCTCGGGTATGCTGGTGCTCATGAACCCGCTGCTGCTGGACACCCAGATCTGCTTCGCCGTGCACGCCACCTCCCGGGCGCTCGACGGCGTCTACCGGCGCGAGCTGACGGATCTGGGGCTGACCTATCCGCAGTACCTGGTGATGCTGGTGCTGTGGGAGCGGGAGCAGGTGACGGTCAAGGAGCTGGGCGCGGCGCTCCGGCTGGACTCGGGCACGCTGTCGCCGCTGCTCAAGCGGCTGGAGGCGGCCGGGTTCGTACGGCGTGAGCGCAGTGTGGCCGACGAGCGGTCGGTGGTGGTGCGGCTCACCGGGGAGGGCGACGCGCTGCGCGAGCCGGCCTCGCGGGTGCCGGCACGCATCCTGAAGGCGACCGGGCTGGAGCTGGAGGAGCTGGTCGAGCTGCGCGGCACGCTCGGCCGGATGACGCGCGCCCTCACCGAGGCCGCCTCTTAAATGGACTCGTACAGGTTGCCGTTGTCGCAGTGGGCCCAGGTGGCGAGCGGGACGAGCTCGCGGCTGCCGTCGTCGTTGTGGCAGTCGACGGTGCCCTCTTCGGCGGCGTGCAGGTCGAACAGCCCGAGGTGGTAGGCGGCGATCTCATATTCGTGCCGGGGTGGTGTCGTACGGCGTGTTCGGCGTCGCGCCGCATCACGGCGCCCTCGGCATCGCCGTACGTGACGGGGATGCCGGGTGCCGCCTTTCATGAATCCTGGAACTTGGGCATTGAGGGGATACCGGGGGCGTCCCCGAGGTTGCCCGGTCAGTCAGCTCGCGGGTACGGGTCTGTAGTCCAGGTGTGCGGGGGCGTTCAGGCGCGGGACGAGCAGGGTGCTGTGCGACTGCATGCCGGGGTGGTCGAGTTTGACCAGCGGCATGGTCTCGATCTCGGTGCCCGTGCTGGTGCCCGAGGCGGTGTGGATGAAGTACACCGGGTGCTCAGGCGGATAGAAGCCCAGCAGGTGGTCACGCAACTGGGTGATGGTGGAGCTGCCCGCGATGGTGCCGGTGGCGAGGTCGGGTCCCTGGCTGATGCCGAGAACCGGCGCCTGCGGCAGCAGGAGGTTGGCCTTGGTGTCCGGGGTGATGGCCAGGTCGAGGAAGACGGAGGCCTCCCAGACGGACAGGCCGTAGAAGGGATCCATGTTCAGGTCGGCCCAGATGCCGTCGAAGCAGGACACGGTCTTGGTGACGTGCACGCTGAGGCCGCGTCCGGGTGCCTGCTGCAGGATCTGGTGCGGGGTGGAGGCGCCGCACATGACGCTGCCGTAGGTGGCGAAGGCGACGGGAGGGGCGGTCGCGGCCGCGTCGAGGATGAGGCCGGTCCATTCCCGGTAGGTGAGGCGCCGGTCCTTGGCGGGCCCGTACAGCCGGCTGAGGTCCTCCATCGGGGGCAGGCCGAAGTCGGGGGCGTGGATGGGCGGGACGGCGAAGACGCGGGTACACCGCTTGAGAACGGCCAGCATTTCCAGGGTGAAGTCGTTGGGCAGTTGCATGCCGAACCCGACGAGGTAGATGTCGGCCTCGGGCACGCGCAGGTCCCACGGAACCGTGACGGCGGTGGTCGGGAAGGGGAGGGTGGGCTGCGGGTCGGTGGTCATCGTGGTCCTCACGCCTCGATCCAGGTACGGGTGGGGCTGATGGTGACGGGCATGACGTCGGTGACGTCGATGGTGTAGCGGTAGACGCGCTTGGCGCGCCGGCTGTTTCGGGGGTCGAAGAAGCGCAGCCTGACGTCGCAGACATCGCTGCCGAAGCGGCCGTACGGGCTTTCACTGACCTCGATGTCGTGCAGGGCCATGCCGTCCTGCAGCGCTTCGGCCAGGACGTCGCGGGCCTGGACGGCGTTGGTGGCGGCGAAGTTCAGCGCCCGCTCGCGCGGCGTGGAACCGAGGTTGCGCAGGTCGTGGTAGACGCGCTGGAGGAAGTCGGCGACTGCGTCCTGCAGGGCGTCGCCATGCGGGCCGCCCGGCCTGCCGAGGGCGCGGGCCAAGGCCGGCACCGACCAGGCGTACAGGCCGCGGCTGCCGGTGATCTCGAGGACCGGCAGCACCTGGCCCGACAGCAGTTGCACTGTACGGCCCGCCGGCATGCCCGGCACCGAGATCCTTTCGGCGAAGCCGTCCTCGCTCATGGGGGCGAGCTGCCGGGCGAGGAACTGAACCAGCAGAGTGTGCACCTCGGGTGCGTAGCCGCCCACCGGCTCGACGGCGTAGACAGGGGTCAGGTCGAGGTTCAGCGTCCAGATCAGCGCGTGCGCCTCGGACGGCTGCTGGTGCAGATAACCGATCATCTGGCGGGGGTCGTACGGGTTGGCCGGCACGCCGGCCCGTACGGGAGGCATGAGTTGCTTGAAGGTGTCGCGGCGGGCCTCGGTGCCGAAGTCGTAGCCGAGCGCGCCCAGCGCGTACACCGGTTGCCGGCTCGGCCGCGGGTCCGGCGGCCGGGCGGCGGAGGGCAGGACCTGGCCGCCGGTGAGCGCCCGGCTGGTGGCGGCGGGCAGGTCGAGTTTGCCGTCCAAGCAACGTTCGGGCCGGCCGTGGCTGTCGGAGGGACCGCACGGCCGGGCGGTCCTCAGCAGGGCCTGGCCCACCGCCAGCGGGTCCTTGCCCAGTCCGGCCTGCTGCCGGGCGCTGATGAGCAGGGCCGCGACTCCGGCCATCAGCGCGATCGAGATGCTGGTGCCCTTGTGGGGAGCGGTGCCGCCGTCGGGAGTGGCACCGAGCACGGCGTCGCCGGGCGCGACGATGCCGTGCCCGCGATAGGCCGTTCCCCAGTTGCTGAACTTGAACATCACGCCGTCGTTACGATGCGCGCCGACGACCAGGACTTGAGGCAGCACGGCCAGGGCGTTGCGGCATCGGCCCTCGTCGTTGCCGGCCCCGGCCACGACCAGCACGCCCGCTGCCGCGGCGGCCTCGATCGCGCGTTTGACTGGCCAGGCCACATCGTCGGAGATGGTGGGGTGCGCCACGCAGACCAGGATGACGTCCGCGCCGTGCTCCAGAAGAGTCTCGATTCCGCGAGCCACGTTGAGCGGATCGAGCAGCGTGGCCTCGTCGCGCGAGGTGGCGACGAACACGCCCCGGGCGGCGGGCGTGAGTCCCTCGACCGCCGTGCCGGGTTGCCCGAACAGCACGCTGGCGACATAAGTGCCGTGATCGACGGTGATGTCGATCGGTAGGGTCGGCGGCAGCCACCACGGTTCGATCACGGTGATGTCAGCGCCGGCCAGGCACGGATGAGACAGCTGCGGTGGCCCCTCCAGCACGCCGATGGTGACGCCGCGGCCGCCATTGGTGCGCTGTCGCAGCTCCTGGGCGCCTATCGCCTCGGCGGGCGACAGCGCGCCCGCCGAGGAGGAAGGGCCGGCCATGCCGGACACCGGGTCAGGCCTTCGGGGCGGCGCTGACGCGCAGCTCCTGGTAGGTGGACATGGAGAAGGCGGCGGGGTCGTTGTAGTTGGCGCCGTACCACAGCAGCGCCCGTCTGCGGACCTCGTCACGGGGGCTGTCGCCCTGGATGCCGACAGTAGTGTGCGGGATCACCAGGGTGGGGCGGCGCACCGGCGGCGCTTGTATGGGGAAGCTCATCAGCGGGCCTTCCTTCAGGCTTCCGGCCAGGAGCGGACCTCGCCCACAGTCACCGGCATGACGTCCTTGACATCGACGCTGAAGCGGTAGACGCGCTTGGCGCGCCGGCTGTTGTCGGGGTCGAAGAAGCGCAGCTTGACGTCCCAGGTGTCGCTGTCCGGCCGCCCGTAGGGGCTCTTCTCCACATCGATGTTCTGCAACGCCATGCCGCGTCCGAGCGCTTCGGCCAGGGTCTGGCGGGCCTGTACGGCGTTGGTGGCGGCGAAGTTCAGCGCCCGGTCGCGTGAGGCGGTACCGAAGTTTCGCAGGTCGTAGTAAATGCGCTGAAGGAAGTCGGCGACGGCGTCGCGCAGCCGGTCCGGCTCGCCGGCCTGGTTGTGCTGGTTGTGCTCCGGCACTCCGCAGTCGGTGACCGCGCGGGCCAGGCTGGTGACCGACCAGCCGTACAGGCCGCGGGTGAGCTCGACCTCCACCACCGGGACGTGCTGGCCGTTGAACAGCTTGGCGGTGCGGCCGCTCACCTGGCCGGGCACCGAGATCCGGTCGAGGAACTCCGCGTCGTCCTCGCTCCTGAGCTGCCGCTCCAGGAACTCGGTCAGCCGCTCGTAGATGCCGGGCCCGTAGCCGCCGACCGGCTCGATGGCGTAGATCGGCGTCAGGTCCAGGTTCAGCGTCCAGATCAGCGGGCGCGCCTCGGACGGGTTGGCGCGCAGGTAGTCCACCATCTGCCGGGGGTCGTACGGGTTGGCCGGCACGCTGGTGCCGTCGGCGTCGACCGGCGGCATGAGTTGCTTGAAGGTGTCGCGGCGGGCCTCGGTGCCGAAGTCGTAGGCCAGGCTGCCCAGCGCGAACACCTTGCCCAGGCTCTGCCCGGAGCAGCCGGCGTCGGCCGACGGCACGACCGCGCCCGCATCGGTGCTCACGGCCACCGCGGCGGCCGGGGAGGGCGCGGCGGCAGGCGTATCGGGACATTGGCAGGCGGCCGAGGACGGGCTCACCGACGCGGCGGGCGCCAGGGCGGGCACAGCGGAAAGGATCATGGCGTCCGCCTGGCTCGGGGTGTCCGTGGCGACGGACACGCTGTCGGTGATGGCCTCCGCAGGGGGGGCGTCGGTGGGGGCGATGTCGTTCCTCATGACGTTGACCGCTTTCGTAATGTTCAGTTTTCCGATCAGGAAACGTGTACAAGCCGCCGGTTCGCCCAGGTCGCAGCGATCGGCGCTGGTGAGCAGGAGGTCGGCGACCGCATGCGGATCGGGTCGCCGGCCGGCCTGCGCCTGCAGGCTGAGCAGCAGCGCGGCGACACCGGCCACGATGGGCGTGGCCAGGCTGGTACCGCTTCGCCGGGTGGTGCCTCCGCCGGGCACGGCCACCGTGATGTTCTCGCCTGGGGCCAGCACTCCCTGCCGCTGGCTGCCCGGTCCCCAGTTGCTCATCGCCAGCGGCCGACCCGCGTCATCCAGCGCGCCCACTGCCAGCACGCCAGGCAGCGTGGCCGGAACGTGATCACAGAAGCAGCCGTCGTTGCCGGCCGCCGCGACGATCAGCACGTTCTCGTCTTGGCAGCGTCGCACGGCGCGGACCAGCAGGTCGTCGGCCGCCTCTGGGGCGGTGAGCTGCCCTCCGCTGATATTGATCACATGAGCGCCCGCGTCCACAGCGGTCTCGATGCCGCGCGCCAGATCCAGCTGCGAGGTGGGCCGCCGGTCGGAAAAGACTGGGACGAGCACCCCGGCGCTCGCGGGCGCGACCCCTGGGATCCGGCCACGCCCGAACAGCACGCTCGCCACGGCCGTGCCGTGGGCCGCCTTGGCCCCGACCCCGTCGTGCGACGCGCCCTCGGGCAGGAACTCGCCGGCCACGCTCAGGTCCGCTTCGCGCAGCGTGGCGTGATCGTGGTCCACCGCACCGTCGAGGACCGCCACCCGTACACGCTCATCACCCCGGGTCAGCCGCCACAAGGCGGCCAGTCCGGCGATCTCCGGCACTTCACACAAGCTGACCTCCTGATGTGAGGCTCAGGACGCGGCCGGGCAGGGGTGCCGGCCCCCGGCGCTTTACCGCCGAGCTGCCGGCACCCGCCCGGACCGGGTGGTTACTCCTGGTCGTCTCCGGCGAAAATCAGGCCGTTGACCTGGCCGATGTACGACTGGCCCACCTCGGCCGTACCGTCGGCGGCGCACGCTGCCAGAGCACGGGTGACGGGGACGGACAGGACCGGGGCGAGGGAGTCCATCAGATTCGTTGACATGTGCTGACCTCCACTGCTGGTGGCGGGGCTGTCCCGCCATCGGGAATTGCCTCTCCGAGTATCTCCACCAGCAATAATCACTGTAAGTAGCTGTATAGCTACTCTCCGAGACTGACCGGGGTAGGGTCAACAAGAGCGGCGCCCTCTTGACATTCCTGGCGCCGTTAATTAAGTATGGCGACCCTCACACCAGGCGATCCGGGCCGCACCGGACGCCACCGGCGAACGGTCCCCGCAGTGCGCGACCGGGCCGGAGGATTGAGCAACGGAAACAAGCTTTCCGGACGATGGGGCCGCTCCATCTGCCGCCCCGGCGCGCTAGCAAACGGCAGCAAGAGAAAGCAGATGCCTCACCTGTCCGACGCTGACCGTAAGGCGTGGCGAGGCGGCTCGCGATACCTGTTGGCGGGCCGGGGCATGTTTGCCCCTGTCCCGAGCGCATCCCTCTTTCACTCGAAGTGTGCCCCGTGCTGCCGCCTATCGGATGATCAAGGAGTACGCGCCTGTCCGTAGGCTCATCACCAGCGGCGGCGTCACCCAGCTCTCCAGCGCGGACCTTGCGTATATGACCAGCAGGTTGCCAGGCAGCCGCCAGTCAAGACGAGCGCCGTAATACCCAGCCTCCAGCATCCGCGCAGACCCGAAACCGCTCCAGTCGGGCGAGCCGCTGTCCGCCGGTCATGCGGCACGCCTGAGCTGGTCGAGCACCGCGACCTCCACCTCGGGCGGTGTTTCCCACATGTTCTGCCATCCCCGGCACGGCACCGGCTCATCGAGCGGGCGTACGTCGGCCAGCAGCCAGTGCACCTGTCCTGGTTCCGCCCGAGGCGATGCCGCGTCCCGGACCACGCCCACGAGGTTGGCGACGGCGATGATGGCGCCGAACACGAACCGCTCGCCGGGCTCGACCGGGCCGGCCATCTGGTCTCCGTTGAGAGTCTCGATGACGCGGAGGTCCCAGGCCCCGGCCCGTCCTGGTGTTCTCCTGCATGGATGGCGATTTCGCCGCGGCGCTGGGTGGCGCGGGTGCGGTTCTCGACGGGCTTGAGGTTCGCGGCTATGGCTTGGGCCCAGAGATGCCACACGGTGACGGCTTTCACGCTGCCGCCTCCCAGCGTGCTGCCGTCCGCATCGTCTTGACGATGTTCTCCAGCGGCCGGGCGATGCCGAGATGATCTCCCGCGGCCGCCCACTCGCCGATGCCGTGAACGATCGCATCAGAGCTGCTGTCTCCAGGGGCGACGAGTTGATGCTGCTCCAGGTAGTTGATGAGGCGCCAGGCCGCATCCTCGGCGGCCTGGAAACGCCGGTCGTTGCGGTCCCGGGTCTCCTCTTGCCAGACGTCCGGCTCCAGGTCGCAGGCGACCGCGACGGCGCCCAGCGGGCATAACCTGCATGCTTCCTTGCGGGCGGCTTCGCTCGCAAACGTGACGTCCAAGGGGAATACCTGGTCCCGGCCGTAGCAGAAGTGGCGGATCCAGCCGTTGACTTCGAGGGTGTCCGCCGCCCGCTCCAGCACGGCTCCCTCGGGCATGCCGATCATCCGCTGCCGCCTTCCGTGAGCTCGTTCAGCGCCACCGCCCAGCAGGCGGCGGTGGAGCGGCCTCCATCGTCCTGGTCCTGCGCCATCATCGTCGGCAAGCTCTTGGCCCGGCCCGTCAAGCACTGGCCGGTCGGGGCCGATCCACCCGTCGGGGCCTTTCCGCCCGTTGGAGCCGATCCGCCCGTTGGAGCCGATCTGCCCAGCGGGGCCGATCTGAACGCGTACAAGGCGGGCGAACTAGGATCTTCCCGATGACGGTGAGCGAGGCGAGAAGGGCGACGGCGGCGGACGCCGCGGAGCTGGCCCGGCTCCGAGGTGTGCTGCTGACCTCCATGAACGGCGGCGAGGAGCTGCCCGCCAACGGCTGGCGGGAGGCGGTGGAGAAGACGCTCAGGCGACGGCTCGACGAGCCGGACCCGACGATGGCCGCGTTCGTCGTGGACTCGACCGGCGAGCCGGGAAGGCTGGCCGCGTGCGCGGTCGGCACCATCGACCTCCGGCTGGGCGGCCCCGGCAACCACAGCGGTGAGATGGGGTACGTGTTCAGCGTCGCGACCGATCCCGGACAGCGCAGGCGAGGATACAGCCGCGCGTGCGTGACGGCGCTGCTCGACTGGTACCGGGAGCGCGGGATCAAGGTCGTCGACCTGCGTGCCTCCGCCGAGGCGGAGCCGCTGTACCTGTCGCTGGGCTTCGCGCGCACGTCCGACCCGGCGATGCGGCTCAAGCTCTGACTCCTGGGCGGAGGTCGTCGCCCGGCCGCCTCGTCCGGGCCACTGGCACACGGGCGAAGGCGGGGCGACACTGACGACGTGGACATGGGCGCATACATGGGCGTGGACGGCGCGAACGACCACGGGCGGGCCGAGCGCCTGATCGCGCAGGGACGCGCGGCGCGGGAGCGCGCCGAGGAACGCCGCAGGGACGCCGAGACGAGCTGGCTCCGGTTGCAGGCCAGACAGGCCGAGGCGCACGAACAGCTGGAGCGCGTCCGGGCCGCCGGCAAGGACGCCGGCGCGGTGGGACGGTTCCTGCTGCCCTCCCTCGACTACGCCGACCGCAGCGGCGTGATCGTCGCGGGGCTGCGGGCCGCGCTCGAACTCACCTGC
The DNA here is from genome assembly GCF_019396405.1 of Nonomuraea rhizosphaerae. Taxonomy (GTDB): domain Bacteria; phylum Actinomycetota; class Actinomycetes; order Streptosporangiales; family Streptosporangiaceae; genus Nonomuraea; species Nonomuraea rhizosphaerae. Next base: position 174 of record NZ_JAHKRL010000165.1, on the reverse strand, counting down.
GGCGACAAGGGCAACGTGCAGCTGCTCGACCGCGCGGCGGGCGGGCTGACGATCGCCGCGCACCACGGGTTCGACCAGCCGTTCCTGGACTTCTTCGCGGTCGTCGCCGACGACTGCTCGGTGTGCGGCCGGGCCATGGCGGGCGCCGAGCCGGTCCCGGGGGGTGGCGTCGGG
>NZ_JAHKRL010000164.1 GCF_019396405.1 Nonomuraea rhizosphaerae | reverse complement strand
CGGGCGGCCGCCTCCGCAGCCGCCTGCGCGGCGGCCTGTACGGCCGTCTGGGCCGCCGCCTGCTGCAGCAGCGGTGGCGTCGCCTGCGGAGGCAGGTGCGAGATCACCGACGCACCCGGCAGCGGAGCCGCCCCCGAAAGAGCCGAAACACCAGGCGGGACCGGTTGCGCGCCTCCCGGCGGAGGTGGCGATCCACCCCCCGGCGAAGGTGACGACCCGCCTACCGGCGGCCCCGCCTGGACGGCACCCGGTGGCGGCGTCAGGGGCGGGCCGGCCGGGAGCGTCCCGGTGGCGGGTGGGGTGATCGGTGCGGTGGCCGGGGAGTGAGTGGCAGGCAAAGGGGGAAGGTCAGTGTCGGCGGCGCGCTCGTAGTCGCTCCACCTGATCCCGTCCCCCACCACAGGGTCGTAGTGCCCCTCCGGAAGAACCCACCGCACGCTGGACTCGCGGTCGCGGAACACGCCGGCCTCCTGTCATGGCTCGACCACCGATCGTAGAGCGAGCACCGGCCCCAGGAGGCGGAAGTCGGCAACTTGGCGCGCCCGCGATTACCCTCCTTACCTGCGCAAACGGCCAGGAAAAGGGTCAGCCGACCTTCACCTCGATGGTGTGCCAGCCGGTCGCCCCGTCGGGTGCGGGGGGCGCCTGCTGGTCGGTCTGGGAGCGTCCGGCGGCGTCGGTGGCGCGCACCGCGATCGTGTGGCGTCCGGGCGTGGCGTCCCAGTCGAGGGACCACTGCCGCCACGTGTCCGGGCCGGGAACCTGGGCCAGCTTGGCCTGGCGCCATTCGCCGCCGTCCACGCACACCTCCACCGCGGAGATGCCGGTGTGCTGGGCCCAGGCGACGCCCGCGACGGTGGTGCGGCCCGCCTTGACCGAGGCGCCCGAGGCGGGCAGGTCGATGCGCGACTGCACCTTGATCGGCCCCTTGGCGGACCAGCCGCGCGGCGTCCAGTACGCCTCGTCCTGGTCGAACCGCGTCACCTTCACGTCCACCACCCACTTGGTCGCGGACACGTACCCGTAGAGGCCGGGCACGACCTGGCGTACGGGGAAGCCGTGCTCGACGGGCAGGACCTCGCCGTTCATCGCGACGGCGAACAGCGCGTCGCGCCCGTCCATCACCACGTCCACCGGCGTCCCGGCGGTGAAGCCGTCGTCGGAGGTGGACAGCAGCATGTCGGCGCCCGGCCGGATGCCCGCCTCGCGCAGCAGGTCGGCCATGCGGGCGCCGAGCCAGCGGGCGTTGCCGACGTACTCGCCGCCGACCTCGTTGGAGACGCAGGTCAGCGTGACGTCCGCCTCGGTGAGGGGCCGCTTCAGGAGGTCGGCGTACGTGATCTCGACGGGCTTGTCGACCATGCCGTGGATGCGCAGCCTCCACTGCTGGGGGTCGACGCTGGGCACGATGAGCGCCGTATCGACCCTATAGAAGTCCTGATTTTTCGTGACAAATGGCGAGAGGCCGTCAATGCCGAGATCCACCCCTTGCGGCAGCGGCTTGGCCGCGACCGCGGGCTTGGGCAGCGCCACGGACACCCGGGCGCTGTCGGCCACCTGACGGCCCTCCAGCCCCCGCCCGAGCCAGGTGGCCGCCCCCGCCACCACCACCCCGCCCGCGACGCCGGTGAACAGCCGCCGCCGGTCGAACGTGTACACCTGCCCACCGGCCCGCATGACGGCAGGCCGCTCGACCCCGTCCGAAGCCCCAGAAGCAGCAGAAGCTCCAGCAGCTCCGGAAGGCGCAGAAGCCGCCGAGACCGTAGAGGCCGCGGAAGCGTCGGACGCGCCGGAAGCGCCGGAGGCCGTGGAAGTGTCGTCCAGGTCGGCGGCGACCGGCGCGGGCAACACCGGCGCCGATGGCCGCTCCGACCCCGGCGCGTACGACATCACCGCCGCCCGATCCAGCAGCCACCTCAGCGCCCAGATCCCGGCGAGCACCCCCACCAGCGTCGGCACCGCGTCCAGCACCCCGGCTCCCGGCCTGGTGAGCACCGCCAGCAGCCCCACCACCGCGAACAGCCCCAGCCCGCCCGCCCCGTACGCGAGCCGCCGCCGGGCCAGCACTCCGATGACCGCGGCGACCACCGCGAGCACCACGAGCACGCCCCCGATGAGGACGGTCTTGTCGTTGGAGCCGAAGGATCTGATGGCGAAGTCCTTGAGCCACGCGGGCGAGTTGTCCACGACCACGTTGCCCACGGCGACCACGGGAAAGCTCTCGGGCTTGATCAGCCCGGCGACCAGCTGGGCCACGCCGAGCGCCAGGCCGCCCGCCACCAGCCCGGCCAGCGCGCCCGCCCACGCGGGGATCACGTCGTTCCTCTGCACGGTCTAGACGTTACGCCGCCCGGCCGGGAGAGGTTCTTACGCGGTGGTTACGAGGTCCCGGACGATGGGCGCGAGGGCGCGGAAGGCGCGGCCCCGGTGGCTGATGGCGTCCTTCTCGCCGGGCGACATCTCGGCGGTGGTGCGCGTGTCGCCGTCGGGCACCAGGATCGGGTCGTAGCCGAACCCGTTGCCGCCCCGCGGCGTCTTGATCAGGTGACCGGGCAGCCTGCCCTCGACGGTGCGCCACTCGCCGTCGGGCAGCGCCAGGGCGGCCACGCACCGGAAGTGGGCCGTCAGCTTCTCCTCGGGCAGGTCGGAGATCTGGGCGAGGAGCAGGTCGAGGTTGGCCTGGTCGTCGCCGTGCCGGCCGGCCCAGCGGGCCGAGAACACGCCCGGCATCCCGTTGAAGGCGTCCACGCACAGCCCGGAGTCGTCGGCGACGGCGGGCAGCCCGGAGCCCTGGGCGACGGCGTGCGCCTTGAGCAGCGCGTTCTCCTCGAAGGTGATGCCGGTCTCGGCCACGTCGCCGATGTGGGGGAACTCCTCCACGCCCACGATCTCGAACGTGGACAGGATGCGGCGCAGCTCCGCGATCTTGCCCGGGTTGCGGGTGGCCAGCACGATCCTCATTTGCCCAGGGCCTCCTGCTGGATCAGGGTGAGCTCCTCGCAGCCGGCGACGGCCAGGTCGAGGAGGCTGTTGAGGGCGGCGCGGTCGAACGGGGCGCCCTCGGCGGTGCCCTGCACCTCGACGAAGCTGCCCTCGCCGGTCATCACGACGTTCATGTCCGTCTCGGCGGCTACGTCCTCGGTGTAGCACAGGTCGAGCAGGGGGATCGAGCCGACCACCCCGACGGAGACGGCGGCGACGGAGCCGACCAGCGGGTCGCCCGGGCACATCCGGCGCTCGCGCATCCAGGCGACCGCGTCGGCCAGCGCCACGTACGCGCCGGTGATGGCGGCGGTCCTGGTGCCGCCGTCGGCCTGGAGGACGTCGCAGTCGAGCAGCACGGAGTTTTCCCCAAGCGCCTTGTAGTCGACGCAGGCCCGCAGCGAGCGGCCGATCAGGCGGGAGATCTCGTGCGTGCGCCCGCCGATCTTGCCGCGGACCGACTCGCGGTCGTTGCGGGTGTTGGTGGCGCGCGGCAGCATCGCGTACTCGGCCGTGACCCAGCCCTGGCCGCTGCCCCTGCGCCAGCGCGGCACGCTGTCCTGGACGGAGGCGGCGCAGAGGACCTTCGTGCCACCGAACTCCACCAGCACCGAGCCTTCCGCATGGGTCAGCCACTGCCGGGTGATGGTGATGGGGCGGAGCTGGTCGGCGGCTCGGCCATCCTGTCGCGACATGCAGATCACCCTATCTCCGCGACGCAACACCCTTGACCGAATGTGTCCGACACAGCGATCCTTACGCAATGACAACGGGGGTGTTGCGAAGCCCTGACTTCCTCCGGTTCCTCAGCTCTCACGTCGCCAACGAACTCGGAGCCAACGTGTCCCGCGTGGCTCTTCCGCTGGTAGCCGTGCTCGCGCTGCACGCGGGACCGCTGGAAGTCGGCGTGCTGTCCGCCCTGCAGACCGCGGCTTTCCTGGTCATCGGCCTGCCGGCCGGAGTGTGGGTGGACCGGCTGCGCAAACGCCGGGTGATGATGACCTCCGACCTGACCAAGTGCCTGCTGCTGGCGAGCATCCCGGTCAGCGACGCGCTGGGGTTGCTGTCCATCGGCCTGCTGTGCGTTGTCGCCTTCCTGGTCGGGGTGTCCCAGGTCTTCAACGACGTGGCCGACCAGACGTATCTGCCCGAGTTGGTGAGCCGCGACAGCCTGAGCGACGGCAACTCCAAGCTGGAGTTCGTCCGGTCCGGCGGCGCGCTGGCCGGGCCCAGCCTGGGCGGCGCGCTGGTGCAGCTGGTGGGCGCGTCCCGCACCATGCTGGCCACGGCGCTGGCCGCGCTCGGCTCGGTGGTGCTGCTGAGCGCGGTGAAGACCCCGGACCAGCCCCCGGTCGCCGAGGAGGAGCGGCCGCGGATGCTGCAGGGCATCAAGGAGGGGCTCGCGTTCGCCTGGCGCGACAGGCTGCTGCGGACGATCATCGCGACCACCGCGGCGACGAACCTGACGCTGAGCGCGGTGATGAGCCTGTCGGTGCTGTTCCTGGCCGACGTCGTACGGCTGCCGCCCGGCTGGATCGGCGTCCTGCTCATGTCCGGCGCCGTCGGCGGACTGCTCGGCGGCCTCACCGCCGGCTGGCTGACCAGGAAGTACGGCACGGCCAGGATGACCTGGTTAGCCCTCACCGTCACCTCGCCCTTCGGCCTGCTCCTGCCCATGACGCAGGCCGACTGGCGGGCCTCGTTCTTCACGATCACCTCGATCGCGCTCTCCTGGGGCGCGATCGTCTACAACGTCGGCCAGCTCACCTACCGGCAGACCGTCACGCCCGCTCCCATGCTGGGCAGGGTCAACGCGACGGTCAGGTTCGTGGTCTGGGGCATGATGCCGCTGGGCGCGCTGATCGGCGGCATCGTGGCGCAGCGGATCGGCGTGCGCGAGGCGCTGTGGGTGTTCATGTGCGCGCGGCTGATCTCGTTCGCGCCGCTGCTGTTCTCGCCGCTGCCGCGCCTGCGCGACTTCTCACAGCTCCAGACGAAGTCGTAGAAGCCGTCGTAGACGGCTCCGCTGCTCAGGCGAGGTCGTAGACGGCTCCGCTGCGGGCCAGGTCGATCGGCCCGTCGAAGCCGCCCCTGCAGGCGTCGTCCATGATCTTCGTCTGGTCGTGCCAGGGCACCAGATGGGTCAGCACGAGCCGGCCGACGCCGGCCTTGGCCGCGTGCTCGGCCGCCTGGCGGCCCGACATGTGCAGGTCGGTAGGCAGGTCCGGCTTGTCGAGGAACGACGACTCGCACAGCAGCAGATCGGCGCCCGCCGCCAGCTTGACCAGCTCGGAGCACTCCCCGGTGTCGCCGGAGTAGGTCACGCTCCGGCCGCCGTGCGCGACGCGGAAGCCGTAGGCCTCGACCGGATGGTTGACCTGCCCCGCGGTCACGGTGAACGGGCCGACCTCGAAGTTGCCCGGCGCGAGCCGGACGAAGTCGAAGGCGGTGTCCAGGCTCGGCTCCTCCGGCATGCCGTAGGCGGCCGACAGCCGGCGCGCCGCGTCGGCGGGCGCGTGGACGGGCACGCGCGCGTACGGCGCGTCCGGCCCGTACGTGCGCACCACGTGGTAGGCGCACAGGTCCAGGCAGTGGTCGGCGTGCAGGTGGGTCAGGCAGATGGCGTCCACGTCGTAGAGCCCGATGTGCCGCTGCAGCGCGCCCAGCGCCCCGTGGCCGAAGTCGAGGAGCAGCCTGAAGCCCTCCGCCTCGACGAGATAACAGGACGACGGACTGTCCGGGCCTGGAAAACTGCCCGAGCATCCGACGATGGTCACCTTCATGTGGGCCTCCCGTTAGAGGTAGTACCCCCTACTGGTGTGACTTCGACCGCATCGATCTCCGGCCCGAGGAAGCGTCGCCCGAGCCGGGCGAAGAGCAGGGAGTCGCCTGTGGCGCGGAAGCGGTGCCGGGGGGTGACGTCGCTTCCGGCCGCGAGGCCGCGGTCGTGCAGGATGCGGTAGACGTCCTTGGCCGTCTCGTCGGCGCTGGAGACGAGCGTCACCCCGTCGCCGGCGACGTACGAGATCGCGCCGGTGAGCAGCGGGTAGTGGGTGCAGCCGAGGATCAGCGTGTCGCACTCGGCGTCCCTGATGGGCGCCAGGTAGTCGCGCACGACCTCGATCAGCTCCTCGCTCGTCGTCTCGCCGCGTTCGACGTACTGCACCAGGCGCGGGGCGGCCACGCCGGTGAGCTGTACGTGAGGAGCCGCGGTGAAGGCGTCGTGGTAGGCCATGGACTCGATCGTCGCCCGGGTGGCGATCACTCCGACCCTGCCTGTGCGGGTGGCGCGCACCGCGCGCCGGGTGGCGGGCTGGATCACCTCGACGACCGGGACGTCGTACCTCTCGCGCGCGTCGCGCAGCACGGCGGCGCTGGCGCTGTTGCACGCGATCACGAGCATCTTGACGTCGTTCTCGACCAGGTGGTCCATGACCTCCAGCGCGTAGGCCCGCACCTCGGCGATGCGTTTGGGCCCGTACGGCTGGCGAGCCGTGTCGGCCACGTAGGTGATGGACTCATGGGGCAGTTGGTCGATGATCGCTCTGGCGACCGTCAGACCGCCCACTCCGCTGTCGAAGATCCCGATGCTCGTGTCCGGCACGCTTCAGAGCGTATGCGACCTGTGACATCACAACTGCGTAAGAATGCTCACTGTGTGTTTGGTCACCCCCGTCCCACCCGTGCCAACTGCCTGCACTGGGCGACGAGCCGGCCGGCCGAGTCCCACGCCTCCACCTCCTCGTCGAACCAGCCGTCGGCGACCAGCCGGCCGCTGCCGAGCAGCGTGATCCAGCCGGGGGCGGGCAGCGCGCGCAGGTGCCAGGTGAGGTCGACGGTGGGCGCCCAGCCGCGCGCCCCGGCCGAGAACACGACGGGCGGCAGCGAGTCGACGGCCAGCGCCAGCACGTACGGGTCGGGGTCCTGGGGCTCGGCCATCCTGAAGTAGGCGCGAGACTCCGGCCGGCCGGAGGGCTCGCCGCGCAGCCAGCCGATCGTGGGCGCGTCGAAGCGCATCTCCATCTGGGCGTTGAGCGTCATGTTGGACTCGGGCTTGGGGTCGGGCAGCTTGACGCACTCGTCGAGGGGCGGCATCGCGTGGGCGGGGCCGGCGGCGTACAGGGGGTCGGCGCCGTGCAGCGTGGCCGTGGTGACCAGGCTCTCGATCTGGGCCACGTCGTCCTGGACGAGCGTCGCCCTGGTGAAGGCGGCCGTCCTGCCCGCCTTGAGCTGCTCGATCCGCACCCTGGCGGGTCCCGGGACGGGCGCCCTGAGGTACTGGGCGGAGGTGGTCACGGGGTGCTCGAACGGTGAGGCGTCCACGACCGCGCGCAGCATCACCGCCAGCAGGTAACCGCCGTTGAGGGGACCGCCGATCACGTAGCCGGGGTCGAGGCAGACGTCGTACGTGGTCTCGTCGACCCGGATGGCTTGGGTGGCCTCGTCGAACTTGGTCATGTACGGAACTATATTCTAGTCCTCCACACTTCACCTCATCCGGTCATCAGCGCGCCTACCTGCGAAAATGCGATCTCGCTGCAACAGTTTTGATCATGACAGGCGTTACGGAACTGATGGGGCAGTCCGTATGGGACCCCAACGGGCTGTGGGTCGGCCACATCGTGGACGTCCGCGTGATCAAGCACAGGGGCGAGCTGCAGCAGAGCGCCACCATCTGCGGCCTGGTGGTCTCGGCCGTCCGCGGGCCCGTCCTGCTCCGCGTGACCCGTGACCGGCACGGACGCTGGAGCTGGCTGGCCCAGCTGCTGTCACGGGTGGTCTATGTGCGGTCGGCGTTCGTGCCGTGGTCGAGCATCGTCGAGCACGGCGACGGCGAGGTGCACATCAGCACGTCCCGTAAGGAGCTCACTCGGGTCTAAGTACATTGCAAGCGACCGTCTAGCAACATCAGCTACTTTTCTTGTGGTCAAAAGTCCACATTGTGAGTTGAGTGATGTCTGCGAATATCCCCGAGAGTGGCCAGGATCCTAATCGGACCACGCGGTATCGCTGGAGCCAGGAGCAGCAGCAGTCCGCGAACCCCCCGACGATGCCGTTGCAGGGCCAGCCGTATCCGCCGCAGCAGTCCTACCAGCAGCCGCAGTACGGCCAGCAGCAGGCGTCCCACGGGCAGTCACCCCAGTACGGCCAGCAGCCTTCGTACGGGCAGCAGCCTTCATATGGACAGCAGCAGCAAGCCCCCGAGTACGGGCAGCAGCCGCAATACGGCCAGCAGAACTACGGCCAGCAGGGCTACAACCAGCAGGCCTCCGGCCAGCAGAGCTACGCGCAGCAGGGCTACGCCCAGCAGCCGCCCTCGTACGGCCAGCAGGAGTACATGCAGGCCGGTTGGCAGCAGCAGGGCCCCGACGGCTTCGGCCCCGGCGAGCCCCCCAAGAAGGGCCGCAAGGGCTGGATCATCGCCATCGCCTCGGCGCTGGCCGTGGTCCTGCTCGGCGGCGGCGCGGTCTGGGCGGTGGGCGCGATCGGCGGCGGCGGCACGCAGCCGCACGAGGTGCTGCCCGCCAACTCGATCGCCTACATCCGGCTCGACCTGGACCCGGCGGCCAACCAGAAGCTGGCCCTGTTCCAGATCGGCAGGAAGTTCACCGTCACCAAGGACAGCTTCCGCGGCGAGGACCCGCGCAAGGCGCTGTTCGACCTGTCCCAGGACGCGGGCCTCGGCAAGCTCGACTGGGCCAAGGACGTCGATCCCTGGCTCGGCAGCCGCGTCGGCGTGGCCGTCATCCCGTCGGGCAAGTCCGAGCCCGACTTCGCCGTGGCCGTCCAGGTCAAGGACGAGGCGCAGGCCAAGGCCGGCATCACGAAGCTGATGGGCGAGGAGAAGTTCGGTCTCGCCTTCCGCGAGGACTACGCGCTGCTGACCCAGACGCAGGCGCAGGCCGACAAGTACGCCGCCGAGACCACCAGCCTGGCCAGCAACGTCGAGTTCAGCGACGACGTGAGCGCCATCGGCGAGCAGGGCGTGCTGTCCTTCTGGGCGCACCTCGGCAAGATCGGCGAACTGGCCAAGACCGACCTGTCGGCCGAGGAGGCCCAGGCGCTGGACCAGGTCAAGAACGCCCGGTTCGCCGGCGCGCTGCGCTTCGACAGCGCCTACGCCGAGCTGGCCGGCGTCGTCCGCGGCGCCGAGGGCATGGTGGAGGGCGACCTGGAGCCGGTCAAGATGGGCACCCTGCCCGCCTCGACCGCCGGCGCCCTGTCGTTCTCCGGCCTCGACCAGATCATCACCAAGAAGTGGGCCGACATCCAGAAGTCGGCCGCCGCGACGCCCGCGTTCAAGCAGTTCCTCGACCAGGCGCAGCAGACCTACGGCCTGCAGCTGCCCGACGACCTGTCGACGATCCTGGGCAGGAACCTGACGCTCGCGGTCGACAGCGAGGGCCTGGACGGCGAGCTGCCCAAGGGCGGCATCCGCATCGTGACGGACCCCGCCAAGGCCCAGGCCGTGGTCGACAAGATCGAGAAGGCCATGACCTCCAGCGGGCAGCCGGCTCCCAAGCTGTCCAAGACGGCCGGTGACGGCACGTTCACGCTGGCCACGACCGACGAGTACGCCAAGGCCCTGGCGGCCGACGGCACACTCGGCGACAGCGAGACGTTCCAGACCGCCGTGCCGGACTCCGACGAGGCGACCTACGCCCTGTTCGTGGACCTGGACAAGGTCGAGAAGTACTACCTGCAGAGCATGAACGGCGACGAGAAGGCCAACCTCCAGGTGCTCCGCGCGGTCGGCCTGAGCGGCAAGCAGACCGACACGGAGGCCACGTTCTCCCTCCGCCTGCTCTTCAACTAGCCGAAGAACCGGTGGCCGCCCCAAGAAACGGGACGGCCACCGGTTTTCGTATGCGAGGAACATATTCGGGCTGTCGGCTGTGGCCCGCTCCGGTGGTCGGCCGGGCCGTATCGGCGCCCGGCCACCGTCCGGTCAGCGGCCGTCCCCCTGGAGGCCCTCAGCCATGTACGGCGTCTGGGGCCGGCCCATGCGTGCCGTAATAAGGAAAAGGGGTCACGCCCAGAGCTGACCTTCGAGGCGCGATTCGGCTTCGTCCAGGGTGCCCTCGTACGCCCCCGTGGACAGGTACTTCCAGCCGCCGTCGGCGACCACAAAAACGATGTCCGCCGCCTCGCCCGCCTTGACCGCTTTCGCCGCCACCCCCAGGGCGGCGTGCAGCGCCGCCCCCGTGGACACCCCCGCGAAGATGCCCTCCGACGACAGCAGCTCCCGCGTGCGGCGCAGCGCGTCGGCCGACCCCACGGAGAACCGCGTCGTCAGCACCGACTCGTCGTACAGCTCCGGGATGAACCCCTCGTCCACGTTCCGCAGCCCGTACACCAGCTCGCCGTAGCGCGGCTCGGCGGCCACGATGCTCACGCCGGGCACCCGCTCGCGCAGGAACCGTCCCACGCCCATCAGCGTCCCCGTCGTGCCGAGCCCGGCGACGAAGTGGGTCACACCGGGCAGGTCCTCCAGGATCTCGGGCCCCGTGGACTCGTAGTGGGAGCGCCAGTTGGCCGGGTTGCCGTACTGGTAGAGCATCACCCAGTCGGGGTGCTCGGCGGCCAGCCCCTTGGCCACCCGCACGGCCTCGTTGGAGCCGCCCGCGGCCGGCGAGGAGATGATCTCCGCGCCCCACATGCGCAGGAGCTGGCGGCGCTCCTCCGAGGTGTTCTCCGGCATCACGCAGATGAGCTTGTAGCCCTTGAGCTTGGCCGACATCGCCAGCGAGATGCCGGTGTTGCCGCTGGTCGGCTCCAGGATCGTGCAGCCCGGCGTGAGCAGGCCGTCCTTCTCCGCCTGCTCGACCATCCACAGCGCGGGCCGGTCCTTGATCGACCCGGTCGGGTTGCGGTCCTCCAGCTTGGCCCAGACCCGCACGTCGCCCGACGGCGACAGGCGGGGCAGGCCGACCAGAGGCGTGCGGCCGACCGAGTCGATCAACGAGTCGAAGCGCATGTCACCCGCCGGCGACGGCGGGAAGCACGGTCACCGTGTCGCCGTCGGACACCGGCGTGCCGAGGCCGCCCAGGAAGCGCACGTCCTCGTCGTTCAGGTACACGTTGACGAACCGGCGCAGATTGCCCTTGTCGATCAGGCGTTCCTTCAGGCCGGGGTGCTGGGACTCAAGATTGCTGATCAGCTCGTCGAGGGTGGCGCCCTCGGCGTCGACGGCCTTGGCGCCGCCGGTGTAGTTACGCAGGATGGTCGGAATGCGGACCTCGATGGCCATCTCGCTCAGTCTCCTCGGGTCAGGTCGTCGTCCCGTCGGCACCAACGCCGACGGCC
>NZ_JAHKRL010000163.1 GCF_019396405.1 Nonomuraea rhizosphaerae | reverse complement strand
ATCCCCCACGCCGCTGCCGCGGGGCTTCTTCGACCGGCCGTCGCACGAGGTCGCGCCCGAGCTCCTCGGGCGCGTGCTCGTGCACGGCCCCGTCGCCGCGCGGCTGACCGAGGTCGAGGCGTACGGAGGGCCCGGCGAGGACCCGGCCGCCCACACCTACCGGGGGCGAACCCCCAGGAACGCGGTCATGTTCGGCGCGCCCGGACATCTGTACGTGTACTTCACGTACGGGATGCACTTCTGCGCGAACCTGGTGTGCCTGGGGGAGGGCCACGGCTCAGCGGTGCTGCTGCGGGCCGGCGAGATCGTGGCCGGGCTCGACGTGGCCCGCGCCCGCCGCTCCGGCGGCGTCCCCGGGCGCAGGATGCCCGACCGCGACCTTGGGCGCGGGCCGGCCCGGCTGGCGGTCGCCCTGGGGCTGGCCCGCGAGCACAACGGCCTCGACGCCATCCGGGAAGGCCTCCCGGACGATGGTCAGCACCGGCTCAGCGGCATCCCCGAGGGGAGCGCGGCCGTCCTGACCGGCACCCCGCCCGGCCCCGCCCGGATCCGGTCCGGCCCGCGCACCGGCGTCTCCACCGCCAAGGACACCCCGTGGCGGTTCTGGATCGACGACGAGCCCACCGTCTCCCCGTACCGCCCTCACGTCCCGCGCCGCCGCAGCACCGCGGCCACCTCGGTCGGGGAGGCGCCCAGCTCGTGAGCGCTGAAGATGTGCAGGTAGTCGCCCGTGTCGATCTCCAACATCTCGCTGCGCAGGCCGAACCTCCTGCGCACGTCCACCCGGACGTCCTCGATCGCCTCCCACGGCACGTGCCGGTGGCCCGCGAAACCGTGCACCACGGTGATGCCGCTCGGGTCGGCCGCCAGGCGTACGGGAGCGAGAACGTCACGCAACCCCATGGCGCCCACGAGCACCGCCGCCGGCACCGCCAGCACCACCCCCCGCACATCGCCCCCGACGTACCAGAACAGGGCGAGACCGGCACACGCCACAGCCCCTAAGATCTTGAAAACGGCCAGCTCGCGACGGACCTTCCACATGACCACCGAGCGTATCCAAGTGGCGGTCATCCGGCGCGATCCGGCAGTCTGTAACCATCCGCCGTCTACTGGAAAGCCAGCACCGTGACCGACATTCTCGATGAGCTCGAATGGCGCGACGTCCTCGCGCAGACCACCGACATCGACGCCCTGCGCGGGGCGCTGTCGAAAGGTCCGATCACGGTCTATGCGGGCTTCGACCCGACCGCGCCCTCCCTGCACATGGGCAACCTGGCCACGCTGCTGATCCTGACCCGCTTCCAGCGCGCCGGGCACAAGCCGATCGGCCTGGTCGGCGGCGCCACCGGCCTGATCGGCGACCCCAGCGGGCGCAGCACCGAGCGCGCGCTCAACACCTCCGACGTCGTCGCCGAGTGGGTGGCGAAGATCCGCGTGCAGGTGGAGAAGTTCCTGGACTTCGACGGCGGCCCCGGCTCCGCCGAACTGGTCAGCAACCTCGACTGGACCGCCGAGATGTCGGCCATCGACTTCATGCGCGACATCGGCAAGCACTTCCCGGTCAACCGCATGCTCGCCCGCGAGTCGGTCGCGGCCAGGCTCAGCGGCGACGGGCTCAGCTACACCGAGTTCAGCTACCAGATCCTGCAGGCCAACGACTACCTGGAGCTGTACCGCCGCAACAACTGCACCCTCCAGGTCGGCGGCAGCGACCAGTGGGGCAACATCACCGCCGGGGTCGACCTCATCCGCCGCGTCGAGGGCGGCCACGTGCACGCCCTGACCGGCAAGCTGATCACCAAGGCCGACGGCACCAAGTTCGGCAAGACCGCCGGCGGGTCGGTGTGGCTCGACGGGGCGCTGACCTCGCCGTACGCGTTCTACCAGTACTTCCTCAACGCCGACGACCGCGACGTGGTCCGCTTCCTGAAGGTGTTCACGTTCCGCTCGCGCGAGGAGATCGAGGAGCTGGAGAAGGCCGTCGCCGACCGGCCGTTCGCCCGCGAGGCGCAGCGCACGCTGGCCGAGGACCTGACCACGCTCGTGCACGGGGCCGAGGAGCTGTCGGCCGTCGTGGCCGCCTCGAAGGCCCTGTTCGGGCAGGGGTCGCTGGAGGAGCTGCCGCCCGCGACGCTGGGCGCCGCGCTGGCCGAGGTGCCCAAGGCCGCCGTGCCCGCCCTGGGGGCGACGTTCGTGGACCTGCTGGCCGAGAGCGGGCTGGTGGAGTCCAAGTCGGCGGCCCGGCGGGCGGTGAAGGAGGGCGGGGCGTACCTCAACAACGTCAAGATCACGGACGAGTCGTACGTGCCTGAGACGTCGGATCTGCTGGGCGGGAAGTACATGGTGCTGCGGCGCGGCAAGAAGTCGATCGGCGGCGTCGAGGTCGGCTGATCTCCCGCCGAGCCGGGCCCCTCCCTTCGCGTTTCGCGGGAGGGGCCCAGCCGCTGTTGCCGCTCAGGGGCAGCGGTCATTTGCGGGTGTACAGGGCGACGGTCAGGCCGGGTGTCTCGGCCGAGTGCCAGGCCGTGGCCTGCTCGTACCCCGCCGCCAGCACCGCCTTCACCCGCGCCAGCCTGGCGCCCGCGGACTTGACCCCGCGCCACACCACCCAGACCCGCTCCCGTCCCTCCAGCGCGGCGGCGACGTCGCTCCGCTCGGGGAAGCCGAAACCGTCCGGCTCCGGATCGGGCCCCTGCCGCAGCACGTCCAACGGCGGCGGCCCGTCGTCGTAGTAGTCGAACCCGGCCCGTACGGAACTCTGCCCGAACACGATCGCGTCATCGGGCCTGCTCTGCACCCTGCTGACCGCGCCCGGGAAGTCCTCGAACCGCCCGTTCGCCTCCCGTACCTCGATGTGCTGCGGCACGCCCAGCCCCACGGTGACCACCACCAGGGCGCAGCAGGCCACCACCGCGCCCCGGGGCACGCTCGCCACCGCGATCCCCGCCAGCAACGCCAGCGCGGGCGCCGTGACGAACAGGTACCGGTCCACGTAAACCGGCGTCACCAGATGTGACACTGCCAGCAGCAGCACGGGCGGCAGCACCAGCCAGCCCAGCAACGTCATGGCCCAGGCCCGCCTGCGCAGCAGCACCACCCCGGCCAGCGCCACCGCGAACAGCAGCACTCCCGGCTCGGTCGCCCCCGCCGCCATCTTCGGGAACTTCAGCAGCACCTCCGGCCCGCGCTGCGGGATCCAGCTGATCGCGTGCCGCTCCCCGTACCCGATCAGGCCGAGCACCAGCGCGGGCAGGCACCCGGCCGCCAGCGCGGGCGCCCACCTGAGCAGCAGGTCCCGGCGAGGAAGCAGCGCCACCGCCGCGATCAGTTGCGCGGGCAGCACCAGCACGGCGAACAGGTGCGTGCAGCACACCAGCGCCACCGCCACCCCGTAGAGCACCCACCCCCGGCGCGTTTCGGCGAGCCGGTGCAGCGCCCAGAACGACAGCACCACCGCGGCCGCCGCCGGCGCGTACGAACGGGCGAACGCCCCGTAGTACGCCACGGACGGCAGCACCGCGAACACCGCCCCCGCCGTCACACCCGCCCACGTGCTGTGCAGCCGCCGCCCCAGATCCACCAGGAACCACGCCGCGACCCCGATCGCGATCGCCGACGGCAGCCGCAGCCACAGCTCCGCCGTTCCGCCCTGCACCCAGAGCTGCATGAACAGGTAGTACGGCAGGAAATGCCCGTCGATGTGCTGCGACAACTCCCACAGCCCCGGCAGCGACCGGGACGCGGCGCTGATCGTGGCCAGCTCGTCGCCGTTCAGCGAGGAGGAGCCCGAGCCGGAGAACGCCGCGATCCCGGCGATCCCGGCCAGCCACCAGGGGCTTGACCTGCGCGGACGCACAGCGGGCCGGGCCGGTGGGGTGAGGGTGGCGGCGGTGGTCACCGGGGCAGGATACGCGCATAGGCTGGGATTCATGCCTGATGTGATCGTCTTCGACCTGTACGGGGTAATCGCCCGCGTCCAGACAAAGAAGGACAAGCACAGGCTGGTCGAGCTGGCGGGGGTTCCGGGGGAGAAGTTCTGGGAGGCGTACTGGTGGTGCAGGCCCGCCTATGACGCCGGCCAGGACAGCACGGCGTACTGGGCCGCCGTCGCCGCGAGGCTGGAGACCAGCTTCGCCAACGTGTCCGTGCTGCTGGCGGCCGACCTGGAGAGCTGGTGCCACGTGGACGAGGAGATGGTCGGCGTGGTGCACGAGCTGGTCGACCAGGGACGACGGCTCGGCCTGCTGTCGAACATCATCGAGGACCTGGTGCCGGTCTGGGAGTCGCGGCACGGGGAGTGGCTGGGGCGGTTCGCGTCGCTGACGTACTCGTGCCGGATCGGGGTGGCCAAGCCGGATCCGCGCGCGTACGAGATCTGCGCCCGGCGGCTCGGGGT
>NZ_JAHKRL010000162.1 GCF_019396405.1 Nonomuraea rhizosphaerae | reverse complement strand
GTCTGCGCCGACGTGGACGAGGAGGCGGGCAAGCGGGCCGCCGCCGAGGTCGGCGGGCTGTTCGTCAAGGCCGACGTGACCAGCGACGACGACGTCGTCCGCATGTACGCGACGGCGTTCGACACCTACGGCTCGGTGGACATCGCGTTCAACAACGCGGGCATCTCGCCGCCGGAGGACGACTCGATCCTGGAGACCGGCATCGAGGCGTGGCGGCGCGTCCAGGAGGTGAACCTGACCAGCGTCTACCTGTGCTGCAAGCACGTCATCCCGTACATGCGGCGGCAGGGGAAGGGGTCGATCATCAACACCGCGTCGTTCGTGGCGGTGATGGGGTCGGCGACCTCGCAGATCTCCTACACCGCCTCCAAGGGCGGCGTGCTGGCCATGTCGCGTGAGCTGGGCGTGCAGTTCGCCCGCGAGGGGATCCGGGTGAACGCGCTGTGCCCGGGGCCGGTGAACACGCCGTTGCTGCGGGAGCTGTTCGCCAAGGACCCCGAGCGGGCGGCGCGGCGGCTGGTGCACGTTCCGGTGGGGCGCTTCGCCGAGGCGTCCGAGATCGCGGCGGCGGTGGCCTTTCTGGCCAGCGACGACGCCTCGTTCATCACGGGCTCCGAGTTCCTCGTTGACGGCGGGATCTCCGGGGCATATGTCACGCCTCTCTAGGAGGGGACATGAGGCGACCTGTCATCGGGATCACGTGTTACGTCGAGACCGCGCGGTACACCGTGTGGGAGTTGCCGACCGTGCTGCTGCCGTCCATGTACGTGGAGCAGGTCGTACGGGCGGGCGGGCAGCCGGTGATCCTGCCGCCGGCGGGGGAGCCGGCGGAGGTGGTCGGGCGGCTGGACGGGCTGATCGTGGCCGGTGGCGGGGACGTCTCGCCGGACCGGTACGGGCAGGAGCCCCACCAGCGAACCGACTACGTACGGAAATTTCGTGATGAGGCGGAGTTCAAGCTGACGGAAGCCGCCCTGGAGGGCGGCGTCCCTTATTTCGGGATCTGTCGGGGGATGCAGGTGCTCAATGTCGCCCTCGGCGGCACCCTCCACCAGCATCTTCCCGACGTGGTCGGCCACACCGAGCACTGCCCGGCGCCGGGACGTTTCGGGCACCTGCCCGTACGCCCGGCCGCCGGCACGCGGGTCGGCAAGGCCCTCGGCGCCGACCCCGTGGTGGTCCCGCACTACCACCACCAGGCCATCGACCGTCTCGCCGCCGGGCTGGCCGTGTCGGCCGTGGCCGACGACGGCACGATCGAGGCCGTGGAGTCGGAGTCGCGGCCGTTCGCGATCGCCGTGCAGTGGCACCCCGAGGCCGCCGAGGACTGCCACCTCTTCGAGGCCCTGGTCGCCGCCTGCTGACACGCCGCCTGTCAGCACGTCGCCTGTTAGTCTTGGGAGAGGTTGTCCAGCATGCGGCGCAGCAGCGCCGTGGCCTGAGCCGTCTCCTCCTCGGAGAAGCCGTCCAGCAGCCGCCCGCCCACCCGGCCGAACACCGGGAACACCGACGGCAGCAGCGCCCGCCCCTCCTCCGTCGGCTCCACGACGACGGCCCGCCGGTCCTGGGGGTGGGCGGAGCGGGCCAGCAGCCCCTTGGCCACCAGCCGGTCGATCAGCCGCGTCATGCCCGCCGTGTCGGTCCCGACGAGCTGGGCGAGCTGCCGAGGGCTGCGCTCGCCGAGCGCGGCCCGCATCAGCACCGCGCCCTGCTGCGTGGTGAGGCCCAGGGGGGCGAGCTCGCTCTCCAGGGCCGTGCGCAGTTCCTTGGCGATCTGTGGGATGAGCGACGGCACGCCTTCTCCGAGAGGTTTCATGTCTAGACAGTAACTGTCATGACAGCTACTGTCGAACCCATGCATATCCTGATCATCGGGGGTGGCATCGGCGGACTCTGCCTGGCCCAGGGCCTCAAGCGCGCCGGTATCGGCGCCACCGTCCACGACTGCTCCCCGACGCTGCGCGGACAGGGCTGGCGCTTGTCCGTCAAGGAAGAGGGCGTCAAGGCGCTGCGCGCCTGCCTGCCCGCCGACCTGTTCGACCGCTTACGGGCGAATGCGATCCGGCCCGCCGACCGGATGGCGTTCATGGACCACCTGCTGGTCCCCAAGTTCGTCAAGCCGATCCCGCCGACGCCCGGTGGCTTCGGGATCAACCGGCTGATCCTCCGCGACACGTTGCTGACCGGCCTCGACGTACGGTTCGGCGCGCCGTGCACCGGCTACGACGGCACGACCGCCCGCTTCGCCGACGGCACCTCCGCGAGCGGTGACCTGATCGTGGGCGCCGACGGCACCGGCTCGGCCGTACGCGCCCAGCTCCTGCCGGACGCCGTCATCGAGGAGGTCGGCCGGGCGCTCTACGGCGTGACCCCGTTCACCACGCTCGACTGGGTGCCCGGCCTGCTCGTGGACACCTTCAACCGGATGACGAACCCGGACGGCTTCCACATGGCCGTCGCGACCTGCCGTCCCGGCGACTACTTCACCTGGACGATCTCAGGCCCGCACCCCGAGGGCGACCCGCACGACGTGGCGCGCGAGCTGGTCGCCGGCTGGCACCCGGCCGTCCGGCGGGTGGTGGCCGAGGCCACCACCGTCTTCCCCGTACGGCTGCGCAGCGCGCTGCCCGTCGAGCCGTGGGACGACCCGCACGTGACGCTCCTCGGCGACGCCGTCCACACCATGACGCCGGGACGCGGCGAGGGCGCCACCGTCGCGCTGCGCGACGCGCGTCTGCTGACGGTCGCGCTCACCGACGCGGCGGCCGGGAACGTGCCGCTGCCGGCCGCCAAGGCGCTGTACGAGCAGGAGATGCTCCGGTACGGCTTCGAGGCCGTCGCCGCCTCCAGGCATGCCCCTTTCGCCCCGAAGGGGAGGGATCGAGACGCGACAACACACCCGTAACGGCACTAGGCTTGCCGACAACACCGACGAAACCGTGCGGGAGAGTGTCCTGGCATCCGGCCAGGCCCCCTGAAGGAGCAAGCCCTCCCCGCGAACCTCTCAAGGCAAAGGACCGCACGGGATTAGGTGCCTCTGGAAAGCAGGCCTGACCGGCCTCGCCGAAGGTGAAAGTCCGGCAAAGCCCGGGCGAAGCTCTCAGGCAACGATGACAGAGGGGGAGGATGCTGGCATCCGATCCTGCCCTGAGGTGCGCATATGTCCCGTCACACACCGCTCAAAGACGTCCATGAGAGCCTTGGCGCGACCCTGACCGATTTCGCGGGGTGGCTGATGCCGCTGCGCTACGGCAGCGAGTCCGCCGAGCACAACGCCGTCCGGCAGGCGGCCGGGCTGTTCGACCTCTCCCACATGGGGGAGATCTTCGTGACCGGCCCGCAGGCGGGTGAGGCGCTGGACCACGCGCTGGTGGGGCATCTGTCCGCGCTCGCGCCCGGACGGGCCCGCTACACGATGATCGTGAACGAGCGCGGCGGGGTGCAGGACGACCTCATCGTCTACCGGCTGGGCGACGAGGAGTTCATGGTGGTGGCAAACGCCTCCAACTACGAAAAAGTCGCCGAAGAGCTGAAAAATCGGGCTAAGTCGTTCAATGCGGTGGTCGAGGACCGGTCCGAGCAGTACGCGCTCATCGCCGTCCAAGGCCCGCGCGCCCAGGAGATCCTGGCCACCCTCACCGACGCCGACCTCGACGGCCTCAAGTACTACGCCGGCCTGCCCGGCACCGTGGACGGGCGGCAGGCGCTCATCGCGCGCACCGGCTACACCGGCGAGGACGGCTTCGAGCTGTTCGTGGCCAACCAGGACGCCGTCCCGCTCTGGCACGCGCTGAGCGCCGCCGGCGAGCCGTACGGGCTGCGCCCCGCCGGGCTGTCCAGCCGCGACACGCTCAGGCTGGAGGCGGGCATGCCCCTGTACGGCAACGAGCTCGGCGAGGACCTGACCCCGTTCGACGCGGGCCTGGGCCGAGTGGTGAAATTCGACAAGCCCGGCGACTTCGTCGGCAGGTCGGCGCTGGAGGCGGTCAAGGACACGCCGCCGCGGCGCCGGCTCGTCGGCCTGGTCGCGCAGGGGCGCCGGGTGCCGCGCCATGGCTTCCCGGTGACGAAGGACGGCGCCGTCGTCGGCGAGGTCACCAGCGGGGCGCCTTCCCAGAGCCTGGGCAGGCCGATCGCCATGGCCTACGTGGACAACGACGCCGTAGCAGGTCTGGCCGTGGACATTCGGGGCAGCCATGAAGCTGTGGACCTCGTTGAGCTGCCCTTTTACAGGAGGAAAAAGTGAGCAACATCCCTGACGACCTGAACTACACCAAGGAGCACGAGTGGGTGGCCGGGGTCGACGACGGCATCACCGTGACGATCGGCATCACCGCGTACGCGGCCGAGCAGCTTGGTGACGTCGTCTTCGTGCAGCTCCCCGAGGCCGGTTCGACCGTGGAGGCCGGTGACAGCGTGGGCGAGGTCGAGTCGACCAAGTCGGTGAGCGAGATCTACACGCCGGTCGGCGGCGAGGTCGTCGAGGTCAACCAGACCGTCGTGGACGATCCCTCGCTGGCCAACAGCGACCCGTACGGCGACGGCTGGCTGTTCCGGGTGCGCGTGGAAGGCGACCCGGAGGACCTGCTCTCGGCCGAGGAGTACACGGCCCTTACCTCAGGTGAGTCCTGACAGACCCGCCGGGGTCCTGATGGGCCCCGGCCCTGCAGAAAGGCGTTAATCAATGGCGATCAGCGTCTTCGATCTTTTCAAGATCGGTATCGGCCCCTCCAGCTCCCACACGGGCGGGCCCATGGCCGCCGCGCACAAGTTCGCCCGCGGGCTGCACGACGACGGGCTGCTCGATAGTACGGCGCGGGTCGAGGTGATCCTCTACGGCTCACTCGGCCTGACCGGCAAGGGCCACGGCAGCGACAAGGCCGTCCTGCTGGGGCTGTCGGGCGAGAAGCCCGAGCTCGTGGACGTGGACGGCATCGACGAGCGGCTCACCGCGATGCGCGAGGCGGGCACGGTCAAGCTCTACGGCACCCACGAGATCCCGTTCGTCGTGGGCGAGGACCTCGTCTTCGAGCGCAAGATCTCGCTGCCCGAGCACCCCAACGGCATGCGCTTCACCGCCTTCTCCTCCTCCGGTGAGACGCTGCGTGAGAAGGTGTACTTCTCGGTCGGCGGCGGCTTCGTGGTGGACGAGCAGGCCACCGGCGCCGACCGGATCAAGCCGGACGACACCGTGCTGCCCTACCCGTTCACGACCGGGGAGGAGCTGCTCAAGCACTGTTCCAACACCGGGCTGTCCATCTCCGCGCTGGTGATGGAGAACGAGCGCGCCTTCGGCCGCTCCCCCGACGAGATCCGGGCCAAGATCCTCGATCTGTGGCGCGTCATGTCGGAGTGCGTCCAGCGCGGCGTCATGCAGGAGGGGGTGCTGCCGGGCGGCCTGAAGGTCAAGCGCCGCGCCAACCGCCTGCACCGGCGCCTGCAGACCGAGTCGCCGGAGACCGACCCGCTGCACGCGATGGACTGGGTGTCGCTGTTCGCGCTGGCGGTCAACGAGGAGAACGCGGCCGGCGGCCGTATCGTCACCGCTCCCACGAACGGCGCCGCGGGCATCATCCCCGCCGTCCTGACGTACTACTCCCGGTTCGTCCCCCACGCCGACGACGACGGCATCGTCCGCTTCTTCCTGACCGCCGCCGCGATCGGCGTGCTGTTCAAGGAGAACGCCTCGATCTCCGGCGCCGAGGTCGGCTGCCAGGGCGAGGTGGGCTCGGCCTGCTCCATGGCCGCCGCGGGCCTCACCGAGGTCATGGGCGGCACCCCCGAGCAGGTGGAGAACGCGGCCGAGATCGGCATCGAGCACAACCTCGGCCTGACCTGCGACCCCATCGGCGGCCTGGTGCAGATCCCGTGCATCGAGCGCAACGCGGTGGCCTCCATCAAGGCCATCACGGCGTCCCGGATCGCGCTGCGCGGTGACGGACGCCACTTCGTCGCCCTCGACCGCGCGATCAAGACGATGCGCGACACCGGGCGGGACATGCTGGACAAATACAAGGAGACCTCGCGCGGCGGCCTGGCCGTCAACGTGATCGAATGCTGACTTTCCCTGTCTACAAGGGCATGGGCGCTTCGCGGGGCTCGTAGCATTTGTACAGGTCATGGAAAACTGGTTCCAGGGGAGCATTGTCGCGACGGGACGGCTGCCGCTGTTCTGTTTCTTCGTCGCGCTCATCGGCGCCTTCGTCGCGACCCGGGTCAACGTACGGCTGATCAGGGCGAAGATCGGCTGGTTCCGCAACGTCAACGTGGGCGAGATGCACATCCACCACGTGGTGTTCGGGGTCGTGCTGATGCTGGTCGGCGGGGTGACCGGGCTGATCGTGTCGGCCGCGTCGCAGGTGCCGTACGCGGTGGCCGCCGGCGTGTTCGGGGTCGGGTCGGCGCTGGTGCTGGACGAGTTCGCGCTGATCCTGCACCTGCACGACGTGTACTGGGAGGAGGAGGGCCGGACGTCGGTCGACGCGGTGTTCATCGCGGTCGCGGTCACGGGCCTGCTGCTCATCGGCTTACGACCGCTGACCTTCGACTTCGGCACCCCTCTCGCCCCGGGCGCGCTGATCGTGGCCAACCTCGCGCTCGCCGTCGTCACCCTGCTCAAGGGCAAGATCTGGACCGGGATGGCGGGCCTGTTCGTGCCGCCGCTGCTGCTCGTCGGCGCGGTGCGGCTGGCCAGGCCGGGCTCGCCGTGGGCGCACTGGTTCTTCGTCGGCGGCTCGTCGCGGAAGATGGCCACGGCGACGCACCGCGAGGAACGGTGGCGCCGCCCGGTGATCAAGGCCAAGATCGCCTTCCAGGAGTTCGTGTCCGGCCGCCACGACCTGCCCTCCACGCGGCGCCGCCGATGACGCCCATCGAGGTGGGCCTGGCCGTGCGGTCGCTGCACGAATGGGGGCTGCCCGGCGACCTGGCCTACGTCGCCTCGGCGGCCGGGCTGTACTCGTTCCGTGAGCTGGAGGAGCTGGGCAGGCCGTTCACGGACGGGTTCTCGCCGCTGGAGCTGGCCTCGGGGCTGGAGTGCGCCGCGCAGGTCACCGGGGACGAGGAGATCCGGCTGTTCGCCTACGCCTGGGTGGAGGACATCCGGCTGCGGCGGGTGGACGACGGGGACGCCGACTACGACGAGACGCCCCCGATCGACTGAGAACGTCAGAGAGCGATCGCGGAGCGGAGCGCCAGGCCCGCGCCCATGACGATCACCATCCCGGCGGTGCCGAGCGGGGCCAGGCGCGACAGCCGGGCGGCCAGGCCCGCTCCCAGCGAGGCCCGCCGTTCGATCCGGTCCACGACCTTGACCAGCAGCAGGCCGGTGACGGTGAGCGTCGCCGCCATGCCGACCCCGTACGCGGTGACCAGCGCCACCCCGAACCAGGTGCGGCCCAGCGCGATCGCCCCCAGCAGCACGATGAGCGCCGACGGGCTCGGCACGAGGCCGCCCGCGATCCCCATGCCCAGCAGCCCCGTACGGGTCGACCCCTCATGCCCGTGCCCATGGCCGTGTCCATGCCCATGGCCGTGTCCATGCCCGTGACCGTGACCGTGACCGTGACCGTGGCCGTGCCCATGTCCGTGTCCGTGGCCGCCGGAGCGGCGGGTGGACAGCAGCAGTCGTACGCCGATGAAGGCGATCAGCGCCCCGCTGGCCACCCCCAGCCACCCCAGCACCGACTCCCCGGCCAGCGCCGTGAACGCGCTCAGCAGCAGCCCCACCACCAGCACCCCGACCGTGTGCGTGGCCGTCACCGTGGCGCCTACGACCAGCGCGTCACGCGGCCGCCCGCGCCGCCCGGCCAGGTACGCCGCCATGATCGTCTTTCCGTGGCCGGGGATCAGCGCGTGCCCGGCCCCGAGCACCATCGCCATCCCGACGGCCAGCAGCCCCAGCGGCAGCGTCAGCGAGTCCGAGCCCACCAGGCCGGTGAACGTCCGGTCCAGCCATGCCAGCGCGTCCCCGATCGGCCCGCCGATGCTGATCGTGCCGAGCGGCGTGCCGCCCGAAGGGTCCGAGCCACCGGACAGGGCGCCGCCGGACAGCGCGCCGCCGGCGACGATCGAGGCCGTGCGCTGGTCGAGCGGGTCGGTCAGCAGGTCCTCGGGGTATCTGCGCAGCTCGTCGCTGACGCTCTTCGCCGGCACGTCCGAGCGCGACAGCCGGACGCCGTCGCCCACGGCGGTGATCTCACGCCAGCCGATCCGGTCCTGCTCGAAGCCGTCGGTGAACGACACCGCGCCCGACACCCGTACGGAGGCCACCAGCTCGCAGGTCAGGCGACTGGTCCGGAGCCCGCCCTGGCCGGGCTGGTAGGCGAAGGCCGACGAGGCCACCCGCCACGGCGCGGCCTGGCCGCGGACGGTGAGCCGCTGCGCGGCGGCCAGCGCGGCGCAGGTGCGGGCCGCGTACGTGGCGTTCACGGACGGCCTGGCCTGGAGGGTGGGCAGCTCGGCGGCGTCCACGACCGCCTTGTTCCTGACCTGGTCCGGCTGCAGGCGCAGCCCGTTGTAGTGGTTGACGGTGAAGTTGCCCAGCGGGTGCGCCGCCGCCTGTGTCTCCGCGCGGGCCGCCGCCACGAACAGCACCGACGCGCACATCGACAGCACCAGCCCCGCGACCACGGACAGCAGGCCGAGCCTGAGCACTCTCATGAGAACCTCGCCAGCGCGGGCAGGGACGGGTCGAAGGACTTGTCGAGCCGCACGCTCCGGCCGAGCGCGCGCTCGATCATGGCGCGGTGGTAGCCGATCAGCGGGTTCCTCCAGCCGGTGGAGGCGGCCTTCTTCGCGTAGGGCAGCGCCTCGCGCGGCTTGCCCGCCCTGAACAGCGCCCAGCCGAGCGCGTCGGCGGCGACGAGGTTCGGGTTGCGCGCGTACTCGGCCTTCGCGTGCTTGACGGCGGCCTTGGGGTCGCCGTGATCGGCCTCGAACTCCGCCCATGTCAGATCGTCCTTCACGCCCGCCGCCCGCAGCAGCTTCTGTTGTGCCTTCAGCAGGGTCCAGTCGGCGCTCTGGCCCGCCTTGATCCTGGTCTCGCCCTGTTCGATCAGGTACTGCGACAGCGGCAGCCGTTCGACCACCCGCTGGTAGATCTCCAGCGCCTCGGCCGTCCGGCCGCCGAGCGCGGCCACCCTGGCCTGCCCGGCCATCGCCGGCGTGTAGGCGGGGTAGGCCTGGAGCGCCTTGGCGTACCAGTCGCCCGCCCCGGCCAGGTCGCCTGTGTGCAGCGCCAGCTCGCCCAGGTAGTAGCGGGCGTAGGCGAGGTCGGCGGGGGTGTAGGCGTCGTCCTGGGCCAGCTCCAGGTACTCGCGCGCCTTGGCCACGTCGCCGCGCAGCTCGGCCGCGTAGGAGGCGCGGGCGAACGCGGCCACGCCGGGCTTGAGCCCCAGCATCCGCTCCACCGCCTCGGCCGCCCCGCTCAGGTCCCCGAGCTGCGTCCTCGCGTCCGCCAGGACACCGTGCGCCGGGGCGCTGTAGGGGTTGGCGGCGATGGCCCGCCGCGCCAGCCGTACCGCCTCGGCGAAGTCGTGGCGGCCGGCGGCCAGCGCCGCCTGGCCGGTCAGCACCGTGTCGTCGGCGGCGTTCAG
>NZ_JAHKRL010000161.1 GCF_019396405.1 Nonomuraea rhizosphaerae | reverse complement strand
GGTGGGCGGCCGGGCGGCGGTGCCGGCCGAGGCGGCAGAGGGCCGTCCGGCGGCGGCTCGTCCGGCGGAGGGTCCGGCGGGCCGGGCGGATCGGGAGGGGGTGGGGGATCCGGCGGTCCCGGAGGCCCTGGCGGGCCCGGTGGACCCGGGGGCCCTGGTGGATCTGGCGGCCCTGGTGGACCTGGGGGGCCGTCCGGTGGCGGGTCGCCGGGCGGTGGCAAAGGGTCGGCGAAGGCCGGGCCGCGGCGTCCCGCCTCGGCGGCCCCGCAGTTCGCCAAGCCGCTCACCCTGGCCTCCGTGCTCGGCTGGACGCTGCTGTCGGTCGTCCTGCCCGGCGCCGCCCACCTGCGGGCCGGCCGCCGCCGTACGGGCCTGATCCTGGTCGGCGTGTACCTGTTGCTGCTGCTCGCCGGGCTGGCGTACTACCTGACCCGCAACGGCGACAACGTCGCCGCACTGGTGGGCGACGACGCGATGGTGGCGATCATCGCCATCGCCTCGGCCGGCGCTCTGGCGTGGTTCGTGGTGGTGGTGACCTCGTACGTGGCGCTGAGCCCCAACCGGCTCAACCAGGGGGGCCAGATCGTCTCCGGCGTCGTGGTCGGGGTGCTGTGCGTGTCGGTGATGGCGCCGTTCGCCGTGACCGCGCAGGCCGTCCTGACCTTCAAGCAGACGGTCCAGGCGATCTTCCCCAGCAGCCAGGACACCAGCAACCCCGACGTCGCGCCGATCAAGGAGGAGGACCCCTGGGACGGCAAGGAGCGGGTGAACTTCCTGCTCATCGGCGGTGACGCCGCCGGCGACCGTACCGGCGTGCGGACCGACAGCATGACGGTGGCCAGCGTGGACATCAAGACGGGCAACACGGTCCTGTTCAGCCTGCCGCGCAACCTCCAGCACGTGCGCTTCCCGGCGTCGTCGCCGCTGCACAAGCAGTTCCCGAACGGCTACATGATCGAGCTGCCCAACGGCGGCCTGCTCAACGAGATCTGGCAGTACGCCAACGACAACCCCCAGCTCATGGGCGGCAAGAACAAGGGCCCGCGCGCGCTGATGGACGTCATCGGCTACACGCTCGGCCTGAAGATCGACTACTACGCCCTGATGAACATGTACGGCTTCGCCGACCTCGTGGACGCCATCGGCGGGCTCAAGATCCGGGTCGAGCGCGACATCAAGTGGGGTGGCCACTTCGGCACGGCGGGCACGATCAGGGCGGGCTACCGGAGGCTGAGCGGCGAGGAGGCCCTCTGGTACGGCCGCTCCCGCGTGGACAGCGACGACTTCTCGCGCATGAGCCGCCAGCGCTGTGTCATCGGCGCGTTCGCCCAGCAGGCCACGCCCCAGAAGATCCTGCAGAACTTCGGCAAGATCGCCGACGCGACGAAGCGCCTCGCGCAGACCAACATCCCCCGGGAGCTGGTGGAGCCCCTCGTCGCCCTGGCCGTCAAGGTCAAGAGCGCCAAGATCACCAGCCTGCAGTTCGTGCCGCCGGAGTTCCTGTCCGGGCGTCCCGACTGGGTGAAGATCCGCCGGGCCACGGCCAAGGCGATCAGCGACTCGACCAGGACGCGCAGCGCGCAGGCGGCGGACGTGACGGTCTCCCCGGGCACCTCGTCGTCGGCGGCGACGCCGAGCGCCACACGCACCCTGGCCTCCCGGCCGACCCAGACCCCCACCCCGAACAACCAGAAGTCGGCCAAGAGCCTCGCCGAACTCTGCGGCCTGGGCTGAGGCCGCGCAGGAGACTCCCCGGCCGCACCCTCGCGCCTGGTGCGGCCGCGGACCTCCGCCGAGGTTCCCGGCCGGACGGCCGCCGAGGTTGCCGGTCACGTCGCCTACTGTGTCGCCACGGCGACGAGTTTGCGCAGGTACGTCGCGTACTCGGGGTTCCCGGCGACGGCGATCTCGTCGCCCCTCCCCCACAGCCAGCGCAGCACCTGGTCAGGTGATCCCGACACCACGGCCTCGGCCCGCTCCACGGCCTTGTCGGCGGCCTCGTCCTCGACCACGTCCTCAGCAGCGCCGCCGGCGGACGGCCGTACGATCCAGGCCCGCTCACCGGCGACGACGGCGATCGCCCCCTTGAGGTCGTCCCGCATGACGTCGGTGAACCCGTCGGGGTAGAGGGCCAGCTCGTACGCGAGCATGACGCGCAGCCCCTCGTCCACGCCGTCGAGCGCCAGGTCGTCGGCCGCGGGCGTCACGGGCACGCCGGCCGCCAGCTCGGCGTCCATCCGGTGGACGACCGTCTCCTGCGCCATCCTGCGGATCCAGAACCCGACGCTTTGGTCAGGGTCGTACCAGGTCAGCGCGTGATCACCGGGGGCGCGCGCGGCGAACTCCCCGGTCAGCTCCGCATAACTCCGATCGAGTGCCGCGAGCGGCTCCTCACCGGACAGGTCGGGCGGCCACGGGTCCGGCCACTCCCCCCGGCGCATCGTCTCGGTCTTGTGCAGGTAGACCTCGGTCACGTGCGTGACAAGGCCGGCGGCGGTCCACCCCGGGCAACTGGGCACGGCGGCCGCGGGCGGCGCCGCCGCGGCCGCGG
>NZ_JAHKRL010000160.1 GCF_019396405.1 Nonomuraea rhizosphaerae | reverse complement strand
CTCCTTGATCTGCTCCCACTGGAGCCCCGGCCCGTCGGGGTCGCCGGAAAGGGGCAGCTCCACGCGGGGCCGTTCGGCCGCCTCCGTGGAGCGGTTGAGCAGTTGCCGCAAAGCATCCTCCATCACCGAGGTGAGACTGCGTCCTTGTTGCGCCGCGTACGCCTTCGCCTCGTTGAGGAGTGCTTCGTCGATCCGCACCGTGGTCCTCCGCATGACTACAGCCTGCGCCGCTGACATAAATATGTCAAGTGCAGACAGTAGTCACTCGCTCACACGTTTGCATCGACTTTACCGTCACCAGGTAGCGACATTGACCTTACCGTCGGTAGTCAGACGCACCCGCTGCCCCACCAGCTCCCGCGACTCCGCGTCCGCGATCAGGTCCTCACGCAGCACGTGCGCGTGCGCCCGCCCGCCCTCGGGCAGGTCGGCCACGAGGATCCCCTTGTCGGGCGTGCCGTCGCGGTGGTGGCCCACCGTGTACCCGGCCACGACGGCCGGCCCCTCGTACGCGTCCACGATCGGCACCGACTCCGCCACGAACACGGGCGCGGCCGAGCCCAGCGCGCCGCCCGGCTCGGTGGACCAGATCGCGTACGTGTGCTTGGTCAGGTGCATCCCCACCCCCGTCACCAGCCCGTGCCCCTGCTGGGCGCGCAGCAGCCCGGCCATGGTGGCCGTCGAGTGCAGGACGTAGTTGCTGGCCGGCCCGCCCGCGTACGGCAGGCCGCCGGTGACGGTCAGCCCGCGCCGGTCGAGCGGGTCCAGCTTGATCGCGTCGCACGCCTGCCGCAGCGCGATGGCGAAGCAGCTGTAGAGGTCGATCGCGTGGATGTCGTCCAGCCCGAGCCCGGCCCGGGCGAAGGCGGCCTCGGCGGTGCGCGGGACGGCCTGCGAGGAGCCGAGCGCGGGCCGCGCCGCCACCTCCCACGTGTCCTCGCCGTAGGCCCAGCCGCGCAGGTAGACACGCCCGTCGTCCGGCACGCCGAGCCTGTCGGCGAGGCCGGTGGAGACCAGGACGGCGGCCGCCGCCTGGTCGACCTCCATGACGGCCACGGTGTTGCGCGTGTACGGCCAGCCGACGAAGCGGTTGCCGGTGACGAGCTCCTCGGGGGTGCGGGCGGTGCGCCGCCAGGCGTACGGGTTCGCGGCGGCCACCTCGGTCATCGGCGCCATCATCCGCCCGCGGTCGAGCATCTCCTCCGCCAGGGACGTCCCGAGGGCCGCCCGCCTGGCGGTCTCCATGATCGCGTAGGTGTGGACCGGGAAGAACAGCTCGTGCGCCAGCTCGGCGGGATGCGGCGGCCGCTCCCACCCGTACGGCGGCTTGGGGTCGGCCGGGTGGCTCCACGGGACGCGCTCGCCCGCCTGCCGGTAGTGGCGGCGCGTGGCCAGCGCCTCGGCCCCGGCGACCAGCGCCGAGTCGAGCTCCCCGGCGGCGATCCTGCCCGCCGCCTCGCCGATGAGCAGTTGCGGGGCCGTGCCGCTGACCATCGAGTACGCCCGGTGCCGGGGCGCGGCCCCGAGGCGCTCGGCCAGGCGGCCCACCGGCGAGTCGTACTGCCAGGAGTCGGTGTGGACGAGCTGGATCGAGTCGAGGCGTTCGACGGGCAGCCGCGCCTCGCGGGCGGCCGCGCGCGCGACCTCCTCCCAGAGGTCGAGCGGCTCCGGGCCCGGCTGCTCGCGTACGGTCCGCTGGGCCGCGCCGATGAGGCAGGGGGTGCGTGGATCCATGTGACCATTGAACCAGAACAAGATTCGGTTGGTAAGCAGTGACTTTTGATAATTACTGTTACCGGTGATGTCACAGAAAATAAAACTCCGCCTCCACCTGCGGAGATGCTTTCTGTGAATACATGCGAATCAGCTATTTATATAACGGAACGGAACCGGGCCATGCTTTTTGGCGTCGTTTCCTGGCCGACGGGTTGCGCCATTCATTAACGTTCCCAACGTTTTCCTGGCCCACCGGGGCGCCGTACCCCGCTCTGGGCCGCCGAGAACTGAGAGGAGCTCCATGTTTTCCCGAGCAAGGCGTATCGCGATCCCGCTCGCCGGACTGATGGCCATCGGCCTGGCCGCGGGGATGGTCGGCGGCAGCGCCGCCAACGCGACCTCACCCTCCGACGTCGTGTCCAAGGACGCGGCCACGCCCGCGTCGCAGGCCGTCCAGTTCTGGACGCCCGACCGCATCAAGCTGGCCACCGACTACGACGCCAACCTCGACGCCACCTCCCGAGGCGTCAAGGGCAGTAACTCCACCCCCGACGGCCCGCCCGGAACCGTCGCCCCGATCGGCGAGGAGAAGACCAAGAAGGTCAAGAGCAAGCAGGTCAACCTGCCCAACACGGTCGGGCGCGTGTTCTTCACGCTGCCCCACACCAACCCGGCTCACCCGGCCAGCTGGCGCTACTGCTCGGCCAGCTCCGTGCAGGGCAAGTACCGCAACCTCGTGGCCACCTCGGCCCATTGTGTCTACGACACCAAGTTCAACACCTTCTACGACAACTGGATCTTCATCCCGTCGTACTGGGACGGCAACAAGGTCTGGGAGGGCAAGGCCCCTTACGGCATCTACGCCGCCAAGACGTTCAACGCGCACGACGACTTCGTGGTGAAGGAGGACTACGACTACGACTACGCGTTCGTCAACGTCTTCAACGGCATCAAGGTCAAGTGGGAGAAGGTCAACGGCAAGTGGCAGCTGACCAGGAAGAACGTCGGCCGCCTCGGTGACAACGTCGGCGGCCAGGGCTTCACCTGGAACCGCAGCACCAAGGTCAACGTCTACTCGTTCGGCTACCCGGCCGGCGAGCACCCCGACGGCGACAAGCCCTTCACCGGCCGCACCATGAAGTGGTGCTACGGCAAGACCACCCCGATGCCCGAGGCCCCCAAGTACAACCTTCAGGAGCACATCGGCTTCAAGTGCGCCTTCACCGCCGGCGCCAGCGGCGGACCGTTCCTCTACAACTACAAGAGCTCGACCCGCACGGGTTACCTGATCGGTGTCAACAGCGTCGCGTGGGACACGGACGGCAACGACCGTTACGACCGCATCTCGTCGCCGTACTTCAACACCGACACCTACAAGGTGTACAAGGCCGCAGCGAACCGGTGGAGCGGCAACATGCCGTGATGATCCACGGGTAGCACCCATCACGGGCCCCGGCCGCTCTCCTGGCCGGGGCCCGCCTCTGCGCGGAAGGCTCAGACCCTTCGCGAAGGGCTCAGACCTTTCACGGAAGGCTCATATCTGGAACACCGGTCCGGTGGTGACGGCCAGCTCACAGGCGTTGGAGAACGTCCGCTCGTACTGGTACTCCCGCCCGTCCCACACCCCCGTCGCCGTGGCGTGGACCGGGCTGTACTCCATCGTGCAGGAGGCCCCCTCCCGCCGCTGCAGCCGGCCCGGGTCGCCACCGGCCCGCTCCAGCGCGGTGCACGCCGGATCGGACCATCCGGGAGCGCAGGAGAGGGTGGCCGTACGCGATCCAACAGTGATCAAGAAATACCGCGGACCGTCTCGATCCGGCATCGCGAGAGCGGCGGGAGCGGCGGCGAATGCCGTACAGGAAAGAACGGCGAGACACAGAAGTCGGCGCATGCCCGCAGCCTCTCCCGTTCCTCTGACCTGCGACAACGACCGACACGTGCTATCTGTACAGGAACCCTTGACGCACTCCTTATGCGACGCAAGTCACGCTTGATCAGATAACGAATCTTCATCCGAGCTGCAATACAGTGAGTGATCTGGAAAAATCCACCGATACAACCCCCAGTAGAACGAACCCCAAAGGCAAGGCATTTTCATGATCCCCCGGGCCTGGCACCTGGTAGCGGCTGCCCTCAGCGCGCTGCTGATGCTGCCTGCCCTGGTGGGGACCGCCGTGGCCGCCACCTCCGCCACCAACAGCCGGGTCTATTCGGTCACCCTGGCCAAGAGCCTGGCGGACATGAAGAAGGTCGCCGAGTACTGGAAGCCGGAGAAGCTGAGGCACGCCGACAGCTACGCGCCCGCCACTCCGGGCTCACAGTCCTCCTCCTCCGGCGGCGCCACCACTCCCAGGAGCGCCGGCGCGGTCGCCGTGCCCAGCCAGGCGGTCGCGGCCAAGAAGCCCCAGAGCCTGCTGTCCGTCGCGCCGGTCCTCCCGCGGGGCTCCTCGCCCGCCAGGACCATGGGCAAGGTCTTCTTCCGTTTCGGCGACAAGGAGTACTGGTGCTCGGCCAGCTCCGTCGCGGCCAAGAACCGCAGCGTCGTGGCGACCGCCGGGCACTGCGCGTACGACTCGCGCCAGGCCAAGCCGGCGGGCTACTGGATCTTCGTCCCCAACCCGACCTCCACCGGCGAGACCCCTGACGGCATCTACGTCGGCGCCGCGATCACCATGCACGAGGACTGGCCGGGCAAGGCCGACTACGACTTCGACTACGCGTTCGTGACCGTGCACCGCGGCTTCAAGTGGGTGGAGAAGAACGGCCAGCTCACCATGCAGGACGTGGGCAGGCTCCAGGACAACGTCGGCGGCCAGGGCCTGACGCTCGGCAAGGGGCTGGCCCTGACGTACTCCGCCTTCGGCTACCCGGCCGGCCCGCAGCCGGACGGCACCCGCCCGTTCAACGGCCTGACGCTGCGGTCGTGCACGGGCAGCTCGCAGCGCACCGCCGCCCCCAGCCTCGACCTGCAGTACGGCGTGCAGATCCAGCCGTGCAACTTCAGCGCGGGCGCGAGCGGCGGGCCGTGGCTGCTCAACTACCGGGACGGCACCAAGCTCGGCTTCCTCAACGGAGTCAACAGCCTGACCTGGAACAGGGACGCCAAGGGCGGGTTCGACGCGGTGTCGTCGCCCACCTTCAACGCCACGACCGGTGAGGTCTACCGACGCGCCGGGGCGATCACAACACCGCAAAGTGTGACGTAAGCCACACACTGCGTTTCGCCACCCACAGTGATCAGCCGGTATCTGATCTCGGACCGGTAACGGCCATGATCAGATCCCCTGACCGGGCCAACGGGTAATTCCCATGACCAGAGTCAGCCCGATAAGTTCCCGGCTTGTCCGTTTGTCGCGTTGTGGGGGTGTTACAGACGCCCCCGCGTCTGGAGTTTCCCTTGAAGCGCATCCTTCTCCCGGCCGGTGGCGCCGTCCTGGCGACCGGCCTGTTGGCCGCGGGCCTGGCGAACACCGCTCAGGCACAAGACGACATCGCCACCGACCCCATGGCCCGCAACACGCAGCAGGCCTCCTCCGTCGCGTCCTTCTGGGCCGCCTCGAACTTCGCCGCCCTCCGCTCCGCGACCGCCTACACCTGGGACGCCAAGGAGGTGCGCAAGGTCGTCTCCAAGGGCGGTTACAGCCCTGACGGCAGGCCCGGCACCGCCGCGCCGATCGGCCAGGAGAAAAAGACCTCCGCCAAGGTCCAGAACGTCAACATGCCCAGGACGGTCGGCAAGGTCTTCTTCGTCGACGGCAAGGGCAAGTTCCGCTGGTGCTCGGCCACCTCCATCCAGTCGAACTACCGCAACCTGGTCGCCACCGCCGGCCACTGCGTCTACGACACCGACAGCAACAAGGCCCTGCTCGGCAACTGGGTCTTCGTGCCCGGCTACTACCAGGGCAAGACGCCGTTCGGGATCTACGTGGGCAAGCAGGCCTTCACCCACTACGACTTCGACGTGTACGAGGACTACGACCGCGACTACGCGTTCGTGACCGTCTACAACGGCATCCAGTTCAACGGCGTCAAGCAGGTGGACCGCAAGGACTACGAGCGCTTCGTCGGCCCGAAGCGCAGCTGGGGCGGGCGCTACTACATCCTGCTGTCCAAGGACGCGGGCCGGCTCGGCGACGTCGTCGGCGGCCAGGGCGTCTCCTGGAACCAGCCCACCGGCAAGTACGTGCGCGCCTTCGGCTACCCGGCGGGCCCGCACCCCGACGGCAACAAGCCGTACAGCGGCGTGACGCCGAAGTGGTGCTACGGCAAGACCACCGCGAAGGCCGTCGGCGCGCCGTGGCTCAAGATCGAGGAGCACATCGGCCTCAAGTGCGCCGTGACGCCCGGCTTCGACGGCGGCCCCTGGCTGGCGAACTACAGCAACAGCAAGCGTCTGGGCTACGTCAACGGCGTGACCAGCACGTTCGCCGACCAGGACGGCAACGACCGGATCGACTACGTCACCTCGCCGTACTTCGACGGCGAGACGGCGGCGGTCTACAACTCGGCCAAGAACACCTGGTCGGGCAAGATCGTCGGCCCGAACGGCGAGCTCTACAAGTAACGCGTCCCGCTCTCCCCGAGGGGGTCCGGCTTCGGCCGGGCCTCCTTTTTTCATGATCATTCTCAGGGGTCCGGCGATATTAGACGGGAGCCGCCCAAATCTGGTTCCTGTGATCTATGTCACATCAACCTGATGCATGACGGAACATGTACTCGGAGGGGTCTGTGACTGTACCCACCAATACGCAGCGAAAACGTGGTGTTTTGGTCACTGTCCGCTAATATCTCTGACTGGTCACGGAATGGTCACGGCGGGGAGGGCGCCTTACCAATGGCGCAGATCCGCTTTTACCTGCGGAGATCACCGCGCTATGTTCCTTGCTATCCCTTTACTGACGCATGGGACGCGTGTTGCGTCCCACGACAGAGCAAGGAGCAGTTCCCTTGAAGCGCATCCTCATCCCCGCCGGTGGCGCCATCCTGGCTACCGGTCTGCTGGCCGCCGGTCTGGCCGGCACTGCCCAGGCCACCAGCGACGTTGCCTCCGACCCGATGGCGAAGAGCGCAGCGGACGCCAAGGCGATCGCCGACTTCTGGGCCGCCACCAATGGCGCCGCCCTCAAGGCCGCCAAGGAGTCGAACGTCTGGGACGCGGGCGACGTCGCCAAGCTGCAGAGCAAGGGCGGCTACAGCGCCGACACCAAGCCGGGTTCCTCCACGCCGATCGGCGAGGAGAAGAAGACCACGGCCAAGGTGCAGAACGTCAACATGCCGAAGACCATCGGCAAGGTGTTCTTCGTCAACAGCAAGGGCGAGAAGCGTTGGTGCTCGGCCACCTCCGTGCAGTCGAAGTACCGCAACCTGGTCGCCACGGCCGGCCACTGCGTCTACGACACCGCCACCAACTCGGACGTCATGTCCAAGTGGGTCTTCGTGCCCGGCTACTACCAGGGCAAGACGCCGTTCGGGATCTACGTGGGTAAGCAGGCCTTCACCCACTACGACTTCGACGTGTACGAGGACTACGACCGCGACTACGCGTTCGTGACCGTCTACAACGGCATCCAGCTCAGCGGTGGCACCGCCAAGAAGGTCTCCAAGGCCGACTGGGACAAGTACACGGGCATCAAGGACGCCAAGGACGTCGAGATCTCCCGCGACGAGTTCCGCGCGTGCAAGCTCGACCCCACCTCGATCGAGGCGTGCTGGGCCAAGCGCGGCTCGGACGCCGAGCCGACCGGCCCGGACTTCCCCGGCGCCGAGGTCACCAAGGTCGAGGTCAACGCGAACAAGTACAAGTTCGCCCGCGTGGGCAAGGGCAACGGTTTCAAGTTCGGTGAGCCCGTCACCGAGATCGTGACCGACTCCGAGGCCGCCGCGTACAAGAAGGCCGCCGAGAAGGACTCGTCGAAGTACCCGGCCACCGTGGCCAAGGACGCCCGTGGCAACTGGACCATCACCCACTACTTCGTGCAGCAGTGGTACAAGCCCGGCACGGCGACCAAGTTCTACAAGACCGAGTTCTTCATCATCGAAGGCGCCGCGAAGGACGCGGGCCGTCTCGGTGACGCGGTCGGCGGCCAGGGTGTCTCCTGGAACCAGCCCACCGGCAAGTACGTGCGCGTGTTCGGCTACCCGGCCGCGCCGCACCCCGACGGCCACAAGAACTACACCGGCATCACGCCCAAGTGGTGCTACGGCAAGACCAGCAAGAAGGTCGTGGGCTCGGCCGCCAAGAAGATCGAGGAGCACATCGCGCTCAAGTGCGCGATGACCGAGGGCGCCGACGGTGGTCCTTGGCTCCTCAACTACAGCAACGCCAAGCGTCTCGGCTACGTGAACGGTGTCACCAGCACCTTCAACGACCAGGACGGCAACAAGCGCGTCGACTACATCTCCTCGCCGTACTTCGACGGCGAGACCGCCACGGTCTACAAGGCCGCGGCGAACGTGTGGTCCGGCAAGATCATCTAAGTGCCGTAGCGACCGGCACAGGTCGGTACGTATCTCGGTAACTCACGAAGGGCCCGGCAACCGCCGGGCCCTTCGGCGTTCCAGGAACCACTCACAGGGAGCGGCGAGGCAGCCCTCAGGTTCCGCCCAGAAAGTCGCTCAGCGGCCTCTACAGCCCCTCGGAGAGGGACGTACGGAGCCGCCCCGCAAATCTGAAGGGCGTTTGGACGCACGGCGCGCCCGGACGGTGCCATCAAGTCGATGTGATCTGCGTCACATTCGCCCGAGATCGATCCGCAGGGTGGCTCTGGGGTCTCCGCAGTCACACTGACAACTTCCTTATGTTGATCTGCGGAAACGGGCGCGTCCGGCAGTTCCGGCAAGTCACCCTCTATCGCCACTTAAACATCACAGAACGATCACGCCCGACTTAGCGCTGCTTTTCCTCTCAAAGCAGCTACCAGTTCCCAAGATCGACACTGTATGTTCCTGGCTATCCCTTTACTGACGCATGGGACGCAAGAGGCGTTCCACGACAGCGCAAGGAGTTACCGTGAAGCGCATCCTCCTCCCTGCCGGTGGCGCCATTCTGGCCACCGGTCTGCTGGCTGCTGGCCTGGCCAGCACCGCTCAGGCCGCCGGCGACGTCGCGGGC
>NZ_JAHKRL010000019.1 GCF_019396405.1 Nonomuraea rhizosphaerae | reverse complement strand
GGCGTCGGCGAGGCGGGAGGTGCCGGCGCGGGCCGTGGCCGCGCCGGCCGCCGCCCAGCGCTCGATCATCAGCCGGGTGTCGATCACCTCGCGCATCTCCAGGCTGGCCAGCCCCAGGTGCAGCCGCAGCAGGTCGGTCAGCGCGGTGTCCGGCCGGGAGGTCAGCACCGCGCCCGCGTCCGGCCCCCGCCCCACCTGCGAGGACACGACGCCGAGCGTCTCCAGCACGCGCATGGCCTCCCGCACGGACGAGCGGCTGACCCCGAGCTGCTCGGCCAGGCTGCGCTCGGCGGGCAGGCGGTCGCCGACGGTGAGCCCGTCCTCGGCGATGCGCTGCTCGATCTGCGCGAGCACGTCCTCGAACGTCCGGGTACGCCGTACAGGACGCCAGTCGTCCACCGATGTCTCCCCTGATAACCGTCCGATGTCTCCCCCTGATACCGGACTGTCTTCCCTGATATGGTCTGACCATACTGTGGTCCGACCATACCTCGGAAGGAGAGTCGTGCGAGTCGCCCTGTTCATCACGTGTGTGAACGACACGCTCTTCCCCGGCACCGGCAAGGCCGTCGTGTCGCTCCTGCGCAGGCTCGGCTGCGAGGTGGACTTCCCCGCGGCCCAGACGTGCTGCGGCCAGATGCACGTCAACACGGGGTACCGCGACGAGGGCGTGCGGCTGGCGCGGCACTTCACCGAGGTGTTCGCCGGGTACGACGCCGTCGTCGCGCCGTCCGGATCGTGCGCCGCGATGGTGCGCGAGCAGTACCCCAAGCTCGTCCGGCCGGGCAGCAGGGGAGCGACGGCCGTGGCCGAGGTCGCGCCGAAGGTGCACGAGCTGTCGGAGTTTCTAATCGACGTCCTGAAAGTCGACGACGTAGGCGCATATTTCCCGCACCGGGTGACATATCACCCGACGTGTCACTCACTCCGAGGGCTCCACCTCGGCGACCGCCCGACCAGGCTGCTTCAGAACGTCCGGGGCCTGGAGCTGGTCGAGCTGCCCGCGGCGCAGGAGTGCTGCGGCTTCGGCGGCACGTTCGCGGTCAAGAACCCGGCCGTCTCCGCCGCCATGGGCGCCGACAAGGTGCGCAACGTGCTCGGCACGGGCGCCGAGGTGCTGTGCGCGGCCGACAACTCCTGCCTGATGCACATCGGCGGCACGCTCAACCGCCAGCGGACCGGCGTACGGATCATGCATCTAGCCGAGATCCTGGCGGCCACGGAGGAGGCGCAATGAGTTCGACATTCCTCGGCATGCCCGGCAGTTTCCCGAAAAATGCGGCTAAGGCTGTGCAGAACTCGCAGCTTCGCTACAACCTCCGCAAGGCCACCCACACCATCCGGGGCAAGCGCGCCAACGTCGTCGGCGAGCTGCCCGACTGGCAGGAGCTGCGCGCGGCCGGCAAGGCCATCAAGGACGAGACGCTGCGCCACCTCGACCGCTACCTGGTCCAGATGGAGGAGGCGGTGACCCGCGCGGGCGGCCACGTCCACTGGGCCCGCGACGCCGACGAGGCCAACCGCATCGTCGGCGAGCTGATCAAGGCCACCGGCGAGACCGAGGTCGTCAAGGTCAAGTCGATGGCCACCCAGGAGATCGGGCTCAACGAGGCGCTGGCCGCCCAGGGCGTCACCGCGTACGAGACCGACCTCGCCGAGCTGATCGTGCAGCTCGGCGACGACTTCCCGAGCCACATCCTGGTCCCCGCGATCCACCGCAACCGGGCCGAGATCCGCGAGATCTTCCTCGACAAGATGGAGAAGGTCCCCGAGGGGCTGACCGACGAGCCGCGCGCCCTGGCCGAGGCCGCTCGGCTCCACCTGCGCGAACGCTTCCTCAAGAGCAAGGTCGCCATCTCCGGCGCCAACTTCATGGTCGCCGAGACCGGCACGCTCGTGGTGCTGGAGTCCGAGGGCAACGGCCGCATGTGCCTGACGCTGCCCGAGACGCTGATCAGCGTGGTCGGCATCGAGAAGCTGCTGCCCGCCTGGCGTGACCTGGAGGTCTTCCTGCAGCTGCTGCCGCGCAGCTCCACCGGCGAGCGCATGAACCCCTACACCAGCATGTGGACCGGCTCCGTCGAGGGCCAGGACTTCCACCTGGTGCTGCTCGACAACGGCCGCACCGACGTGCTGGCCGACGAGGTGGGCCGCCAGGCGCTGCGCTGCATCCGCTGCTCGGCCTGCCTGAACGTGTGCCCCGTGTACGAGCGGGCCGGCGGCCACGCGTACGGGTCGGTCTATCCCGGCCCGATCGGCGCCATCCTCACCCCGCAGCTCAGGGGCATGTCGTCGGAGCTGGACGCCTCGCTGCCGTACGCCTCCAGCCTGTGCGGCGCCTGCTTCGAGGCGTGCCCGGTGGCGATCGACATCCCCGAGGTGCTCGTGGACCTGCGCGCCAAGGTCCGCCACAAGCCGGCCGAGCGCGCGGGCATGCGCGTCGCGGGCTGGATACTCAACGACCAGGTACGCCTGGCCAAGGCGCAGCGCCTGGCCACCCGTTTCCGCAAGCTGGTGCCCAAGCGGCTGCCCGGCCCGCTGTCGGCGTGGACCGACACGCGGGACCTGCCCGACATTCCCGAGGAATCGTTCAGAGACTGGTGGGAGCGCAATGAGCGCGCGTGAGGAGATCCTGGCCAAGGTCCGCCGGGCCGTGGCGGGCGCGCCCGAGACGTCCGTCCCGCGCGGCTACCGCATGTCCAACCAGGTGAGCGACCTGGTGGGGCTCTTCGCCGAGAGGGTCGACGACTACCGCGCGGTGGTGCACGTCGTGCCTGCGGCCGAGGTGCCGGGCAGGCTCGCCGAGCTGGTCGGTGAGCGGCGGATGATCGTGCCGGAAGGGCTGCCGGCCGACTGGCCGCGGGGGATCGGCGGGACCTCCGTCGCCGAGCTCGACGCCGCCGACGGGGTGCTCACCGGCTGCGCGGTGGCCATCGCCGAGACCGGCACGATCGTCCTGGACACCGGGCCCGGCCAGGGCCGCAGGGCCCAGACGCTGGTGCCCGACTACCACCTGTGCGTGGTGCGGGCCGACCAGATCGTCTCCGGCGTGCCGGAGGCGGTGGCCAGGCTCGACCCGGCCCGCCCCCTCACCTGGATCAGCGGGCCGTCGGCCACCAGCGACATCGAGCTCAACCGGGTCGAGGGCGTGCACGGGCCCAGGACCCTCGAAGTGGTCATCAGTACCTGATCACCGCCGAGACGTCCGAGACCTCGGGGGTGAACCACAGCTCGGCGTCGGTCATGGCCGCGGCCCTGACCAGCGCCGAGTCCGCGCGCTCCTGGAGCGGCTGCTCCACGCCCCACAGGCGCATCTCGCCCGCGTCCGTGGACAGCTGCGTGCCGCCCTCGCCGATCCACACCGGGTGGTCCATCTCACCCGGCATGAGCACCGCGTGCACCCTGCCCTCCCGCAGGGCGCGCGCGACCTGGGCCACCCCGGTGGGGCCGCTCGCCTCGCGGTAGCGGTCGAGCAGCTCGGCCCGCCTGCGGTCGAGATAGGTGTCGAGCGCGGTCTCGGCGTCACGTTCGAACTGCCCGTGATCGGCGCGGCTGCCGTGCTCGACCATCATGGTGCGGTCGGCGGACTTCGTCCCGAGATGGTCGACGAGCATCGAGCGTGACCTCGGCTCGCCCGCGACGATGACCACCTCCAGGCCGAGCCGTCTGACCTGCTCGTCCACCTCGTGCGCGACGGCTGCGGCGTTCTCCGACCAGGCCTCCTCCACGGCCTGCTCGTAGCGCCGCTGCGACCAGCCGCCCTGCGCGGTCTTCTGCAGCGGCCAGTCGGTGGCCTGCACGGTGGCGGGGCGCGGCGAGCCGCCGCCGAACACGGTCAGCTCCGCCCCCGCGTGGTCCACGATGACCCCCAGGTGCCGCACGTTCTCG
>NZ_JAHKRL010000159.1 GCF_019396405.1 Nonomuraea rhizosphaerae | reverse complement strand
GCCGCCGCTTGAGCGCCGGGCGCGAGGCCGCGGCGCGCTCGCCACGGGGCCGCGCGCCGGCCGCCCCGTCACGCGTCCGCTCAGGCCGTGTCGTGGTCGCGCCGTCACGGGTCCGGTCGGGCCGCGTCGTGGTGGCGCCGTCCTTGACGGGCCCGCCCTTGACCGTGCCGCCCTTGACCGTGCCACCCTTGACGGTGCCGTCCTTGACAGGGCCGCCTTCGGGCTCGCCGGGCCGCGGGCGCGGCATGGGCTTGGACTGGTGAGGCACGCCGGGGCCGCGCGGGGCCGTCGTACGACCCTGCGCGGACGAGGCGCCGCGGACGGGCGCGCCCCGCCTGGTCTCCTGCTCAGTCCTCGTGGTCAACACGGATCCTCTCTGCCGCCCGTAGCCGGGCCGAGGCCGCCCGCGGGTTGCGGGCCTCCTCCTCTTCGCCTGGGAGCTCTGCTCCCCTCGTCACCAGGCGGAACCGCGGCTGGTGCGCCGGCAGTGGGACGGGCAGCCCGGGCGGGCTGGTGTCCCTGGTTCGCGCCACGAGGACCTGCTTGGTGAGCCGGTCCTCCAGGGAGTGGTAGGAGAGCACGACGACTCGCCCACCCAGCGCCAGCGCGTCGAGGGCCGCGGGCAGCGCCGCCTCCAGGGCGACGAGCTCCGCGTTCACCTCGATGCGCAGCGCCTGAAAAGTTCGTTTGGCGGGGTTACCCCCGGTACGCCGGGTCGCGGCTGGTATCGCCTGGCGGACGATCTCAGCCAGCCGCTTAGTAGAAGTTATGGGGTCCTTGCCCCGTTCCTTGATGATTAGGCTCGCGACACGCGGCGCGAATCGTTCTTCGCCGTATTCGCGCAGGATCCGGGTTAACTGCCCGGCCGAGTAGGTGTTGACCACCTTCTCGGCGGTGAGCTCCTGGTCGGTGTCCATCCGCATGTCGAGCGGAGCGTCGTAGGAGTAGGCGAACCCGCGCTCGGCCTCGTCCAGCTGCGGCGAGGACACCCCGAGGTCGAACAGCACCCCGTCGACGCTCTCCAGGCCCGCCTCGGCCAGCACCTCGGCCAGCCGGTCGGACGTGGTGTGGACCAGCGTGGCGCGGTCGGCGTAGGCGGCGAGCCTGCGCGTGGAGAACTCGATCGCGAAAGGGTCGCGATCGATGCCGATCAGGTGAAGGGACGGATGACGGGCGAGCAGGGCCTCCGAGTGACCACCGAGGCCGAGGTTGGCGTCGACGACGACGGGCCGGGAACCGGTCAGCGCCGGAGCCATCAGCTCCAGTACGCGGTCGAGCATGACCGGTACGTGACCGCCTGTGCCTGTGGTTTCGTACATCTCCAACCCCCCTCTCGCGTCCTTGCTCGCGGATGACGCGTAACGGACGATCCTCGGCCCACCTGGCCCCCACCCGGCGCCGTCCGGCCAGGTCCCCATCCGCACCCTCTTCGTGGACGCCTGCCATCTGACACCGGGGAAGGTGCATCAGCTGGCGGGCAGTGGTTGCGGGTGGAGACCTCGCCGAACGACATCTCCGACGGATCGACCGTGGCTCTAGAGAATCCCTGGCAGCACCTCCTCCGACAGATCGGCGAACGCCTGCTCCTGCGCGCTGAGATAGGTGTCCCAGGCTTGGGCGTCCCAGATCTCCAGCCGGGTGTTGGCCCCGATGACGACGCAGTCGCGCACGAGTCCCGCGTATTGGCGCAGGCCCTGCGGGATGGTGATGCGCCCCTGCTTGTCAGGCGTCTCGTCGGACGCGCTGGCGAAGAAGACGCGGCTGTAGTCACGCACCGCCTTGGCGGTGACCGGGGCGGTGCTGAGAGCCTCGGTAATGCGCTGGAACTCCTCCACGGGAAAGACGTAGAGGCATCGCTCCTGGCCTTTGGTGATCACAAGACCCTCCGCCAGCTCCTCACGGTACTTAGCCGGCAGGAACAGCCGTCCCTTGTCGTCCAGGCGCGGCTGGTGGGTGCCGAGGAACATCGGCGCCACCTCCCGTGCCTAGCGAAGCGCTCAGCGCTGGCGCACCGGGCCCTCCACTGCGCACCACCATACTCCACTTCTCCCCACCGTCAACTGATTCCAACCCTGGTCGCCACCGGTTTGCTTCACGTTTGCGCAGGTCAGAGCGTCGGAGCGGGGTGGAGCGCGGTGGGGCTCGACAGAACCCTCATGGGCGTGTCGAGGGTTGAAATGACCTTGGAATTACCGCATACCACGCTTCGGCCGGCCCCGTGTGGAGGAAAGTGGAGCGCCGCGAGAGGGCTCGTGTCACCAGATTCGCACCCGTACGACACAAGAACCGGAACCGGAGCAGGTCTTCTGGAATATCCACAAAAGTCGCTCCAGAACCCACAGCGTCGTAGGGTCGTACACACAATGGAAAAGGAATGGCATGGCTCCCGCAATGACATCCTCGCGCGCGGGACTGCCGTAGCACTTCTCATGGAGGCCTGGTGGCAGTAACCCATGACGTCCCTCCCCAGCTCGACGAGCTGGTCTCCACCGCACACCGGATTCGGCACGCGATCGAGTCGGTGATCGAGGGCAAAGGGGACGCCGTCCGCCTCACCGTGACCGTTCTGCTGGCAGAAGGTCATTTGCTGATCGAGGACGTGCCCGGTGTCGGCAAGACCATGCTGGCCAAGGCATTGGCGAAGTCCATCGACTGCCCGGTGCGCCGGGTGCAGTTCACCCCCGACCTGTTGCCCAGCGACATCACCGGTGTGAGCGCCTACAACCAGCAGACCCGGGAGTTCGAGTTCAAGCCCGGGCCGGTGTTCGCCAACATCGTCGTGGGCGACGAGATCAACCGGGCCTCGCCCAAGACCCAGTCGGCGTTGCTCGAGTGCATGGAGGAGCGCCAGGTCACCGTCGACGGCGTGACGTACGCGCTCGACGCGCCGTTCATGGTGATCTCCACGCAGAACCCGATCGAGATGGAAGGGACCTATCCCCTCCCGGAGGCGCAGCGCGACCGCTTCACCGCGCGGATCGCGATGGGCTACCCGGAGCCGGCGGCCGAGCTGGAGATGCTCGACGTGCACGGCGGCACCTCGCCGCTGGACAAGCTGGAGCCGGTCGC
This sequence comes from Nonomuraea rhizosphaerae, assembly GCF_019396405.1. Taxonomy (GTDB): domain Bacteria; phylum Actinomycetota; class Actinomycetes; order Streptosporangiales; family Streptosporangiaceae; genus Nonomuraea; species Nonomuraea rhizosphaerae. The sequence goes on along the minus strand of NZ_JAHKRL010000159.1, from coordinate 4,246 downwards.
GACGACCGCCGAGGTGCGCGCGCTCATCGAGGCGGTGCGCGGCGTGTACGTCTCGCAGGCGGTCAAGAAGTACGCCATCGACCTGGTGGTGGCCACCCGTCACTCGGCCGACCTGCGCCTGGGCGCCTCCCCGCGGTCGACGCTGCAGCTCGTACGGGCGGCCAGGGCGAACGCGGCGCTGGCCGGGCGTGACTACGTCATCCCGGACGACCTCCAGGAGCTGGCGGTGCCCGTGCTGGCGCACCGGCTGCTGCCCAGCGTGGAGGCCCAGGGCCAGCGCCGCCTGCCCGAGCAGGTGGTGACCGAGCTGGTCAGGCGCGTACCGGTGCCGGAGACGCGAGCATCGTGAGGGCGGGCCTGACGGGGGCGGCCCTGATGGAAGCGGTCCTGATGAAAGCGGCCCTGATGAAAACGGCCCCGACGGGGGTGGCGCGGTGAGGGCGGGACTGCGGGCGCTGACCTCCAGAGGACGCTCGTTCCTCGCCTCCGGTGTGGCCGCGCTGGTGATGGCCGTGCTGCTGGGCGAGAACGACCTGTTCAGGATCGGGGTGCTGGTGACGGCGCTGCCGCTGCTGGCCGCGATGGTGGCCTCGCGCACCCGCTACCGGCTGAGCTGCGCCCGGCGCCTGGACCCGGCCAGGGCGGAGGTGGGCGGCGAGGCGACGGTGACGCTGCGCCTGGAGAACGTGACCCGGCTGCCCACCGGTCTGCTGCTGATCGAGGACACGGTGCCGTACGCGCTGGGCGTGCGGCCGAGGTTCGTGCTGGACCGGGTGGAGTCGCGCGGCATCCGCGAGATCGACTACCGGGTCCGGTCGGACCTGCGCGGCCGGTACACGATCGGCCCGCTGTCGGTGCGGATCACCGACCCGTTCGGGCTGGTGGAGCTGACCCGGGCGTTCACGATCAGCGACACGCTGGTGGTGACGCCGCAGGTGGTGGCGCTGCCCCACGTACGGCTGTCCGGCGAGTGGACCGGTGGCGGCGACAGCCGCACCAGGAGCGTGGCGGCGGCCGGCGACGACGACGTGGCCCCGCGCGAGTACCGGCAGGGCGACGACCTGCGGCGGGTGCACTGGCGCTCGACGGCGCGGCACGGCGAGCTGATGGTGCGGCGCGAGGAGCAGCAGTGGCAGAGCCGTGGCGCGCTGCTGCTGGACACGCGCCGTTACGCGCACCGGGGCGAGGGGCCGCGCTCCTCGTTCGAGGTGGCGGTCTCGGCGGCGGCCTCGATCGGCGTGCACCTGGCGCATGAGGGCCTGGGCCTGCGGCTGGTCACCGACCAGGGCGCCGAGCACCTGACCGACACGGGGCTGAGCTGGTCGCTGCTGGACACCCTCGCGGTGGTGCGGCACAGCCAGGCCCGTTCGCTGGAGATGGGCGTGTCCGCGCTGCGGCAGGGCGGCGGCGACGGGCTGATCGTGGCCGTGCTCGGCTCGCTGGACCCGGAGGAGGCCAGGGACCTGGCCAGGCTCAGGCACAGCGGCATCACCGGTGTGGCGGTGCTGCTGGACGTGGACACGTGGGACGGCGCCGAGCCGGGCGCGGCGGAGAACTACCAGGCGGTGCAGGGCGTGCTGGCCGGTTACGGGTGGCGCATCGTGCGCCTGCCCGCCGGCGTGCCGCTCCCGTCGGTGTGGCAGGACGCCGCCAACCGGGGACGGTACGCGCTGAGCCCGGCGGGAGGCGCGGCATGAGGTCATGGGTCGCGCCGGTGACGGCGGGAGGTACGGCATGAGGCTGTCGGTCGCGGCGGCGGTGGCCACGTTCTGCTCGGCCATCCTGCTGTACCCGCTGTTCCAGGGCGGGGCGTGGTTCTGGGGTTCGCTGGGCGCCGTGCTGGCCGTGATGGCCGGCAGCCTGGTGAGCGGGCGGCTGTCGCTGCCCGCGTGGGCGGCGGCCCTGGTGAGCGTCGCCTCGATGTTGATCTACCTGACGCTCGCGTACGCCTCGGACAAGGCGTGGGCGTGGGTGGTGCCGACCAAGGGGTCGGTGGTGGAGCTGGCCAAGCTGCTGGCCACGGGCTGGACCGACATCCAGCGGTTCGCCGCGCCGGTGCCGGCCAACGAGGGCATCGCGCTGCTGACGACCGGCGGCGTGGGGCTCATCGCGATCCTGGTGGACCTGTTCGCCGCGCGGCTGCGGCGGGCGGCGCTGGCCGGGCTGCCGATGCTGGCGCTGGCCACGGTCCCGGCCACGATCCTGCCGGACCCGATCAGCTGGCCCGCGTTCATCATCGCGGCGCTCGGGTTCACCGGGATGCTGATCGCGGACGGCCGTGAACGGGTCGGCCATTGGGGCCGCGCGGTGCTGGTCAGGCGGACCCGCATCGCCACCTCCCCGTCGGGGGCGGCGAAGGAGACGGCCGACACGCGCGGGCTGCGCCTGTCGGGCAAGCGCATCGGGTTCGCCGCGATCGCGCTGGCCGTGCTGGTGCCCGCGGCGCTGCCGGTGATGGAGCCGGTGTCGTTCTTCACGTTCGGCGTGGGCGGCAGTGGGCCCGGCAAGGGCAACTCGATCAGCATCCCGAACCCGATCGCCAACCTGAAGGGCCAGCTGGAGCTGCCCGAGCGCCGGATCGTGCTGTCGTACACCAACAGCGACAACACTCCCCGCTACCTGCGGATCTACTCGCTGGACACCTTCGATGGCGAGCAGTTCGGGATGACGGAGCCGAAGGGGTCGCCGGACAACAGGACGGAGAACGGGGAGCTGCCCGCGGTTCCCGGCCTGTCCGCGCAGACGCGGACCACTCCCCTGTCGACCCAGATCCAGATCAGCGAGGAGATCGCGCGGCTGTCGTTCCTGCCGCTGCCCTACCCGCCGCGCAGCATCGAGATCGACGGTGACTGGCGCGCCGACGTCAGCACGCTCATGGTCTTCTCCACCAGGGACGAGGCCGCGGGCGCCGAGTACAACGTGTTCACCACCGAGCCCGACGTGACGCCGGAGCAGCTGGAGGCGCTGCCGCAGGCGAGGGCGGCGGCGGTGGACGCCCGGTACACCAAGCTGCCGGACGACCTGCCGCAGGAGGTCAAGGACCTGGCGTTCAAGGAGACGGCGGGCGCGCGCACCACCTACGACGCCGCGGTGAAGCTCCAGGAGTTCTTCACCAAGACCGGCGACTTCACCTACAGCCTGCGGACGCAGGGTCACGGCAACGGCGCGCTGAAGGACTTCCTGCTGCGCAGCAGGGCGGGCTACTGCGAGCAGTTCGCCGCGTCGATGGCGATCCTGGCCCGGATCGTGGGCATCCCGTCCCGGGTGGCGATCGGCTACACGGGCGGCACGAAGGTCGGCGACCGGTGGATGGTCGGCACGAACGACTCCCACTCGTGGCCGGAGCTGTACTTCGACGGTGTGGGGTGGCTGCCGTTCGAGCCGACGCCGACGGGCTCGCTCGGGCAGGGCAGCGCGCGGGTGCCCGCGTACACGCAGCCGGCGCCCCGTTCCACCGCCGACAGCTCCTCCCCGACGCCCGGCGCGACGAGCTCGGCCGACGACTCGCCGCTCGACCCGCAGAACCGGGAGAACCCCCGGGCGCTGGACCGTGAGGCCACCATCGCCGACAGCGGGATGCCGGTGGACGACTCGATGCCGCTGATCGGCAAGATCGGCATCGGCGCGGGCGTGCTGCTGCTCGTCCTGCTGATCCCGGCGGGGCTGCGGCTGATCACCAGGAGCAGGCGGGTGCGCGTCCTGGGCTGGAAGGTGTCGGAGCCGTCCGACGAGGTGACCGCCCGGATGATGGCCGGCAGCCATCCGGCGGTGGCGGCCGCGTGGGCGGAGCTGGACGACGCGCTGCACGACTACGGGATGGCGCGCGAGCCGAGCGAGACGCCCCGCGCGCTGGCGCGGCGGCTGACCGAGCGCTACGAGTTCGACGCCGAGTCGGCGGCGGCGGTCGCGGCGATCGCCTCGGCGGTGGAGCGGGCGCTGTTCGCGCGCGACGCCGGCGAGATCGGGCCGATGCGCAAGGACCTGCGGAAGGTGCGGCAGGCGCTGGCGGCCACGGTGTCGCGGTCGAGGCGGGTGCGGGCGGTGCTGCTGCCCCCGTCGACGCTGCGGCGGCTGCGCGGGCTGGGCGAGCGTGTGCTGGACGGGTTCGACCGCCTGGAGAACATCAGGCTGCGGCGGGCGGCGCCCCAGAAGGGCTCATAGGAACCGGCCGGAAGTGAGCCCGGCAGGGCTCACCGGAATCACCCGACCGACCGTGCGGCCGTCCCCTCGGAAGGGGGCGGCCGCA
>NZ_JAHKRL010000158.1 GCF_019396405.1 Nonomuraea rhizosphaerae | reverse complement strand
CAACATCACCATCAACGCCATCTGCCCCGCCTTCACCGACACCCCCCTCGTCGCCCCCGTCAAACACCTCCTCACCCAAGCCGGCATCCCCATGCTCACCCCCGACGACGTCGCCACCGCCGTCCAAACCACCTTCCACACCCCCACCACCGGCACCGCCATCATCATCCAACCCGGCATGCAACCCACCCCCTACATCCACGCCGACCTGCCCACCCCCACCACCGGATGAAGGCCCAGATGTTTCCACGAGTGTTACTCCGCGCCGCCGCCGGCATGCTCCTCCTGGCGGCGACCTCGGTGGCCGCACCGGCGACGGCCGGAACCGGCCAGGCGCACCTCACGACCGGCGGGCCGCTCCAGGAGCTGCTGGACGCCGAGCACACCGCCGGCATGCCGGGCCTGTTCGCCGAGGTCGAAGACGGCAACGGCACCTGGCGGGGCGCAGCCGGCGTGGCGGACATCGGCACGGCCAGAGCGGTGCGGCCCTGGTTCCAGCACCGCGTCGGGAGCATCACCAAGACGTTCGTGGCCACCACCGTCCTGCAGCTGTCAGCCGAGGGACGGATACGGCTCGACGCGCCCATCGGCGCCTACCTGCCCGATCTCGTCCCCGGCGGGCTCGGCCGGCAGGTCAGCGTCCGGATGCTGCTCAACCACACCAGCGGCATCGGCGACTACGCCAAGGCCGTCCTGCGTACCGCCGACGACCTGGAGGCCCTTCGCCGGCGAACCTTCACCCCGCGCGAACTCGTCACGATCGGCCTGTCTCTGCCGTCCACCAGCCCGCCAGGCGCCGGCTACGCCTACTCCAGCACCAACTACATCATCGCCGGGCTGCTCATCGAACGCGTCACCGGCCATCCCTACGCGTACGAGATCGGCCGACGGGTCCTGCGTCCGCTCGGCCTGACCCACACCTACTTCCCCGGCGCCGAGACGCACATCCGCCGCGCCCATTCCGCGGCATACGTGCCACTGGCCGACGGATCACTGCGCGACTTCAGCGTGTACAACATGTCCTGGGGATGGGCCGCGGGCGAAATGGTCTCCACCCCGCACGACATCAACCAGTTCTACCGGGCACTGCTGTCCGGACGAGTCCTGCCGCCGGCGCTCCTGGCCGAGATGAAGACCATCGTGCCCGATCCGGCCGACCCCACCGCCGGTTACGGGCTGGGCCTCTCGTACACGGCGCTGCCGTGCGGCCCGGCGTGGGGGCACATCGGCGGAGTGGTCGGCCACGGCACGTTCACCTTCCACAGCGCGGACGGCAGCCGCCACCTCACCTTGGCGGAGAACCTCACCTTCCCGCCCGGAACCAGCCAGCCCGCGACCATCGGCAAGGCCCGTGTCAACGTCATCATCAGCGCGTTGTGCGGCCCGTAGTCGACCAGTCGGTCTATGGCTTTCGGCCTACGGCGGCGAACATGTTGGTGGCGGTGTCGGCCAGCGGTTCGGCCCCCGGGTCGGGGCGCCAGCGGGGCATGGGGACGACTCCCGGATCCACGAGTTCCAGACCGGTGAACAGCTGTTCCACCTCGGAGCGGCTGCGCAGGTACATCGGGATGCCCCGTTCGGTGTACTGACGGGCAAGTGTCACCGATTCGGGAGCCAGGTCCGCGGTGGGGATGGTGATCGCCAGGTAGCTGCCCGCGGCCAGCGGCTCCAGCAGCGCCTGCACCAAGCCTTGGGCATCCTCGACGAACTGGAGCATCGCGATCACGGTGAGGGCGACCGGCTGCGACAGGTCGATCACGTCGTGCAGGGCGGGGTCGCCCAGGAGGGCCTCCGGGGTGTGCATGTCGGCGTGGATGTAGGCGATGCGGCCCTCGGGTGTGCCCTTCAGCAGCGCCCTGGCATGGGTCAGCACGATGACATCGTTGTCGACATAGACAACGCGGGCGTCCGGTACGGTCTGCTGGGCCACCTCGTGCAGGTTCGGCGAGGCCGGGATGCCGGTGCCGACATCGATGAACTGGCCGATCCCCAGGCCGGTGAGGTGGCCGACCATCCGGTGCATGCAGGCCCGGTTGGCCAGCATCGAGGTGCGCAGCCCGGGCCAGGCGGCCAGCACCTGGGCGGCCGTCTCGCGGTCGGCCGCGAAGTTGTCCTTGCCGCCCATGATGTAGTCGTACACCCGCGCCGAGTGCGGCTTGTGGGTCTGCAGGTCCACGGCGGCGGCCGGGTTCTGGGGGACGTCTGCCATCTCCGGTTCCGCCTTTCCGTTCGGTTCTGACCGCGATTGCACCGCTCTCGCGTCCAAGATCCACCTTAGGGCGTGAACCGACCGGTAAGTCGTCCTTTCAGTTATTTGAGAGGTACGCGATCACCGGCTGGGAACGAAGCTGACACTCCCAGCGCACCACACGCTTGGCCGAGCGCGAAGCCCCCTCTCCCCCTTCGTCAGGGCCGAGGCGGCTCATGACGGGTGCCTGCCGGCCGGCGCGTCCCGCCGGCCGGCAGGCGCGGACCGGCCCCGGGGCGGGCCGGTCGTGGCCTCTTCTCCCCCACCGAGGGCGTCG
>NZ_JAHKRL010000157.1 GCF_019396405.1 Nonomuraea rhizosphaerae | reverse complement strand
CTTGTTCCACGGCTCCTTCGTGGAACAAGCGCGCTCCCGGCAAACGGAAAGGCTCCTGCTCAGATGTCAGGTGCCTTCAGGTCTCGCCGAAGTGGCTACTCGACCCGCTGTGCGAGGGGCGGTTCGGCCTTGGCGCTGGTGCCTGAACGGCAACCGGCGTCACCGATCGGCAACGCCCTCGCGTCGAAACCAGGATAGAGGTCGCTGAGGAACCATTCACCTTCGCCGCCGATATTGGTGAGAATTTGAGCCCCCGTCAGATGCTGGGGGTCGGGGTTCCAGCCGCGAAGCCTCACGCAGAACCCCGGTCCGACGTAAAGCGCCGAGGTGTGCGGCCAGCCCGAATACAGTCCGGCCGGGATCAACGCGTCGTAGTGGCCAGGCGTGTGAGCATGGTTGACGTACCTGATGGCGCCGATCCCGTACGCGCCCGTGTTGTGAACCTCGTTGGCTGTCGGCGAGGCAGCCGATGCGGCGGTTGGCACACTGGTCAGAATTCCAGCGGCAAGAGCAATCGCGGATACCCACGCAGTCCTTTTCATTTCCCTCTTCCCTGTTCTCCGAATTCCTGCCGGATCCACACCGTGAGACATTTGCCCTCTGACAAATCTCCGGAATGGCTATCGTGCCGCGACACACCTTCCTCTCGTAGTCATCTCCGCTCTGCGCTCGCGAACCGCATCGATAACGCAGAACAGCTGCTGAAAGGAAGCGTAAATCGTCGTTCTTCGGGTAACCAGGGCGATAACAGGGCGCTTCCGGGACTTTTGCGGATAACAAAGAACAACGGCTCTGCCTCGTAATCGGCGGGAGCGCCGAGCGCTCACCTGCCAGGCAGAGCCGTGCTGAGATCAAACGTTGGCGCATGCGGTGTTCGCAGCGCTGTCAGTCCTGGTCATCGAGAAGGTAAATGGACGAACACCAGAACTGGCCGCCAGCAGCGCCCTACGAGGCCGCCCCCTGGCCAGCGGTCACCGACAACCTGGAAGTTCCCCGCTGACGGACAATCAGCGAGCGACTTTCTCGACGACGGACCGCCACCCGTCGGAGTGGCGTCAATTCCCTGGCTCCGCCCTGATCACATGCTGGCGATCAGCTTGTCCACCCTCTCGTCGACGCTGCGGAACGGGTCCTTGCACAGCACCGTGCGCTGCGCCTGGTCGTTGAGCTTCAGGTGCACCCAGTCGACGGTGAAGTCACGCCGCTTCTCCTGCGCCCGGCGGATGAACTCGCCGCGCAGCCGCGCCCTGGTCGTCTGCGGCGGCACCGACTTGGCCTCGAAGATCCGGATGTCGGAGGCCACCCGCTCCACCGCCCCGCGCTTCTGCAGCAAGTAGAACAGCCCGCGCCTGCGATGGATGTCGTGGTAGGCCAGGTCGAGCTGGGCCACCCGCGGCGAGGACAGCGGCAGGTCGTACTTCTTGCGGTACCGCTCGATCAGCTGGTACTTGATGACCCAGTCGATCTCCCGCGACACCGAGTCCAGGTCGCCGGTCTCCACCGCCCGCAGGGTGCGCTCCCACAGCTCCAGCACCCTGCGCGCGATCACGTCGCCGCCCCGCCGGTCGACGAAGTCCTTCGCCTTGGACAGGTATTCTTCCTGGATCTCCAGCGACGACGCCTCACGCCCGTTGGCCAGCCGCACCCGCCGCCGCCCGGTCATGTCGTGCGAGACCTCGCGGATCGCCCGGATCGGGTTCTCCAGGCTCAGGTCGCGCAGCACGACCCCGGCCTCGATCATGCGCAGCACCAGGTCGGTGGCCCCGACCTTGAGCAGCATCGTGGTCTCGCTCATGTTCGAGTCGCCCACGATGACGTGCAGGCGGCGGAACCGCTCGGCGTCGCCGTGCGGCTCGTCACGCGTGTTGATGATCGGCCTGGACCGGGTCGTCGCCGACGACACGCCCTCCCAGATGTGCTCGGCCCGCTGCGACACGCAGTAGACCGCGCCACGCGGCGTCTGCAGCACCTTGCCGGCGCCGCAGATGATCTGCCGGGTGACCAGGAACGGGATCAGCACGTCGGCCAGCCGCCCGAACTCTCCGTGCCGGCCGACACAGTAGTTCTCATGGCAGCCGTAGGAGTTGCCGGCCGAGTCGGTGTTGTTCTTGAACAGGTAGATGTCGCCGGCGATGCCCTCCTCGCGGAGCCGCTTCTCGGCGTCGACCAGCAGCCCCTCCAGGATCCGCTCGCCGGCCTTGTCGTGGGTGACCAGCTCCACGACGTTGTCACACTCGGGGGTGGCGTACTCGGGATGGCTGCCCACGTCCAGGTACAGGCGGGCCCCGTTGGGCAGGAACACGTTGCTCGACCGGCCCCAGGACACGACCCGCCGGAACAGGTAGCGCGCCACCTCGTCGGGGGACAGCCTGCGCTGACCCCGGAAGGTACAGGTGACGCCGTACTCGTTCTCAAGGCCGAAGATGCGTCGATCCACTACCTCACACTACTCTCCCCGCCCCCGTGACGGGGAGATCACCCGTACTCAGCCGCACCGAACGCTTTTCCTCCTCGGACGACCTGAAGGCATCACTCCGGGCGTGGAAATAATCACTTAATGTAGGTGAAAGGCGGAACGCCACCCAGAACCGGCGCACTGACATGAAAAGTCCGGTCAGTGTCCGGTCAGTGTCCTGGACCTCGCCGCGGCCGCTGCTCCAGACTCGTCACGCTACTCGCTGAGGTCGTTTCCCGGCCGTCCATCATGAAGCACCAGAAATTCATGGCGAGAGAAATCATCACCAGCCTTGCGCTGACGACGGCCGTGACATTCATGAAGGCCGCCATCCCCGGAGCGGCGTCAAGTTCCTCGCGCGAGTCACCCTCATCGAGGGCGAAACATCGAACTGATTCACCGCCGACGCCCATGGTCGGCTCCGAGTCAATACGAGGAAGGAATCAGCACCTTGAGAAGGATTGCGGCAGGTATCCTTTCCGCCCTTGTCGGTGGAGCCATGCTGGTGACGGCCGCGGGCACCGCGTCCGCCACCGAAGTCGACACGCAGCTAGAGATTCGCGGCATCTCGCCGAACCCGGTCGTGGTCAAGGCCGGCAGCGAGACGACGGCCTACTTCGACATCGGCGCCGGCGCGGATGTCCGGAAGGTAAAGCTCTGGGTGGCGCCCGCGGAGGGTTACCACACCCAGAGCGTCAGGAATGCCAGGGAACTGGAGAGCTGGCGCTTCTCGGTCGGCTTCACCGAGAGCGACTTCGCCGGCAAGTGGAAGGCCATCGCCGTGGCCTTCGACGACAAAGGCAAGGAGGTCGCCAAGGACACCTCGCTCTTCTCGGTCGAGATACAGAAGGGCAAGGCGGCCACCCGCATCACCCGTTTCACCGCCGACCCCGACAGGGTCCGCAAGGGCAAGCTGGTCTCCTTCTCCGGACGTCTCCTGGTCGGGGAGCGCGGCTGGAAGGGCGTCCGTCGTGAGCAGGTGAGCATCTTCTACCGCCCCAGCAACTCGCGAGGCTGGAAAGAGGTCGCCTCCGCCGAGACCGGGAGAGGCGGCGCGTTCACCGCTGAGACGCGCGCCTTCAAGAGTGGCACGTACAAGGCCGTGTACGACGGCAGCGACGAGTTCGAGGCCGCCACGAGCCGCACGGAGTACGTGCGGGTCCACAGCTACAAGTGGCGTCGTTGATCAACCCCGCGAAGCCCGGTCCCGCGATGGGGCCGGGCTCGCCCCATGACGTTGTTCAGCCGCACCTGCCGCGGGCAGGGGCGGCCCG
>NZ_JAHKRL010000156.1 GCF_019396405.1 Nonomuraea rhizosphaerae | reverse complement strand
CCCCGTACGCGAGCCCCCCCGCCCACCCGGCCTCCGTCAGCCGGTCGGGCGTGTCGGAGCGCACCACCGCGCCCCGCCGCGTGCGGCGCCCCGGCCCGGCGGGCAGCCCGCCAAGGTCGCGGACGTTGTGGCAGCCGTCCCAGCTCAGGTCCGTCATGTCTGGCAAGCCTGCCACTTCGAGCCTTTCGGAAGTGAGCCGGTTCCGGACCGCGGCTGGCTACGGTCCTTCTCGATCACCAACGGGGCATGGAGGTACCGATGAGAAGAATGTCGATGTACGTGGGGGCACTGGCGCTGGCCGGCGCGATGGTCACGGGCACGGTGACCCCCGCGGCATGGGCCGCGACGACCCAGGCGAGCGCCGCGCGCACCACGTGGCTGAACCCGGGCCAGACGCTGAAGGCGGGCGACTCCGTACGCTCGTCCGACGGCTCGTACGTGCTGCACCAGCAGGAGGACGGCAACCTGGTGCTGTACCGGGGGCGCACGCCGCTGTGGAGCAGCCAGACGGGGGACAGCCCCGGCGCGTTCGCCGCCATGCAGAGTGACGGCAACCTGGTCGTCTACCTGGGCAGGAAGGCCCTGTGGGCGTCCAACACCGGTGACGCCCCCGGCTCGCGGCTGGCCGTGCAGGACGACGGCAACCTGGTCATCTACGACGGCAGGACGCCGGTGTGGAACCGCCACGCCACGATCAGCGTGCTCGCCCCCGGCTACTCGCTCAAGCCCGGCCAGTACGTGCGCTCGCGCAACGGCGACTACCAGCTCGTCCAGCAGGAGGACGGCAACCTGGTCCTCTACCGGGCGAGCCGGCCGCTGTGGAGCTCCAGGACCGGGGGCAGGCCCGGCGCGTTCACGCAGATGCAGAAGGACGGCAACCTGGTCGTCTACGTGGGCACGACGCCGCTGTGGAGCTCCAAGACCGGCAAGAACCCGGGCGCGCGGCTGGAGGTCCAGGACGACGGCAACACCGTGATCTACGACGGCAGGACGCCGCTCTGGTCGACGAAGACCGACTAGACGAAGATCGGCCGGACGACGCGCTCAGGGGACGCCGGGTCTGACGGAATCTTGTAAAGCGGTCCAAGCGGTGTTACCTCTTGCAGGACGCGGATGAACCCGCGTCCTGACGTTGCAGGAGGGAAAGTTGTCAACTAGACCTTGGTTACGCAGCGCATTCCTTGTCGTCGCGATGACGGCGACGGCGTTACCCCTGAGCGGGGCCGCCAGTGGCGAAGAACGCACGGCGGCCCCCATAGTCCACGACTTCCAGGCCGAGCAGAACGAGAAGCCGGACGTGGACAACAGGCAAGGAACGGTCCCACCCCCGGTCGGGGCCAACGCGCGCGTCGCGGGGACGGCGGGTGAGATCCGCTGGAACGCTCTCGGCACCCCCGCGAGCATCACCAGCGCCACCCCCCTCGCCGAGGGCCTGGGCGCCGACTCCGAGCAGGCGGCGCGGGCCTATCTCAAGAACAACGAAGGCCTCTTCGGGCTGTCCGCCGCGTCGGTGGACGTCCTGGAGAAGGTCGCGGTCAACCCCATCGGCGCCGGGCACGCCGTACTGCTGCGGCAGCGCTTCGGCGACCTGCCCGCGGGCGTGGACGGACTGGTCGCCGTCGGCGTGGTGGACGGCAAGATCATGCACGTCACCTCGTCCCTGTCGCGGGACACCTCGGCGCCACCGGCGGCCACCGTCACCGAGCAGCAGGCGCTGGAGATCGCGGCCAGGGACGGCGGCATCGACCTGGCCAAGGCCGCGACCAAGAAGGCGAGCCTGGTCGCCGTGCCCGCGCCCGACGGCGTGCACAGCGCGTACCAGGTCGTGCTGATCGGCAGCGACGAGCACGGGGCCGCCGCGTACACGACGCACGTGGACGCGGTCAGCGGCGCGATCCTGGTCCGCGAGAACCTCGTCGACCACTTCGACCCGGACAACCCGCACTGGGAGGCTTTCCCGGCGAACCCGCCCGGCAACTACTCCTCCGCCGACACCCGCCAGACGTGGTGCTTCACCGCCGCCCGCGGCTGTGACTTCATCACCGGCGGCGACCCGCGCACCGGCAAGGCGTGGGACGTGGACCACACCACGAACACGCCGACCAACACCAGCGTCGGCAACGCGACCAAGACGACCGAGAACCGCGCCAACCCCGACCCGTTCTCGGTCGGCGTCCGCACCAACGTCCTGACGCCGAGCCGCAACTACGCCTACCCGTGGAAGAACACCTGGTACACGGCCAAGTGCAACCCGGCGGCGTTCGACCAGCCCGGCGAGGCCGACCTCGAAGCCGCGATCGCCAACCTGAACGCCATGCACAACCGCATGCACGACTGGTCCTACCGGCTCGGCTTCACCGAGACCGCGTGGAACATGCAGGTCAGCAACGGCGACCAGGGCGGACTCGGCAACGACCCCGAGCAGGGCAACGCCCAGGCGGGCGCCCGTGACCTGACCGTGCGCGACAACGCCAACCAGATCACCGGCCCCGACGGGGTCGCGCCGATCACCAACATGTACCTGTGGCAGCCGATCGCGGGCTCGTTCTACCCGCCGTGCGTCGACGGCGACTACGACATGTCGGTCATCGGGCACGAGTACACGCACGCCATCTCCGGCCGCATGATCGGCGGCCCGAACGCCGGCTGGAGCGGCGCCCAGGCCGGGGCCATGAACGAGAGCACCTCCGACCTGTTCGCGATGGAGTACCTGTTCGAGTACGGGTTCCGGCCCAAGGGCAACACCCCGTACGTCACCGGCGGATACGTCACCGGCGACCCCGAGCGGGGCATCCGCAACTACGACATGTCCAAGTCGCCGCTGAACTACAGCGACGTCGCCTACGACCTCGTCGGCCAGCAGGTCCACGCCGACGGCGAGATCTGGTCGGCCACGCAGTTCGACGTGCGCGCGGCGTTCGTCAAGCGGTACGGCGACGGCACCGAGAAGCAGCAGCGCGCCTGCGCCGACGGCAAGCTCGCCCTCGACAAGTGCCCGGGCAACCGGCGCTGGGCGCAGCTCTCGTACGACGCCCTGCTGCTGATGGCCTCCGGCGCGGTCACGTACGTCGACCACCGCAACGCCCTGCTCGCGGCCGACGCCATGCGCTTCGGCGGCAGGAACAGGGACATCATGTGGCGCGCGTTCGCCGAGCACGGCCTCGGTGACGGCGCGGCGGCCACCGGCCCGAACGACCAGGACCCGACGCCCAGCTTCGTCGACCCGGTCGGCCGGAACGGCACCGTGCAGCTCAAGCCGGTCGGCGAGGCCAAGGGCGCGGCGCTGCGGCTCTACGTGGGCGACTACGAGGGCCGTGTGGTCCCCGTCGCCGACACCGACCCGGCGACGGCGCTCGGCGACAGCGTGCGGTTGACGCCTGGCATCTATGACGCCGTGGTCGCCGGCAACGGCTTCGGCCACTCCCGGCAGAAGCTCGTCGTGGTGGGCGGAGTGTCGCTTCCTCTCATTCTGCCCCTCACCCGCAACCTGGCCTCGGCCGCGTCCGGCGCCGTGGCGTCCGGGGACGGCGTCAACCACGCCAGGCTCATCGACGAAACGGAGGCCACGAACTGGGCCTCGCTCACCGGGACGCCGGCCGGAAAGTCGGTCGTGGTGGACCTCGCGGGCGACGCTCCGGTCAAGGTCCGCAGGGTCCAGGTGAGCGCCATGCTCAGGCCCAACACCGGCGACCCGGCCGACCCGGGCGCGCAGAACCGCTTCTCGGCCCTGCGCTCGTTCGAGGTGCTGGCCTGCAGCGCCAACTGCGCCGACGCGGCGAACTTCAGGAAGATCTACACCAGCGCCAAGGACGCGTTCAGCACCTCGCTGCCGCGCCCCCGCGGGGCGAACCTGATCTTCAAGTCGTTCGACGTGCGTGACACGTCGGCCACCCACCTGATGCTGCGCACGGTCACGTCCCAGTGCACGGGCAACCCGTTGTACGCGGGCGAGCAGGACAACGACCCGAACTCCGCGACGGACTGCGGCACCGCCAGTCCGGTGCGGGACCAGATCCGGGCCGCCGAGTTCCAGGCGTTCTCGCACTGACCGATCCGGCAGGCTCTCCACGGCCCGCGTCCCCTTCCCGGGGGCGCGGGCCTTCCCATGGGAGCGTGAACACGCTCTCCCGGTAACTCGGATCGTTATTTAACCTCCGTTGACAGCGGCATGTGATGCGCACGACTCTGGCGAGAGAGCGCTCTCTCAGAACATCCCCCCATGAATTACAGGAGGGCTCCATGGCCTCTCGCTACCGGCGTCTCGCCGTACCTTTGATCACCGCGTCCTTCCTCGCCCTGGCGACGGCCTGCGGAAGCGGCGGCGGTGGCGGAGACACCGCGGCCACGGGCGCCGCCCAGCCCGCCGAGAAGGTCAAGCTGACCGTCGGGCTCTTCGGCGACTTCGGCTTCAAGCCGCTGTACGAGGAGTACAAGAAGACCCACCCGAACATCGAGATCGTGGAGAACGTCACCCAGTTCAACGACCACCACAACAACCTGGTCAAGCGGCTGGCGACGAACGCGGGCGCGGGCGACGTCGAGGCCGTCGAGGTCGGCTACATCAGCACCTTCACCGCCCAGCCGGCCAAGTTCACCGACCTCAAGCAGTACGGGCTCGACAAGCGGCAGAGCGACTACCTGGACTGGAAGTGGCAGCAGGGCCTGAGCAAGGACGGGCAGCAGGTGCTCGGCCTCGGCACCGACGTGGGCGGCCTGGCCATGTGCTACCGCAAGGACCTGTTCAAGAAGGCCGGGCTGCCGACCGACCGCACCGAGGTCGGCGCGCTGTGGCCGGCGTGGGAGCAGTACATCGAGACCGGCAAGAAGTTCGCCGCAGCGAACGTGGCGGGCGCCAAGTTCGTCGACGCGCCCGGTGAGATCTTCCGCGCGATGGTGAACCAGGCGCCGGTCGGCCTGTACGACGCCCAGGACCAGATCATCGTGGCCTCCAACCCCGACGTGAAGAAGGCGTGGGACCTGTCCAACCAGCTCACCCAGGCAGGGCTGACCGCCAAGCTGGCGGCCTTCTCGCCGCCGTGGAACACCGGCTTCGCCAAGGGCTCGTTCGCCACGATCATCTGCCCGGCCTGGATGACCGGCTTCATCCAGGAGCAGGCCAAGGACGCCTCCGGCAAGTGGGACATCGCCCCCGTACCCGGTGGGTCGGGCAACAGCGGCGGCTCCCACCTGATGATCCCCAAGCAGAGCAAGCACCCCAAGGAGGCGGCCGAGCTGATCGACTTCCTCACCTCCAAGGACAACCAGGCCAAGGTGTTCAAGGAGGAAGGGACCTTCCCGTCGATCCCGGCGCTCTACGACGACCCGTCGATCCAGAACTTCACCAAGCCGTTCTTCGGCGACGCCCCCATCGGCAAGATCTACTCCGAGGCCGCGAAGTCCCTCAAGCCTCAGCACCTCGGCCCGAAGGAGGCCGACCTGCGCGTGGTGATCGGTGACGGGCTCGGCCGGGTCGAGCAGGGCAAGCAGACCCCCGACCAGGCGTGGGCCCAGGTTCTGGAAGACGTCAAGAAGATCAAATGACCTCTCTCCCGCTGGCCGTCTCCCGGCGGCGCAGGCGCGGCGTGCGGCACACCCTCGACATGAGGGTGTCGCCGTACGCGTACGTCGCGCCCTTCTTCCTGCTCTTCTGCGCCTTCGGGCTGTTCCCGCTCATCTACACGGCCTGGGTGAGCCTGCACGAGTGGACGCTGCTGTCCGACGAGCACGCGTTCGTGGGGCTGGACAACTTCAGCACCCTGCTCGCCGACGGCTACTTCTGGAACGCCACCTTCAACACGCTGTCCATCGGCGTGCTGTCGACCGTCCCGCAGCTCCTGCTGGCCATCTGGCTCGGGCACCTGCTGAACCGGCGGCTGCGGCTGCAGACGCTGTTCAGGATCTCGCTGCTGCTGCCGAACGTCACCAGCGTGGTGGCCGTCGTGGTGATCTTCAGTCAGCTCTTCGGCCGGGACTTCGGGATGATCAACTGGGTGCTGTCCTGGTTCGGGGCCGGCAGCATCGACTGGGCCGCGGGCACCGCCACCTCCCACATCGCGCTCTCCACGATGATCATGTGGCGGTGGACCGGGTACAACGCGCTGATCTTCCTCGCCGCGATGCAGGCCGTACCGCGTGAGCTGTACGAGGCGGCCACCATCGACGGCGCGTCGAACTTCACCCAGCTCCGCAAGATCACGATCCCGATGATCCGGCCGACGATCATCTTCGTGGTCATCGTGTCCACCATCGGGGCCATGCAGATCATCGCCGAGCCGCTGCTGTTCGGGGCGAGCACCGGCGGGGCCGGCGGCGGGGCCGCCAGCGGCGGGCCGGACCGGCAGTTCCAGACGCTCGCGCTGTTCGTCTACGAGCAGGGCTTCACCAAGTTCGACTTCGGTTACGCGTCGGCGGCCTCGTGGCTGATGTTCCTGGTCGTGGTGGTCGTGGCCGGGATCAACTACCTGCTGTCGCGCCGCGTGAAGGGCGGACTGACGTGACGGCTCCTCGGAAGGGCGGCCTGAGGTGAGACTGCGTTATCTGACCCTGACCGCGGTGGCGTTCTTCTCGGCGTTCCCGCTGTACTACAGCGTGGTCGTGGCCTCCCGGCACAACTCGGCGCTGGCCGAGGTGCCGCCGCCGCTGCTGCCCGGCGGCAACTTCTTCGCCAACGTCTCACGCGTCTTCGACACCGTGCCCTTCGGGCTCGCGCTGCTGAACTCGCTCATCGTGGCCGGGTCGATCTCCCTGGCGGTGATGTTCTTCTCGACGCTGGCCGGGTTCGCCTTCGCCAAGCTGCGCTTCAGGGGCAAGAACATCATGCTGCTGATCACCGTCGCCACCATGATGGTCCCGACGCAGCTCGGCATCATCCCGCTCTACCTGCTCATGGTGAAGCTCGAATGGACCGGGACGAACTACGCGCTGATCGTCCCCGCCCTGGTCAACGCCTTCGGCGTCTTCTTCATGACGCAGTACCTGACCAGGGCCCTGCCCACCGAGCTGCTGGAGGCCGGGCGGGTGGACGGGTGCACGACGTGGGGCCTGTTCTGGCACGTCGTGGTGCCCGTGGCGCGGCCCGCGGCGGCGGTGCTCGGGATGCTGACGTTCATGTCGGCGTGGAACGACTACTTCTGGCCGCTGGTCGTGCTGAACCCGGACAACCCCACGGTGCAGGTTGCCCTCTCGACGCTGGCGAGCGGGTACGTCAACGACTACGTCCTCGGGCTGGCCGGGACCGCGGTGGGGACGCTGCCGCTGGTGCTGGTGTTCGCCCTGCTCGGTAAGCAGATTATTGGCGGAATCATGCAAGGAGCTGTAAAGGGATGATTTTTCCGGATGACTTCGTCTGGGGGGCCGCCACGGCCTCCTACCAGATCGAGGGGGCGGTCAAGGAGGACGGACGGGGGCAGTCGATCTGGGACACCTTCTCCCACGCCCCCGGGAACGTCTTCGACGGCGACACCGGGGACGTGGCCTGCGACCACTACCACCGGTACCGGGACGACGTCGCGCTGATGCGCTCGCTCGGTCTGCAGGCCTACCGCTTCTCGATCGCCTGGCCGCGCATCCAGCCGGACGGGCGGGGACCGGTCAACCCGCCGGGCCTCGACTTCTACTCGCGCCTGGTCGACGCCCTGCTGGAGGCCGGCATCACGCCGTACGTGACCCTCTACCACTGGGACCTGCCACAGGCCCTGGAGGACACAGGCGGCTGGACCAACCGTGACGTCGCGTACGCGTTCGCCGACTACGCCGAAGCCGTGTACGGCAAGCTCGGCGACCGCGTCGACCACTGGACCACGCTCAACGAGCCCTGGGTCGCGGCGTTCCTCGGCTACGGCAACGGCGTCCACGCGCCCGGACACCGGCGGGCCGGCGACGCCATGCGCTCGGCCCACCACCTCCTCCTCGGCCACGGCCTGGCCGCCCGGCGGCTGCGCGACCTGGGCGCCAAGAGCCTCATGCTCGTCGTCAACTCCGCCCCCGTCCTGACCCCCGCCCAGGTCAACGACCCCTCAGCGGTCCCCTCCGAGGCGGACGCGGAAGCCGTGGACCGCATCCACGCGCTCCTGACCAGGCAGTTCCTCGACCCCGCCCTGCACGGCAGCTACCCGGCCGAGGTCCTCGACGCCGCCTCCCGCAACGGCGGCCTCGACCACATCCACCCCGGCGACCTGGAGATCATCAACGCCCCCATCGACCAGATCGGCATCAACTACTACAACCCCTGCGTCGTCTCGGCCGGCCCCGGCACACCCGCCGACGCCGCCTGGCCCGGCTCCGAGGACATCCTCTTCGGCACCGCCGACGCCCCCACCACCGCCATGGGCTGGCCCATCGTGCCCGACGGCCTGTCCAGGCTCCTGGTCCGGCTCTCCCAGGACTATCCGCAGGTCGGCCTCATGGTCACCGAGAACGGCGCCGCCTTCGACGACGTCGTCGAGAACGGCCACGTCCACGACCACGACCGGGTCGCCTACCTGGAAGGACACCTGCGCGAGGTCCACCGGGCCATCTCCGCCGGCGCCGACCTGCGCGGATACCTGGTGTGGTCGCTGCTGGACAACTTCGAGTGGGCGGAGGGGTACCGGCGGCGGTTCGGGATCGTGCACGTGGACTACGGGACGCTGGAGCGGGTGCCCAAGGACAGCGCGCTGTGGTATCGCGATGTGATCGGCAGGAACGGGCTGTAGATTTTCTTCGTGCCCTCCCTCACAGCGCGACAGTCCTCGCCACCAGCACCGCCGGCCCCGAGGCGGCCCTCCTCGGGGCCGGCGGGGCC
>NZ_JAHKRL010000155.1 GCF_019396405.1 Nonomuraea rhizosphaerae | reverse complement strand
GGGGACCTCGCCGGTCGGCGGGACGGCGCTGACGCCGAGCGCCAGCCCCCAGCCCAGGGCCAGCGCGACGAGCGTCAGCGAGGTCACGAGTGCGGCCAGCAGGCCCGCGCCCAGCTCGCGCGCCCGGCCGCCCACGCTGATCGCCGACATGGCGCGCTGCTGGTCGGGCTCGGTGTCGAGCAGGCTTCTGACGGCCCAGGCCAGGACCGGGATGATCAGCACGGCGGCGTCCGTGAGCGCCGGGGTCTCCGAGCCCAGCGGGGCGCGGCTGCCGTACAGGATCGCGATCAGCACCAGCATGAGCATCAGCGACTGGTAGACGCGGTGGGAGCGGATGTAGGCCATGAGGCGGAAGAAGGCCAGGGCGATCATGTCAACTCCGCCTCGGCGAGGATCGCCGTCATTCCTGCTCTCCCGTCACGTGGTACCCCTCGGCGCGCATCCGGGCCATGAACGACCTGACCTCGTCCACCGGCAGGTCCACGCGTACGGTCGCCCGCCGCCCCGCCGTCCCCTCCTTGACCTGGCCGTCCATCACGGTCCAGTGGCGGATGGAGGGCAGGTGGCGCAGGCCGCCCTGGTGGTCGCTGACGATCACGATCGCGCCGCCCTCGGACAGCTCCGTGATGATCGACGGCAGGGTCTCACGGGTGTCGGTGTCGAGTCCGGCGAACGGTTCGTCCAGGATGAGCAGTCCCGGGTCGGCCATGAGCGCCTGGGTCAGCCCGACCTTGTGCGCGCTGCCCTTCGACAGCTCGCCGAGCCGCAGGGGGAGCAGGTGCGCCATGCCGAGGCGTTCGGCCCACGGCTCCCAGCGGGCGCCGCCGCGGACGCGGGACATGTGGCGCAGGTAACCGGAGACGGTGAAGGGCTGTTCGAGGGGGAAGCGGTCGGGGGCGAAGCCGACCACGGCGGGACGTTCGGTGATCGTGCCTGACGACGGCCTGGTGAGCCCGGCCAGCAGGCGCAGCAGGGTGGACTTTCCGGCTCCGTTGACGCCTGTGACCTCGACGATGTCGCCCGGTTCGAGGTGGAGATCCACGTCCCCTATGACGGAAGGATCACGTCTTCGGTAACGGAAAGATACGTTCGTCAATCGCATGGTGCGATAACGCTATAGATCAGGTCGCATGGTGACCATAAAGGGCCACACAATATAGGGGCGACCGCCCGAGACCGCAGAAGGAGTGAGCTTGAACCGCTTTCCACGCGTCATGGGTATGCGTTCAGGCTATGACCCCGTCGAGGTGGACGCCCTGATCGGGCGCATCGAGGCGACCTTGGGGCGGGGGCCGCGCGATCTTGAGCCGGTGACGGCCGACGACGTGCGCCGGGCGACGTTCCGGGCCAAGCGCGGGGGCTATCAGGAGACCGCGGTGGACTTCGCGCTGGAGGCCTTCGTGGTGGCGCTGGAGACGCGGACCAAGAGTCCCGTACGGCTGGCGCTGCACGAGCCGACCGGTGAGCTGTTGCGCGAGGAGTGGTTCGAGCAGCAGGCGGCGCGGGTGGAGCGGGTGGCCTTCCGGGCGGGGCGGATGGGCACGGGGTACAACGAGGACGAGATCGACGCCTTCCTGGACCGGATCGTGGCCACGCTGCGGGGCACCACCGACAACCCGGTGACGGCCGAGGACGTGCGGGAGGTCAGGTTCTCGACCGTGTTGCTGCGGCCGGGTTATCTGATCGCGGACGTGGACTCGTTCCTGGCGGGCATCGCCGACGTCCTGCAGCAGCGGGCCTGACCCCCTCTCAGCGAAGGCCCAGGTCTCAGCGGAGGGCCGGGTCTCAGTGAAGGCCCAGGTCTCAGTGAAGAGCCGGGTGGACGAAGCGTTCCGGCGGGATCACGGCGATCGGCACCAGCTCCACCAGCAGCTCCGGCGCCACCAGCCCCGGCACCTGGATGATCACGCTGGCGGGAGCCGACCCGGCGGTGAAGTGCCGCGAGCGCACCCGCTGGATCCCCGGCAGGTCCTCGTGCCGCAGGAAGTAGATCGTCATCGAGACGATGTCGTCCAGCCGGCCGCCGGCGGCGGCGAGGATGAGGCGGACGTTGTCGACGCTCTTCTCCATCTGCGCCTCGATGTCGCCCCGGCCGACCACGTGGCCGTGCTCGTCCCAGGCGACCTGGCCGGTGACGTGGACCACCTTGCCCGGCCCCTGGATGACGCCCTGCGAGAACGCCCTTCCGTTCGGCGCCCAGACCCCGGCGGGGTTGAAGCCGTTGGCCATCAGCGGGCCACCTTCTCCACGACGGCGGGCAGGCCGTGCAGGTCGGGCAGGGTCTCCTGGAGGATCGACGGGTCCGGGGGGCGTTCGCCGCGGCGGTTGATCCAGACGCGGGGGATTCCGAGCCGGTGCGCGGGCTCCATGTCGTGGAAGTAGCTCTGCGCCACGTGCACCCAGGTGTCCGGTTCGTACGCCCGGCTGAACCGGTCGAAGTGGGCGTCCGACGGTTTGTAGGCTTCCACGTCCTCGGCCGTCACGACGGCGTCGAACGGCACGGGCAGCCGCCGCCGTGTCTCGCCGATGATGTCGCGGTCGCAGTTGGTCAGCAACGCCAGGCGCCAGCCGGCCGAGCGCAGGGCCGACAGCTGTGGCTTCACCTCGGGGAAGACGGGCCAGTAGGGGATGGTGGTGGCCAGCACCGACAGGTCGTCCTCGCTCAGCGGGACGCCTTCCTGGGCGCAGGCCCTGCGCAGCGACTCCGTCAGGACCCGCCGGTAGCGCATCTTGGGTGACTCGGTCTGGATGGCGGGCTCGTGCCGGTTGTACGCGGCCAGGATCCGCGCTCCCTGCCCGGGGGCCACCAGCTCGACGCTGGTGGAGATGCCGTGCCGCCAATCGATGAGGGTGCCGAAACAGTCGAACGTTACCCACCGCATGACTCCCATAATGGGCCCATGGCGATCTCTACGCGAGCGATAGAGCCAGGCGATCTCACCCTGGTCACCCAGGTGCTGACCGGCAGTTGGGGCGGTACGACGGTGGTCGCGCTCGGGCGGGGCGAGGTGATCGACGCGGCGGCGCTGCCGGGGTTCGTCGCCTTCGACGGGGACGAACTAGCGGGGGTGGTGACATATGCGTACAAGGAGGGGGCGGTGGAGGTCATCACGATCGACGCGGTCCTGTCCGGCAGGGGCGTCGGGGCGGCGCTGCTCGACGCCGTGAAGGCGATGGCCGTCGAGCTGGGCGCCGGCAAGCTGTGGCTGTCCACCACCAACGACAACACCCACGCGCTGCGCTTCTACCAGCGCTACGGGTTCGACCTGGTGGCGTTGCACCGGCACGGCGTGGACAGGGCGCGCAAGCTCAAGCCCGCCATCCCCCTGGAGTCCGACGGCATCCCCATCAGGCACGAGCTGGAGCTGGAGCTGGCTCTGGAGGCGGCGGGATCCGCTCCCTGAGCAGCGCCACGATCACCGACGTCACCGGCGCGGCCAGGAACGCGCCGGTGATCCCAGCCACCACGCTGCCCGCGGCGATGGCGATGAGGATCACCGCGCCCGGCAGGTCCAGCGCCTTGCCGTAGACCTGCGGCGCCAGCACGTGTCCCTCGATCTGCTGCACGAGCACCGTCACCGCCACCACGGCCAGCGCCACCAGCCAGCCCTTGGCCACGAACGCCACCACGGCCGCCAGCAGCCCCGCCAGGAACGCCCCCACCACCGGCAGGAACGCGCCCACGAACGTCAGCACCGCCAGCGGCAGCGCGATCGGCACGCCCAGCAGCCACAGCGCGATCCCGATGAAGAACCCGTCCACCAGGCCGACGATGGCCACGCCGCGGATGTAGCGGCCCACCACGTTGATCACGATGTGGCCGGCGTCGCGCAGCCGCTCCCTGGAGGAGGCCGGGGTCAGCTCCACGAGCCACTGGAAGAGCCGGTCGCCACCGTGCGTGAAGTACAGGGCCAGGATGACGGCCAGCACCGCGCCGACGACGACCTCGCCCAGGGTCTTGGCCCCGGCCAGCGCGCCGGTCGCGAGCTGCTGGCCCTGCGCCGACACCCACTCCCTGACCTGGGTGATGAGCTGCTGGTCGTCGATCCCGAACCGGGCGGCCAGCGTGTGCATGTCGTCCAGCACGGAGCCCACGCTGGTGTGCATCTCGGCGAAGCCGCTGATCGTGGGCGGCACCAGCAGCGCGAACAGTCCCGCGAACAGCAGCAGCCCGCCCACGGCGACGGCCAGTGTGGCCAGCGCCCTGTTCAGGCCGCGCTCGCGCAGCCATCGCGCCGCCGGGTACAGCAGCGTCGCGATGAAGATCCCGATGATGATCGGGATGACCACCGTGCGCACGACGGACACGCAGTAGAGGATCACCGCCACGACGGCGATCCAGCCCAGCCACTTCCACGGTCTCATCGACGCCCCCTCAGGCCACAACCTGGTGAGGGCCTACCCGATCAGGTGGGGGTGATGTGCGGCCGCTGGTTCGTCTTCTCGGCGGCGTACGCCGTGTGCAGCTCGGAGCCCTCGGCCACGGGCACGTCCCACCACGCCTCGGACGAGGGTGAGTCGATCATCGGGTCGGCGCGCACGTGGATCACCGTCGTCTCCTTCGACGCGCGCGCCGTCTCCAGGGCCTTGCGCAGGTCGGCCAGCGAGTCGGGACGCAGCACGGTGGCGCCCAGGCTGGCCGCGTTCGCGCCGAGGTCCACCGGCAGCGGGCCGCCGTCGCGGTAGGCGTAGGAGGTGCCGAGCCGCCGCGCCCCGACGCTCTCCGACAGACGCCCGATCGAGGCGAAGCCGGAGTTGTCCACCAGCACCACGACCAGCTTGACGCCCTCGGCGACGGCCGTGACCAGCTCCTGGGCCATCATCAGGTACGAGCCGTCGCCCACCATGACGAACACCTCGCGCCGCGGCACGGCCAGCTTGACGCCGACCCCGCCGGCGATCTCGTAGCCCATGCAGGAGTAGCCGTACTCCACGTGGTAGCTGCCCGGACCGCTCGGCCGCCAGAGTTTGTGCAGGTCGCCGGGCATGGATCCGGCCGCGCAGATCACCACGCCGTCGTCGCCGGCCGCGGCGTTGACCGCGCCGATCACCGCGGGCTGCGGCATCGGCAGGCCGTCCAGCGCGTACGCCTCGTCGACGAGCGCGTCCCAGGCCCCCGACAGCTCGGCGGCGTGGGAACGGTAGGCCTCGTCGGTGGCCCAGCCCTCGCAGGCGGCGCCCAGCTCCGCGAGGCCCTCGCGGGCGTCGGCGACGACCTGGTGGCCGGAGAGCTTGGCGGCGTCGAAGCCGGTGATGTTGAGGTTCACGAAACGGGTGTCCGGCCCGAAGAGCGAGCGCGAGGCCGTGGTGAAGTCGCTGTAGCGGGTGCCGACGCCGATGATCAGGTCCGCCTCGCGGGCCAGCGCGTTGGCCGCCGTGGTGCCGGTCGCGCCGACCGCGCCCATGGCGAGCGGGTGCCCGTGCGGCAGCGCGCCCTTGCCCGCCTGCGTCTCGGCGACGGGGATCCCGTGCGCCTCGGCGAAGGCGCGCAGCTCGTCCGTCGCCTCGCTGTAGATCGCGCCGCCACCGGCGACGATCAGCGGCCGGGCCGACGCCTTGATCAGCTCGGCCGCCCGGGTGAGGGCGGCCCGCTCGGGGCGGGGGCGCGCGATGTGCCAGACGCGGCGCTCGAACAGCTCCTCCGGCCAGTCGTGCGCCTCGGCCTGGACGTCCTGTGGCAGCGCCAGCGTCACCGCGCCCGTCTCGGCCGGGTCGGTGAGCACCCGCATGGCGGCCAGCAGCGCCGACGGGAGCTGCTCGGGCCGGTTGACCCGGTCCCAGTAGCGCGAGACCGGCTTGAAGCAGTCGTTGACCGAGATGTCGTACGAGCGCGCGTCCTCCAGCTCCTGGAGCACCGGGTTGGCGACACGGGTGGAGAACACGTCGCCGGGCAGCAGCAGCACCGGCAGCCGGTTGATCGTCGCGCCGGCCGCACCGGTGATCATGTTCGTCGCGCCGGGGCCGATCGAGGTGGTGCAGGCCAGGGTGGACAGGCGGTTACCGGCCCGCGCGTACGCGGCGGCGGTGTGCACCATCGCCTGCTCGTTGCGGCTCAGATGGTAGGGCAGGTCCTCGTCGGAGGTGGCCAGGGCCTGGCCGAGCCCGGCCACGTTGCCGTGGCCGAAGATGCCGAAGACGCCGCCGAACAGCTTGTGCTCCACGCCGTCGCGCTCGCTCCACTGGTGCGCCAGGAAGCGCACCACGGCCTGGGCGACGGTCAAGCGGGTCATGAGGTCCTCCCGAACGGCAGCCGAGGGTCGATGGCCTGGCCGTCCCAGGTGGAGCGGATCCAGGCGTGGCGCGGGTCATCGCAGAACGCCATGGACCGCTCGCCGGCGGGACCGGCCAGGACGTTCAGGTAGTACAGGTCGTAGCCGGGCGCGGCCATGGACGGGCCGTGGTAACCGTAGGGGACCAGCACCACGTCACCGGAGGACACCTCCGCCAGCGTGTCGATCTGGCCCCGCTCGGAGGTGTAGACGCGCTGGTAGCCGAGCCCCTCGCCGGCCACCTCGAAGTAGTAGACCTCCTCCAGCACCGCCTCCCCCTCGTGCGGGGTGTCGTGCTTGTGCGGGGGATAGGAGGACCAGTTGCCGCCGGGGGTGAGCACCTCGACGGCCACGAGCTTGTCGCAGTCGAAGACCTCGGGGGCGCAGAAGTTGTTCACCTGGCGGCTGGCCTGGCCGGCGCCTCTGATCTCGACCGGGACGTCCGACGCCGGCACGTACCGGGGCTCCAGCCGCCGCGTGGCGCGGGCGGACGGGAAGGCGATCCGCCCGACCCCCTCCACCGTCACATCCGTAGAAATCGGGATATAGGCGAAATCGGAGGGGTCGTCGAACACCGACTCCCGCCCCGTCAGCGTGAAGGCGTGCGACCCGACGTCGACCGTGCACGAGCCCGACAGCGGCAGGACCAGCATCTCCTCCTCGCCGGTGTGGAAGGAGACGGGATCCGAGCCGAGGTCCGCGACCCGCAGGCCCGAGTAGGTCCACCCGGCCAGGGAGGGCGTGATCTCCACCGACCACGGCCCGCTGGCCGTCTTGCCGTACGGAAGGTATGTCATGGGCGGGCCTCTCCAACCAGTGCGGCCGCGCCGTCCACGGCGGCGGCGACGTCGTCGTCCGGAGGGTAGAGCAG
Organism: Nonomuraea rhizosphaerae; assembly: GCF_019396405.1. GTDB lineage: Bacteria > Actinomycetota > Actinomycetes > Streptosporangiales > Streptosporangiaceae > Nonomuraea > Nonomuraea rhizosphaerae. The sequence goes on along the minus strand of NZ_JAHKRL010000155.1, from coordinate 2,585 downwards.
CGCGCGACCGACGACGAGACCCCGCACGCCGGGCAGCCGCAGCGCGCGGTCCCAGTCGGCGTGGGCCGCGTCGATGTCCGGCGGGTCGCCGCCGAGCAGCAGCGCGGGCAGCGTGGTGGCGGCCATGACCTGCTCCATCTCGGCGATCGCCGGGATCTTCAGCCAGGTGTAGGCGGAGGTGGTGCCCAGGGCCTGGGCGACGCTGATCGCCTTGATCACCGCCTCCGGCGACAGGTCGTTGCGCAGCGCGCCCGACTCCGTGCGCCGGGACCAGAACGGCTCGACCATCGCCATCAGCCGGCGGCCGGCCAGGTCGCTCACCGCGCGGGCGCACGACTCCAGCGTGGTCACCGTCGCGTGGTCGTCGGGGTCGATGCGGCACAGCATCTTGCCGCCGTCCAGGCGCATCGCCTCGATCGAGGCCGCGTCGAAGCCGGTGAAGCGGTCGTCGGCCTCGAACACCGAGCCCAGCAGGCCGCCCCGGTTCATCGAGCCGAAGGCCAGCTTCTCCTCCAGCGCGCCGAGCAGCAGCAGATCCTCCAGCACGTCGGGCGAGGCCAGGACGCCGTCCACGCCGGGCCTGGCCAGGGCGGTCCGCAGCCGGTCGAGCAGGTCGGCGCGGCTGGCCATGGCCAGCGGCCGGTCCCGCACGCCCAGCGCGCCGCGCGCCGTGTGGTCGGCGGCGATGATCAGCAGGCGCTCGCCCTCGGCGGGCAGCCCCCGCCGCTGCCGCCGCGCCGCCGCGGCGGGGATCTCCTCCGGCCTGCTGGCGCGGATCCGGGTCAGGTGCTCGTAGCGGGCTGCCCTGGGCAGTGTGACGTCGCTCATAGGAGTGCCAGCACCTCGTCAGTCGTGGGCATCGCGTCGGCGCAGGCCAGCCGGGCGGCGACGTGCGCGCCCGCGGCGTTGGCGAAGCGGATCGTACGCTCCAGCGGCCAGCCGCGCAGCAGCCCGGTGGCCAGGGCCCCGCCGAACGCGTCACCGGCGCCGAGTCCGTTGACCACGTCGATCTTGACCGGCGGCGCCACGGTCTGCTCCTCACGGCTGCGGGCGAGCACGCCCTCCGGGCCCATCTTCACGACCGCCACCCGTACCCCCGCCTCCAGCAGGGCCTGCGCGGCGGCCTCCGGGTCGCGGGTGCCGACCGCGACCTCCACCTCGTCGAGGTTGCCGACCGCCACGTTCGCCTTCGGCAGCGCCTCGCGGTAGACCCGCTCGGCGGCCCCGGGCTCCTTCCACAGCATCGGCCGCCAGTCCATGTCGAACACGGTCAGCCCCGACGTGCGGGCCTCCAGCGCGGCGAAGTGGGCGGCCCGGCTGGGCTCCTGGCTCAGGCCGGTGCCGGTGAACCAGAACATGGCCGCCTCGCGGACGGCGGCCAGGTCCAGCGACTCCGGGGTGACCCGCAGGTCCGGGGGATGCTCGCCGCGGTAGAAGTAGATCGGGAAGTGGTCGGGCGGGAAGATCTCGCAGAACGTCACCGGCGTGCTCGGGCCCTCGATCGTGGCCACGAAGGCGTCGTCCACGCCGAAGCCGCGGATGGCCTCACGTACGTACTCGCCGAAGGGGTCGGCTCCCACCGCGGTGATCACGGCGGCGCGCAGCCCGTGGCGCGAGGCCGCGACAGCGACGTTCGTCGCGCTGCCGCCGAGGAACTTGCCGAAGGTCTCGACGTGGGCCAGCCCCACGCCGGTCTGCAGCGGATAGATGTCGACGCCGCAGCGGCCGAACGTGATCAGGTCGTACAACGCACCTCCAGTGACGGACCCTGCCCAACACTATGGCATATTGTCATGACATGCGGATGTCCACTATGTTGCCGATTGTCCGAGGCTCGGACGATTGCGAGTTCATGACACCCTCGCGTGACAAAGGTGCAGCATGTGGCACACTTTCCGTAATATCGGCGGCCCTTTACGTCATATGGATGTCATGACATATTGGCCCCCGGTCATCTCGTGAAGGATGGTGTTGCATGGCATTGCGGAAAAGGTCGGCGAGTGTGGTCGCGGTTCTCGCCGCGTCCGCGATGGGGCTCGCCGCGTGCGGCCAGTCGTCCGGCGGCGGCGGTGACACGATCGAGCTGACGATCGCGCAGAACGCCATCGCGGGCGGCAAGAACGCGGCGGCGGCCGACTTCGTCGCCAACTGGGTGATCCCCAAGTTCGAGGCGGCCGAAAAGGCGAAGGGGAAGGACGTCAAGGTCAAGTTCGTCCCCAGCGGCGTCGACGACGAGCAGTACAAGACCAAGCTCTCCCTGGACCTGAAGTCAGGCAAGGGCGCGGACGTGATCGACATCGACGGCATCTGGGCGGGTGAGTTCGCCGAGGCGGGCTACATCAAGCCGCTGTCCGACGTCGTCGGGGCCGGCGCGGACAGCTGGGAGGGCTGGAGCCAGATCCCCGAGTCCGTCCAGGGCCTGGCCACCTTCAACGACAAGAAGTACGCGCTGCCCGTCGGCACCGACGGCCGGGTGCTCTACTTCAACAAGACGCTGTTCCAGAAGGCCGGGCTGCCCGCCGACTGGCAGCCGAAGAGCTGGCAGGAGGTCCTCGACGCGGGGACCAAGCTCAAGGGCGCGGGCG
>NZ_JAHKRL010000154.1 GCF_019396405.1 Nonomuraea rhizosphaerae | reverse complement strand
CCGTGAGGGGGTGCACGTCCGTGAGGGGGTGCACGTCCGTGAGGGGGTGCACGTCCGTGAGGGGGTGCACGTCCGTGAGGGGGTGCACGTCCGTGAGGGGGTGCACGTCCGTGAGGGGGTGCACGCACGCGGGGGCTAGTCGTGGTGGGACTGGGGCTCGTAGTCGGTGAACGGCTCCATGCCGACGGCCGCGCGACGTTCGTCGAGGAGTTCGGGCTCCTCGATCGGCAGCGGCCGGCTGTCCTGGAACTGGGTGCCGTAGAGCTGCTTGCGGCCCGCGTTCACCCGTACGCGGTCCTCCAGGTACGCGAACTCGCGCGGCGAGGCCTCACCACGGCCGAGCGCGTCGGCCATGGCGGCGTGGAAGTGGCGCTGCAGGTCGGGCGTGGCGTCGGCGTGCTGGGCCAGCAGCCAGGCGGCGCACGCGCCGTCCTGGCCCACCTGCGAGGCCAGCGGCCAGCCGCGGCTGCTCACGACGGACATGAGCCAGACGGTGTTGTCGCCGTCGCTCTCGCGGACGCGGTCCCGGTCGGGGTCGTCCGCCTTGCGGAGGTCCTGGTCGATCTTCATCCGGCGGAGGAGTTCGGCGCGCAACTCGTCGTCCGTCATGCTCTCGACGCTACGAGCCGATGATCTACGCGTAAACCCTCGGCTCCAGGTTTATCACCACGTTGTCGATCAAGCGGGTGGCGCCCACCGTGCCGGCGACCGCGAGCACCGCCTCACCCTGGTAGGTGTCGCCGACCTCGGCGAAGGTGGCCGGATCGACGAGCGCCAGGTAGTCGAGCGCGACCTCGGAGCCCTCCAGCACGGCCGTCGCGGCGGCGCGGATCCGGGACGGCGCGAACTCGGCCGCGCCCGCCCGCAGCGCCCTGGACAGCGTCAGGGCCACCTCCCGCTCCGCCGCCGACAGGTAGCGGTTGCGGCTGGACAGCGCCAGGCCGTCGGGCTCGCGCACCGTCGGGGCGCCGACGATGTCGATCGGCAGGTCGAGGTCGGCGACCATGCGACGGATCATGGCGAGCTGCTGGGCGTCCTTCTGCCCGAAGACCGCCACGTCGGGCTGGACCAGGTTGAACAGCTTGAGCACCACCGTCAGCACGCCGTCGAAGTGGCCGGGACGGCAGGCGCCCTCGACGACGGCGCCCATCTCCCCCGACCGGACGCTGACCTGGCTGCCGGGCGGATACATGTCCTCGGCCGACGGGGCGAGGACCACGTCCACGCCCTCGGCCTGGCACGCCTCCAGGTCCGCGTCGAACGTACGGGGATAGCGGGAGAAATCCTCGTTCGGGGCGAACTGCAGCGGGTTGACGAAGATGCTGACCACGACCTGCTCAGCCCGTACGCGGGCCTCGCGGATGAGCGAGCGGTGCCCCTCGTGCAACGCCCCCATCGTGGGCACCAGCGCGAGGCTCCCCCCGCCACGCGCCTTGACCAGGTCGGTACGGTTGCGAGCGACGATCAGGTCCATATGTTGCCTCCGAGCGCGTCGAGCAGGCGCTCGGCCTCCTCGGGCTTCAGCAGCCCGGCGGCGAGCGCGCGGTCCGCGGTGAGCCTAGCGAGAGCGATGTAGGCGTCGGCCGCCTCGGGTGCCGCGAGGATCAGCGCGTCCACGTGCTTGCGCACGGTGCCGGCGTCACCGCGTACGACGGGGCCGGTCAGGCCGCTGATGCCGAGCCTGAGCACGTTGTCGAGCGCCGCGCCGAGCAGCGGGCCGAGCATCCTGCCGGGCTCCTCGACGCCGATGCGGTGCAGCAGGTCGGACGACTCGGCGATGAGCGTGACCATGTGGTTGGCCGCGCCGGCCAGGGCCGCGTGGTAGAGGGCGCGGTCGGAGTCGGCGATCCAGACCGGCTCGCCGCCCATCTCGATGACCAGCGCCTCGGCGATCGGCCTGAGCGGGTCGGGGGCGGTCACGCCGAACGAGATGCCGGTGATGCGGCTCAGGTCGTCGTCGCGCCCGGTGAAGGTCATCACCGGGTGCAGCGCCAGCGGCACGGCGCCCGCCCTGGCGGCGGCGTCGAGCACCGACAGCCCGTACGCCCCGCTGGTGTGCACGAGCAGCTTGCCCTGGAGGTCGGCGCCGGTCGCCGCGAGCCCGGTGACGAGGTCGGGCAGCGCGTCGTCGGGCACGGTCAGAAGGATCAGCTCGGCCGTGGCGACGACCTCCTCGGGCCTGACCGGCTGCACGCCGAGCCGGTCGGCGGCCCACCGCTGCGAGGAGTCCGAGACTCCGCTGGCGGCGACCACGCGGTGGCCGGCCTGCGCCAGCGCGGCTCCGAGCGCCGAACCCACCTTGCCGGCCCCGAGCACGCCGACGGCCAGCCGTGCCGGGCGATCTCCTGCGTCCATGACGTCCCACCCCTGTCGACCTGATGGCACTGCCGACCAGCGTATCGGCCGTTCGCCGCTGCGTACGTGACTGGGGTTTTGCCGCATGTTGAGTTACCGGCAAATGCGACAAGGGCATACAAAAGGTGCACCCCCTGTCGGAAGAGATGAGGAGAGGGGTTCGTCGCATGGCAGCGGGCGCCGAGTCAATGACCCGACGCCCGCACAAATGTGCGACCCCCTTGGAGGTGCGCACCTGGCCGGCCCGACCGCCGATGGGCCGGCCAGGCTCCGAGCTCGGACCGGC
>NZ_JAHKRL010000153.1 GCF_019396405.1 Nonomuraea rhizosphaerae | reverse complement strand
GGAACACCCCCCGGCTGCCGGCGGCCGACAGTGCCGCGTCGGCGGCGGCCTCCGCCGCGGTCAGCTCGCCCGCCATGACGAGGGAGTGGACGACGATGCCGAGCAGGCCCCCGTGGGCGCTGCGGCCCACGAGCGGGTCGCGGGCCAGCGCGAGCGCGGCCATCCGCCGCACGTCGGCCGGTGGGTCTCCGGCCAGCGCGAGCCTGAGCGTGACGTGGGCCAGCAGGCCCGGCTGGTCGGGTGGCCTTCCCCGCCGGGCTTCGGCGAGTACCGGGGCCAGCAGCCGCTCGCCGTCGCCTCGCAGCGGCGGATGGAACGTCGAGACCATGAGATAGCCGGCCAGCGCGTTCTGCCACTTCGCGCTGCCCGGCTCCAGCAGCGCCAGCGCCTCGCGGTGGGCGGTGACGGTCCCGGCGACGTCGTCGCGGGCATGGCGGATCTGCGTGAGAAGGTTCAAGGCGCGCAGCTTGTCCGGGGAAGGCTCACCGAGCAGGGCGAGTCCCTCGGTCACCGAGGCGAGCGCCCCCATGTCGCCGGCGACCAGCTGCGCGTGCGCCAGCTCGACCAGAAGTTCACCACGCCGCTCTCCGGCCGTCTCGTCGGGCAGAGCGCGGCGCAGCAACCGGACGGCGGCGGCCGGGTCACCACGGCGCACTGCCCGGCCGGCCGCCTCGCGCAGCACCCGCGCCACGCCGGGATCACCTTCGGGGCGGGTGGCCAGCAGGTGACCGGCGATCTTCTCGACGCCCTCGCCGTCGGCGGTGAGCAGATCGGCGGCCCGGCGGTGGGCGCGGCCCCTGGCGAAGGCGGGCAGGTCGGCGTGAACGGCAGCGGCGACGAGCGGGTGGACGAACACCAGCGGGTCGCCGGGGCGGAGCAGGCGCGCCACCGCGAGGGCGTCGGCGGCCCGCTCGGCTGATGGCAGCTCGAGTCCTGCGTGGAGAGCCGCGCGGCGCAGCGGCGTGCCGTCGCCGAGCACGGCGGCCGAGGCGGCGAGACCGCGCGCGTCGGCGGGCAGCCGGGCCAGCCGGGCCAGGACCGAGCGGAGCACCGTGTCGGGCAAGATGCCGGCGACCGCGTCCGCCGTGGGAACGCCCCCGTCGGACTGAAGCGATCGCAGCAGTTCGCCGACCAGGAAGGGGTTGCCGCCGCTGGCGTGCGCCACCGCGGCAGCCAGGCCGGCTCCCGCGTCAGGGAAGGTGCCGGTCACCAGCCGGCCGACCGCTGCCGGGCTCAACGGAGCAGGGGTCATCAGGCGATGGGGCGGACGCGCCGCCAGCGCGCGCAGCGCCGAGACGTCGGATCCGGTCTCGCCGTCCCGCACCGTCACCACCATGGCGACGGGCAGCTTGCCGACCCGGTCGGCCAGCATGGCCAGGAAACGCAGCGACGCCTCGTCGGCCCACTGCGCGTCGTCGACGGCGATCAGCATGGGCCGTCTCGCATCGGCACGATCCCAGCCGGCCAGGTTCGCGGCCAGCCAGCACATGCCGTGCAGCATCACGTTCGTGTCGGGACGGGTGGCCGAGCCGGCGGAAGGGAGGATCCCGGGGAACAGCGGCGCGGCCGGCGCGGCCATGCCGTGCACCAGGCGGGCGCGCTCGCCCGGCGCGGTGGCGGCCACCGGAGGCGTCAGCAGTTCGAGCGCGACGCCGAGCGCGACTTCCCGCTCCAGCTCGCGTCCGCGAGCCTCCAGCACCAGCAGTCCCGACCCGCGGCCGCGGTCGGCCGCCATCGTCAGCAGACTCGTCTTCCCAGCTCCGGGCGGCCCCTGCAGCACGATCAGGCGGCCACCGCCGGACGGGGTGGCGTCCACCGCCTCCCGTAACGCGGTTATCTCGTCGGAACGCTCCAGCAAGGATCTCTCGCCCACCCGCACCGCCACGTTCCAACCGTATGTCCGCGGGGCCGTCCCGCCTCGGTATCGCCGGAGGAAAGAAGGGCAAATGTCAGGGTGCCGACCCTGACGCGACCGATCCGCGGCGGCACGAGACTGCGCTGGTGGGCGAATCGCCGGGGCGCTCATCGGGGGTGCTGGGGATCGCTCTCGACGCCGAGCGTGCTCACCCCGCTCCCCGGCGCCCACGTGATCGCCGGACGGCTGTCCCAGGGGGACGGGACGGCGCCGGGCACGACGTGACCTCTGGAGTTCTCATGCCGATCACCCCTGCCCTTCCGCTACGCGTCGACGCCGACTCACGCCTGTCCGAGGACGTGCTGCTGATCGAGCCGCTCAGCGTCGATCCGGAGGCGGCCGGCCACACCTCGATCGTGATGGACGCCGACGGCGGCCGGCTGCTCCTGGCCATCACGGCGGGCGCCGGGGCCGTGGAGCTGCGCGCGTCGGCGGACTCGGCGTCGGGGTACTCGCCGCGACCGCTGCCGAAGGGGGCCGGAGCGCGGGAGATCGTGTCGCTGCTGGACGGCGACGGCCTCGTCAACGCCTTCTTCGCCACCGACTCCGCCTTGCTGCGCTCGGTCCGGGGCCGCGACGGCGAGTGGGGCGACCCGCAGGAGTTGCCGCCGGCCACCGGGCTGAGTGTCGCGCGGATCCCGCTGACCGGCCAGTACGCGGTGAGCGGGACGACCCCGGACGGCAACCTGGCGATCTGCGCGGCCGACGGCGGCAGGTGGAGCGCGACGAAGGTCGACGTGCGCCGCGGGCTGCTCGGCGGGGAGGCCCGGCTGGCGTACACGTCGCCGGAGGCGTGGGCGCTGTTCGGCGCGGCCGGTGGCGAGCTGCGGATCTGGTCCGGAGTCGAGGGGCGGGCAGCCGCGGACCCGGCGGTGGTCGAGGCGGACGCGCCGGTCGCGCGGCTGCTGGCCGCGTACTCGCACGGCGGCTCGGCCATGGCGGTGTTCACCGACACCGCGAACAACCTGTACACCTCGGTGAACTTCAGCGACACGGCGGTCAAGGTCCCGCTCGGCGAGGTCGTCCGGGGCGCGGCCGCGGTGGACGACGGCGGGCTGGTGCATTGTTACGGGTGCGCCCCGGACGGCAGGCTGTGGCAGCTCCGGCAGACCGCGTGGGCGGTGGACGGCTCGCCCGTGTGGGCGCCGATCTTCCCGCTGGACACCGACGCGGTCCAGGTGCGGACGCCCGCGTCGGGGTCCGGCGCGCTCGTCGTGACCCGGGTGGACGGCACGGTCGACCTGCTCGGCCGGGACGGCGAGCGCGGCGGGTGGGCCCGGGTGCCGGTGCACTGCGAGTCCGCCGCCGCGCCGACGCGGGTCTCGCGCTACCGGACCCGGCTGACGGTCACCGACGCGGACGGCCTGCCGTGCCGGCGCGTCAAGGTGGAGCTGAAGCCGTCACGGCTGGTGGGCCTGGAGACCGGCGGACGGGCCGTGGTCGCGCGGCCGGGGGCGCCCGCCGTCCTCACCACGGACGGGACCGGCGTGGTCGAGTTCACCCAGCCGGCCGTGGGCCTCGACGCGGTCACCTTCACCGCGCGGGCCGACGGCGCGCCGGAGCCGCTGACGATCGTCCCGCACGGCTATGTGCACGAGGCGCTGGCGGGAGTCTCACCGGTCTTCACCGGTTCGGCGACGGTCCCGCCCATGAGCGGCGCGGCGCTGCTGGCGGCACGGGTGAACGGCCGTCCGCTGGCTCCGGGGCTGACCCCGGAGATGGCCGGGGTGGCGGCGGAGGCCATCGTGGAGGTCGCCAGGATCGGCGGCGCCGGCGCGAAGCCGGCCGCGGGACTGCGAGCCGCCGGGGGCGCCGGTTTCGAGGTGGATCTCCGCGACCCCGCCGCGCCGCGGTTCATCAGGTACGGGACGCACGACGCGTTCACGGCGAGGCTGGCGCGGTTCCATGACGTGCCCGGCCAGGCCGGCGCGAGCACCGTCTTCGCGGCGAGCGCCGGGGACTGGTTCCACGACCTGTGGAACGCGATCAGGTCGGGCGCGGTCAAGCTGCTCCACTTCGTCGTCGATCCGAACAGCCGGACCGCCTCGGCGCTGGTGGAGTCCGCCGAGGGCATCTGGACGCAGGTGAAGGGCCTCGCCCTGGCGGGCGCGGCCGAGGTCTCCTCGTTCGTGCAGGGCGTGCTCAACACGATCGGGGCCGCCTTCGAAGCGGTCAAGGACTGGCTGCAGGACGCCTTTCACTGGCGCTCGACCTGGCGCACCATGGACGCCTTCTACGGATACGTCACCGGCGGGCTCAGCTCGCTCTCCGACTGGCTCGGCGATGCCGCCCCGGTGGCGGCAGGGCGCTTCTTCAGGGGCCTCAAGCCGGAGCTGAACACCGGGCTCGACACGGCCGCGGCGGTGCTGGGCGACACCACGATCGACGACCTCACCCACGGCCGGCTGCGCCCCTTGCTGCCCACGTCCGGAAGCAAGCGCTCGCCCGCCTTGACGGCGGCGCTGCCGGGCAGCCCCGCGCAGCGCGACTACGTGCTGTCGAAGGTGCTGGCCAACCTGCCCGAGCAGCCCTCCCCCGTCATTCCGGGGCTGCCCGACGGCTTCGCGGAGAAGATCGTCAAGGCGGCCGGCGACATGGGCGCGATCCAGGACGCCGAGCAGACGCTGCGGGACCTGACGGCGCTGTGCGACAGGCTGTTCCGGGACCCGTCCCGAGCGGGCGACATCCGTGTCGCGGACCTGCTGGCGGCCTTCCGCGACCTGATCGACCTGGCCCTGGACTGCGCCGACATCCTGGCCGTGGCGCTGCTGGAGTTCGCGGCGGCGATCATCCGCGGGCTGCTCGACGTGCTCACCACGCCGATGACCGACGTGCCGGTGCTCACCTGGTTCTGGGAGCACGTGGTGCGGCCCGACGAGAGCGACGACCCGATGACGCTGGGCCGGCTCGTGTGCCTCGCGCTCGCCGCGCCCGTCACCCTCGCCTGCCTGGCGGAGACCGGCCGCGGACCGTACGACCCCTTGAGGACGGCGAGCGTACGGGCGGCGAGCAGCGTCTCAGCGCTGGACGAGGCGAAGTGGTACGCCTCCGGCCTGCTGATCCTCATCGACATGGGGGCCGACACGATCAACATGCAGGACGCCCTCGCGGCCACGACCAGCGGGGGCGGCGGCGTCAGCGTGAAGTCGGTGTTCTTCAACCTGCTGGACGTGGTGGCGAACATGGTCGTCCAGACCCTCTTCAGCCCCGTGTTCGCGTGGAAGTGGGACTGGGCGTCCATGACCAGGGGCGCGCGGATCACCAACGCGACGTGGATCGGCCTGTGGGCGCCCATCCTGTCCGACGGGGCGTTCGTCCTGGTGGACATCATCACGGGCGGCCTGACCCTGGCGGGGAAGCCGGTGCCCGCCGCCCTGAAGGCTTTGACCTTCGAGCTGAACGCCACCATCGACTACGTCCTGGCCGTCACCCTCACCGCCACGGGCGTGGCCGGGGCCGCCTACCAGGTCGCCGACCACGATCCCGGCGTGTCCGGGCTGGACGTCTTCGAGGCCGTCGCGCAGCCGCTGCCGTGGCTGGGCCAGATCCTCCTGCTGCCCGAGGTCGTCGAGGAGACCGAGGGGCTCTCCTCGTTCGTGCAGATCTGCCTCTGGGACCCGATCGGCGACTTCGACTACGACAGGGTGGCGCAACTATGACCACGGGACCGAGCCGCGACGACATCCTCGCCCGGCTGGCGGGCAAGAGCGTGACGCAGGGCTGGGATGTGGTGTACGCCCTGGCCGCGCACAAGGTGAACGAGCTGTTCCAGCGCCAGTTCGTGCTGGACCTCGGCACCGGGAGCCACCTGCCGCCGGTGACGGGCAGCGTGCCGGTCATCGGCGACTACGCCGTCGAGTTCGACGACGTCGTCCTCGGCCGTCCGCTGATCGCGTTCGACCCCGGACGCGACCCCCAGGCGGCGCTGCTGACGATCCCGATCGTCGCCGGGATCGTGCGGATCGTCGTCGCCGACGCCGCCACGACCAACGTCGTCTCCACCCAGTGGATCACCGAGGGACACGGCTACACGATCACCGGCACGGTGCCCCTGGCCAAGGTGAAGGGGGAGGTCGGCGAGCAGACCCACGTCATACTGCGGATCGAGGACGGCAAGGGCTTCTTCGCCGGGCTCGGCCTGCCCGACGCGGCGGGCACCATCCTCGGCACGTACTTCCTCGGCTTCCTGCGCGACCACGCGACCGCGTACCGGTACGCCCTGGGCACCCTCGACTACACCCCCAACAGCACCGACCTCACCCCCGCCGGCGACTTCGAGCTGGCCACCCAGCGCGACCAGAGCGACCCGGACGACGCGGGACGGGTGCTGCTGTTCGTCCCCACGAAATACCATCCGCAGGGCGGCAGCCAGACAGCGCTGCCGCTGGCCGACCCGGTGCCGGCGGGCATGGACGTGGCGCTGCTGGTGTCGAGCCGGGTGTTCTTCGGCGACATCGTGCGGAAGGCCCTGTACGACGCGCTGTCGCGAGGCGGCGAGGGCGTCACCGTCACGGCGGGCGGCTACCAGGACGACGCGTGGGCGACCTCGTCCACCGGCGGGCGCGTCCCCCTGCGGACGCTGTTGAAGCTGTCGCTCGGATCCGTCCAGTCCGGGTGGTGCGGCCGTCCGGAGCCGGTGGTGGTCCCTCTGAAGGACATCGGCTTCTTCGTCCGGTCCGGCCGGCTCGCCGGCACGTGGAAGCACGACTGGCCGCAGCCATGGAGCGTGGAGCTCGACACCCCGCTCGGCCCGATCTGCGAGGACGGCCAGGTCACGATGACGGTCGAGCTGGACGTGTCCTACCTGCCGTCGGCCGACCCGGTCACCGCGGTGATCTCCTTCCAGCCCGAGGGCGGGATCAAGGTGAGCTACACCACGCCGGACGCAGGGTTCGACCTGCTCAACAAGAAGGAGGCGCAGCAGGGGATCTCCGACTGGATCGCCGGCCAGGTCCGCGACGTGCTCGGCGACCTGCTGCTCGGCCTGGAGATCCCGCACGTCGGCGCGTTCGCCGTGACGAGCCTGCTGTTCCCCGGCCGGCAGACGTCCCGGCTGGAGAGCGCGCACGTGCCCGGCGACCTGGTCGCGTTCGGGACGCTGCGAGCCTCCGACCTGGCCGTGACGCCGCCGGTGGGCAGCGTGGCGACCGGCGGGACGCTGCGGCTGTCCGCCGACCGGCCGGTCTCCTGGTCCGTGCCGCGCGGCTGCGGGAAGATCGACGCGACCGGCCTCTACACGCCGCCCGCCACGCTGACCAGCTCCAAGGTGGTCGTCGTCACCGCCACCGCCGTCACGAACAGCAAGGAGCAGGCGTACGCGGCGGTCGTGGTGAGCCCGGCGGAGGTGCGGATCGCGCCGATCATCTCCGTCCTCCCGGCCCGCGCCCAGCCACAGGCCTTCACCGCGGCCCTGCCCGGGGCGGAGGGCAAGGCCGTGTGGTCGATCTCCCCCGCCGTCGGCTCGGTGGACGCCGACGGCGTGTACACCCCGCCCAAGAAGGTCGGCAAACCCACCGCGGTGACGATCGGCGCGCGGATCGGCGACCGGGCCGGGCAGGCGCGGATCGTCGTCCTCCCGGCGATGCCGGCCGCCGTGCAGGTCACGCCGTACGCCCCCGCGCCGCTGGGGCCGGGCGGCACCCTGTCCTTCGCCGCCACGCTCGGCGGTGATCCGATCGCGGCCGGGTGGAGCCTCCTGCCGCAGGTGGGCGCCATCGACGACAAAGGCGGCTACACCGCGCCCGAACGGATCGAGACGCCCCAGGCCGTCCTGGTGGTGGCCGCCGATCCGCGTACCCCGGCCCTCGGCGGAACCGCCGTCGTGCTCCTCACTCCCGACGATCCCGAGGACATGCCATGACCACACCCGCGCCCCTGATCCACCGGCCGATCGACACCCTCCAGGCGCTCGGTGACCATCTGCAGCTCGCGCTCGGCGTCGAGCTGTCCACGATCCCGCCGTACCTGTGCGCCCTCTACTCGATCAGCGAGCCGGCCTCGGAGGCCTCCCGCCTCATCCGCGGGGTGGTGATCGAGGAGATGCTGCACATGATGCAGGTCGCCAACCTCATGAACGCGATCGGCTGCATCCCCTCGCTGGAGCAGAAGTACGTGCCCACCTATCCCTCCAACCTGCTGGGGCACACTGCGGGCGGTCCGTTCATCCAGCTCCAGCCGCTCTCCCCGGCGCTCGCGCGCACGGTGTTCATGCGCATCGAACAGCCGGAGCCCGGCCCGGACGCGCCCGCCGAGGACGAGCCGTACGACACCATCGGCCAGTTCTACAAGGCGATCGAGCTGGGCTTCGTCACCTGCGTCGAGCGGTTCGGCGAGAAGGGGGTCTTCGGGCAGGACACCGGCTTCCAGCGGGACGACACCTACATCGGGCCGGGCGGCGGGGAACTGCACATCGTGCACGACCTGGACGGGGCCAAGGCCGCCATCATGGAGATCGTCCAGCAGGGCGAGGGGGCGCTGATCCAGCAGCCGCCCGCGCCGTACGAGGAGCCGTACGGCGGCTACGACCACTACGGCGAACGGCTCGACGGCACCTACGGCCCGATCATCGGCACCCCGTGGGAGCTGTCCCACTACCGCAGGTTCCAGCGGATCGCCGAGGGCGAGGTGAGCCTGCCGCCGATCTACCCGATGCAGGCCAACCCGTCCGACGCCGACCTCGGCGGTGACTTCCGCCGCCTGTCCCACCTGTTCGACAACCTCTACACGCTGGTGCTGGTCGCGCTCGGCGAGGCGTTCGGCAGGACGACCGCGCCGCGCCCGTTCTTCCAGACGGCCTTCCCCGTCATGCAGGCGGCCCTGCCGGCGCTGGCGACGCTGCTGATGCGCACCCCGCTGAACCCGGCCGCCGACCCCGCGCTGGGGCCGACCGCCGGGCCCGCGTTCGTCTACCGGCCGCTGCCGGTGGCCGACATCGTGGCGGAGGCCGCCGGCCTGCTCGCCCGGCCGCCGTCCGGCCTGGGCGGCGACTACCGCCTGACCTGGCGTCACAACCTCGGCATCGTCCACCGGACGCTGTCGGGTGTCCTCGCCGCCGACTCCTCCTTCAGCTCGCTGCACGGATGACAGGGAGATCCACCGCCATGTCGTATCGCATCCATCCGGCCGTCGGCGTCGTCAGGGTCGGCGACAGCCCCGAGTTCTACCTCGCCCCGGAACGGCCCGGCAGCCTGCCGATCCTGCCCGACGGCGGGACGTTCACCCCCGCCGACTTCCGCGACAAGAACGGGCGTCTGCGCAGGCAGGGCGAGCGGTTCGAGGTCTACTCCTACCGCGACGAGACCGACCCCGGCCGCCCGGTGCGTCCAGGTCAGGACGGGGTGGAGCGGATCGAGTGGACCGTCCACCTCGCCAACAAGAAGGCGATCTGGTACGAGTTCATCGTCAACGCCGGGGAGTCGGGCTACGCCCCCGATCACCCGCTGCGCAACGCGGCGGTGACCGACCCGGCCGAGCGGGTGAAGATGATCATCGATCCGGGGCCGCGCACGCTGAAGGAGGCGGGGCAGTCGGTCGCCTTCTCCCGGACCGACAACCCCGACGGCTACCCGATGACGTTCCCGCCGGAGCGTCTGCAGCCGTCGTCCATAGACAGTCTCGGCGAGCTGCGCACCGACCGGGAGGGACGGCTCATCGTGCTGGGCGGCTTCGGCGCCTCGGGCAGCTCGGCCGCCGAGCCGGTGGCCGACGACTACGCCAACAACGACACCTGGTGGGACGACACCTCCGACGGCCCGGTGACCGCGCGGGTCGTCATGACGGACGGCCGGGTCGTGGACGTGGACACCTCCGCCTGGGTGATCTGCGCCCCGCCCCGGTTCGCCCCCGAACTGTCCAACCTCGTCACCCTGTACGACACGATCTTCGACGTCGCGGTGCGCGACCTGGGGCTGCGGCCCGACATCTTCCACGACGGCCTCTGGCGGCGTGACCACCTGCCCGACTGGGAGGCCGACATCAAGCCGATCCTGGAGCGGGCCCACCATTACGGCTGGGTCGTCGCGATCCCCTCCCATCCGCACGACCCCGACCTCGGCAAGCTGGGCGACCCCTCTCCTGTCTTCAACGGGATGCGGCGCTTCTACCTGGACCTCATCCGGCCGCCCGACACGCCCGACCTGTTCGCCTCGCCCGACGGCGGGCTGCCCATGATGCCCTTCCTGTGCGGGGACAACTGCTTCAAGCCGGGACCGCTGGCCTCGCGCTACCTCACCCTGACCAGGACGCAGTTCTTCTTCCTGCAGCAGTGGGCCGCCGGCGACTTCACCGTCAAGGGCGCGCCCGAGCCGGCACCCGCCGAGCTGCGGGACCGGGTCCCGTTGGACGCCTGCGTCGGCGGCGCCTTCTCCCCCGGCATCGAGATGACCTGGATCTGCCGCAACCCGGACCTGTACGCCGAACCGTTCCGCATCCGCCGCAAGCCGGACGTGCGGCCCCCGCTCTCCCTCGGCGGCGACCTGCACCAGGGACTGGAGCCCGGCGACCTGTCCAAGTACATGGCGCTGCCGTGGCAGGCCGACTTCAACGAATGCTCGCAGCAGCAGATCGGCGACCGGTTCGTCTGGTGGTGGCCGGTGCAGCGGCCCGACTTCGTCTACGTCCAGGACGCGGACGGCCTGCGTCAGGTGCCCTGGGTGGGCACCGACGGCGACCAGAACGCCGACGACTACGTCGGGTTCGCCGACGACCTCGACATGGTGAGGCTCTGGTCGCAGCTCGGCTTCGTGGTCAACCGCGGCACCGCCGACGACCCTCTGTTCGTCGAGGTCGAACGCACCCTGCCCCGAACCGGCCCCACACCCCGAGCCGATCGCACGTCCCGCTCCGATCGCCCACCTGGGGCCGATCGCGCGCCTGGGGCCGATCGCGCGCCCAGGGCCGGCTCGTGACGGACGGCGCCGGCGCGTTCGCGCGGCGGGGCGCGGGCCGGCGGAGCACGGATCGGCGCGGGGGGATCGCTCCGCGGGCTCGCGTGGCCGTGATCGGCGCCGGGCCCGCCGGATGCGCGGCGGCCTTCGCGCTGCGGGCCGGCGGTGCGCAGGTCGCCCTTCTCGGTGAAGATCGCCGGGATCGCCCCCGGATGGACGAGTCGCTCCCGGCCGAGGCCCGTCCCCTGCTGCGGCGGCTGGGCGTGTGGGAGGAGTTCGGGCGGGACGGGCATCCGGCGTCGCCGGGCATCGCGTCCGCCTGGGCAGCCGACCTGACCTTCGGGGACGCCTTCACCGCTCCGCTCGGCCGGGGCTGGCTCGTCGACCGCGACCGGCTCGACGCGAGCCTGATGGCAGCGGCCCGCTCGGCGGGGGCCACCGTGCTCCAGGGCGTACGGGTGACCGGGGCGCGGCGGGACGGGGACGGGTGGCGGCTGTCGCTGCTGCGCCCCGGACCCGCAGGCGGCGACTGCTCGCTCCCGCACACCGGGGCCGTCGACGACGACGGCTCACTCCTGCGCGGCTGCGACGACGGCTCGCTCCCAGCCGCTCGTGACGACCCGGCGGGCGCGTCGGCCACCATGCGGGCGGAGTTCGTGGTGGACGCCTCGGGGCGGGCGGGCGTGCTCGCGCGTTCGCTCGGCGGGCCGGTGCAGGCCGACCGGCTGATGTGCGTCCACGCTCGTCTCGACCGGCCGCCGGAGGCCGCATGCCGGACGTTGCTCGAATCGGCCGAGGACGGCTGGTGGTACGCGGCGGCGGTCGGCGGCGCGTCGCTCCCGGGCCGGGTCACGGTGGGCTTCTTCAGCGACCCCGACGTGATCCGGCGGACGTCGGCGGCCACACCGGGCGGCTGGCACCGGCTCCTGCGACGTACCCGCCATGTCTTCGACCTGCTCGGCGGCCCCGGCCCGCCGCCCGCCCTGCGTACCGTGCCCGCCGCCTCCCACTGCCTGACCCGCCTGTACGGCGAGAGCTGGGCGGCGGCCGGGGACGCGGGCAGCGCGCTCGACCCGCTCTCCTCTGCCGGCGTCGTGACGGCCCTGCGCTCGGGGTTCGAGGTGGCGGAGGGAGTCCGGGCAGCGCTGAGCGGCCAGTACGGCGTGCTGGCCGCCCTCCAGCGCCGCGCCCACGCCCGCTACACGTCCTACCTGCTGGAGCGCCGTGATCACTACGGGATCGAGACCCGGTGGCCGGACGCCCCGTTCTGGCTGAGGCGGGCGGCGAGAACCCGGGGATCAGGACTGATACCTACCCCTGGCTGGGATGATGGTCCCGCGCCGTCTCCTGAGGTCCAGGGTCGTCCGGGCC
Organism: Nonomuraea rhizosphaerae; assembly: GCF_019396405.1. GTDB lineage: Bacteria > Actinomycetota > Actinomycetes > Streptosporangiales > Streptosporangiaceae > Nonomuraea > Nonomuraea rhizosphaerae. Next base: position 16,567 of record NZ_JAHKRL010000153.1, on the reverse strand, counting down.
GATCGTCGCCCAGCTAGCCACTCGGAATCTGGCCCGTGGGCTGGGATTGCTGCCACCCGTCACGGCCGTTGCTCCACAGCTCAGAGGCATGACAGGCGAACCGGTCGAACAGCCCGTCCTCCGGCAGCCGGCGCGCCGGACACCGCCCCGATCAGAGCCCGGGTGCCGGTCTCCACCAGCGTCATCAGCATGAGCATGGGATATCCCGCCCACGCCTGCCGATAGCAGGCCCGGCCGAAGTAGTCCCGGTTGCGATCGGTGCCAGGCACCTTCAGCGAACTGCACCCATCGAACGCGACCATCCGCCGGCGCCGATACCGCACCCCAGGAGTGGCCGGTTGAGCCACCGGCCCGGCCAGCACCTCGAACAACGCCTCCAGCGGAGCGGCCCCCAACCGGCGGCGCAGGTCACGCAGCGCCTTCTCCGACACCACGGCGAGCGGCAGACCGGCCAACCCGGCCATCAGCTTGTCCCACACCCGGGCACAGCCCAGGCGCGGAAACAGCGCCAGCACGAAGTACACCCCCACCCGCGACGGCAGACACCACAACCGGCGCTGCACCCTCCCCGGTCTCCTCCAACACCGCGTCCACCAGTTCGAACGGCAGGTACTGGGTCAGCTCGCCCAGATGACCAGGCGCGAAGGGACCACCAGCCGCCGAGATAGTACGAGTGAGCGTGGACGTGCACGGCTGGATCGCTGATGAGTGCAGCCGCTCGACGGTCAAGAACAGCCTCGCCGCCCTGGTCCGGGTGATGGAACAAGCCGTCCGCGACGGCATCATCGACCGCAACCCCGCCAGGATCACCGGCTGGCAGCGCGAATACCGAAGAGCCAAGGACGAACTGGACGATCCTCGCGCACTGGCACTACCGAACCGGACCGTGCTGGAGCGGCCGGCCAACGCCCTCGTCGGACGCTCGGCCGACTCCTACCCCGGCTGGGGCAAGATCGTGATCTTCGCCGCCTGCACGGCCGCACGCATCGGCGAGGTCTCCGGCGTGCGGGGCGGCGACATCGACACCTGGACATGCATTGTGCGACGGCAGATCACCCCCAGCCCCAGAGGACCGGCGGACAAGGGGACCAAGGGCAAACGGGCGCGTAAGGTCCCGCTCATCACAGAGGTCCGCCAACTGGCCCTGGGAGCGGCTCAACGCCGCGGGAAACGATCCCGCGGCACGGCTGTTCACCGGCCCCAAGGGCGGGCAGATCAGCACAGCCATGCTGCGCGATGCCACGCACTGGGACGAGGGTTGTGGCCAGGCTGGGCTATGAACACCTGCGCCGTCACGACCTGCGCCACACCGGCCTGACCTGGATGGCCGATGCCGGGGTGCCGATGCGCGTACTAAGGAAGATCACCGGTCACGGCTCGCTGAGCACCACGCAGCGCTATCTCCACCCGGACGGCGCCTCACTCGCGGCGGCCGGGAACGCGCTCAGTGCGCACCTGACGGGGCGCTGGTCCCCATCTGGTCCCAAGTTGAAGGCTGTCCAGCCGACCGGCCAACGAAACGAAGATCACAAAAAAGGCCAGTCGACCTGGAGCTTCATCCAGATTGGCTGGCCTTTTCGACCGTCGGGACGACAGGATTTGAACCTGCGACCCCTTGACCCCCAGTACGTGCGAGCGAGGCGTTCTCACACGTCAAATCCACCTATGGCCATGCCTGATGTTCACTCACCCGCATACTGTCCTACCAGCGAGCTGGCGTGTGGTCCCAAACTGGTCCCAAGAAATCACGCCCCGGCCCTTCCCGTGACCAACGTGACGAGACGCTCCTCCGGTCCGTCGAGGCGGCGGCAATTGACGCCATCGAACCGCGGCGACAGCCAGACCAGCAACGCTAAGATGAAGCCATGACGGCCCAACCCGCGCACTCCGCCGAACCAGACCCGGAGGACATCCTGGCTCGGCTGCCCCAGCGGGAACGCCAGAGGTTCCTGGCGGAATACCGCCAGGCCGTCGATGTGGCCCACGAACCATGGGGCTATCGCAAACTACGCACTTTTCTCGCCGAATGGGATCTGTACGCCCTGGCGGCCTCACAGCCCGACTACGCCGACCGTGCGCGAGCCGCAATGACCGGCGAGGGCTTCATCACCGAAGCCGAAGCCGCCGGCCAGGTGCCCGGCTGGCCGACCTCGCGGTGAGCGATCTTCGTGTCGAGTTCCACACTGCTGCACTGGCCCAGATGCGGGGCCTTCCCGACGAAGCACTGGACGCTTTGGTGGTCAGGGTCACCGACCTACTCACAGAACCTTGGGACGCTCAGGTGATCGGCGATGATGATCGGTTTCGTCGCACGGTCTTCGGCGGACGTGGACTGGTGTCGTTCTTCCTCGACGAATCCGAGCACGTTGTACGCATCTTCGATGTGACCTGGGCGGGATAACACCTGTACCGCTTCAACGCGTAGGGCCTGTCCGTGGCCGTGCAAAAGTAGCCGCAGGTGGCCGGGTTGAGGGGTTCTGATCCACTTCTTGTGACCCAGTGACAGAGTGTGATCATGCTCAGTCGGCGTGGAGGATCTGAAGACGAAGAAGATCGAAGCCGGCGCGCCCATAGCCGTCCCTTTTGATCCGCTTAATCCTGTTCACGTTGCCCTCCACACGGCCGGAGTTCCAGTCCAGAGTCAGTCCGGCCGTGACGGCATCGAAGTCCTGGCGCAAGCCGCGAACCAGGCTGCGCAGCGGCTGGAAGCCAGTGGCTTCGGCTTGGTGGAGCCACTCAGACAGCAAGTGACCGTTTCTGTTAGTCATCATCGTGGCGAAGGCAGCCACGCAGCCCGCGACGGCGTCCAGTTCGGGACACCGAGCCCGCAGCTTCTTCAGCCGCAGGGTTCCGGCCTCGTCAAGGTGGTCCGGGTGGCTGGTGAGCAGGCGCGTAGCGCGGCGGACGGTGAGTTCCTCGCCCGCCTTCGGCGCAGGCACCCCACCAGCCCGGAGATCTTGGAAGTGCCGGCGCAGGGTGCGCTTGCTGCCCTGGTAGCCCTGCCGCTGGATCTCGGCGAACAGCCGGGCGGTGTCAGTACAGCCCTCGTTCCAGCGCTGATGGAGGTAGGGCAGAAACGCGTCGACGCAGGTGCCCCGCCGTACTGGTCCGCTGAGCATGTCCTGCGGGGAGGGGGCTTGGGCATAACGGCGCACCGTCTTGCGGTCCAGACCCAGTGCCTGGGCGATCGCGGAGATCCCCACCCCCTTGTCCAGCAGCGCGTGCACGGCCGCGTGCCGTTCGCGCCGCGTGGCAGCGCGGCGTCCTTCCACCTGCGGTGGCACCGGGGCAGGCTGATCCGCCGTGCTCGGCGTCCCGTCCTGATCGGCCACCTCAGCCGCGGTCTCGGCCAGACAGACCCGGTGCGCCGCCACACACTTGTCAACCGCGTCGCACAGGTTCTTCCAGACGTGGAACCTGTCCGCGACCTGCACGGCGTCCGGAGCGGCGCTGCGTACGGCCTCGGCATACGCGCCACCGCGGTCGCGACACACCAACTGCACGCCGGGATGGGCACGCAGCCAGGCGGCGAACGTGTCCGCGGTGCGATCGGGCAGCACATCTACACGCTCCCCGGTCTCCATGTCCACCAAGATCGTGGCGTAGATGTGGCCCTTCCGGGTCGCGAAATCGTCCACGCCCAGCACTCGAGGTGCCGACCCGACGACCTTGTCGGGAAGCTTGCGAATCAGCCGAAGCAACGAGTTCGCGCTTGCGGTCACCGCCAGATGTGCGGTCAGCCGGGCCGCGGGCCGTCCACCGGTGGCCAGCACAACGCGCTCCAGCAATCGCCGTAACAGCGGTGTGCGACGTGCGAACGGCTCGGTCAAGCCGTCCACCTGCTCAACGAACGTCTTGCGTGGGCACTCCGCGGCTCGGCAGGCGAACCGGCTGACCAGCAGGCTGATCACTGTCCTGCAGCCCGCCACCGCCAGATCGGCCAACCTACGCCGATACCCGCCATGCCGCCGATCCGACACTGTCCCGCAGGTGGGACACGCCGCGGTCGTCGTCGAGGTTCTCACTGAGATCGCTATCGACGCGTCGTCGGCGGCGATGTCCTCCACGGTCACCGAATCCCAGTGGCCCCAAATGGCCGAAGGCAGTCCGCAGTCACACGAACCTTGATCATCCCCGAGTACGTCACGCCATGTGATCGCTTCACAAGAAGTGGATCAGAGCCCCGCGCGCGCGGGGGGCCGTGGCCACCCGATCGTGCATCCGAACGGTAGCTGATCAATGAAGCACCTTGCTGAGCTCGGCGCGGGAGCGGATATCAAGTTTCGGATAGACCTTGTACAGGTGGTATTCGACGGTGCGCGGACTGAGGAAGAGTTGTGCCGCGATGTCGCGATTGGACAGGCCGGCTGCGGCGAGCTCGGCGATCTGCAGTTCCTGCGGTGTCAGTCGATTGGCCTCGGCCAGTGTCGTATGTTGCTGACTTGAGCCGTCGATCGCGGCCAGTTCACCCGTTGCACGCTCCGCCCAGGGGCGGGCGCCCAGCTGGTCGAACAGACGACGTGCGACGTTCAGGTGCTCGCGGGCCTCGCTCTTGCGACGGGCGCGGCGTAGCCATTCGCCGTAAAGCAGGGTGGTCCGGGCACGATCGAAGGGCCGTTCGTCGACCGGGTGACGTGCCAGTGCTTGAACGTACAGCTCCTCCGCCGAATCGTCGGTCGCAAGCAGCGCCCGACATCGCAACACCAAGGCGTCGGTCCACGGCTCATCCATGACCGCCGCCCAGGTCGCGCATCGCCGCATCGCCTCGGCTGCCTCGTTGGCACGGCCGATCCGGACGGCGGCTTCGACAAAGTCGGGCACGCTGCGCTGGACGGCGGACAGGTGCCGGATCGGTCCCCGTTGCACGCCGGCGAGACGTTCGTACGCCTCGGCGATCCGGCCGAGTCCCAGACAGAGCAGGCCGAGGGCCGCGCGGGCCTGCGTGCCCGTCGCACGCTCGTCACCCGGAGAACCTGCGTCGATGCCCGCCATCTCGAGGCAACGCCTCTCATCGCCCTGGATCGCCGCCAGGTAGGCCAACGCGGAGCTCGCGTACGCGGCCCAGAGCTGCTGACCGATGTCACGGCCCAGCGTGACCGCTTCGGTGCCGCTGATCAGCGCGTCCCGATACCGGCCGAGGAAGACCTGGCTCAGGCTGAGCTGGGCAAGCGCCGATGGAAGCACCGCGACCGCGCCCCGCTCGCGGGCACCCTGGATGAGCTCGGTGGCGATCTCCGACGATGTTTTGTCCCGGTTCAGCATTACCGCGAAGCTCATCACCTCGGCGAGGGCCTCGGGTCCACGCTTCCTGGCGACGCGGGCTGCGCGAAGGAGCAGCGGATCCAGTTCGGGGTAGCCACGTGGGTCGCTCACGAGGGCTGCCACCGCAGCCCATTTCGCGAGCCACGCAACGGTATCCAGTGAGGTGCCGGCAGGTGCCAGCGAAGCCAGATGATCGACAGTGGCGACGAGCTTGTCCGGGTCGGTGGGCATTGACCAGATGGTGTGCACAGCGGTCAGCCCCAGCCAGAACGCGCGCTCGCCGTCGTCTGCCGCCATGGCCGCGCTGGCCGCCAGGAGGTGGCCATAGGCCTCGTTCAGGTTACGGGCCGCGAATTCGGCGCGACCGGCGACCTCGAGCAGCCGTGCGCTCTGCAACGGGCCGCCGGCCGCGGGAAGGGTCTGCAACGCCGTGGCCTTGGCCCATTCGATCCTGCCAGCGTCGACAGCCGCTTCGGCTGCGTCGGTCATGCGGCGTGCCGCATCGCCCGCCTCGGTCGAAAGTTCAGCAGCCCTCCTGAAGGCCGACGATGCCGCGCCGTGGGCACCCCGAGCCGTCGCGCGCCTGCCCGCCTGCTCCAGCGCGTCGGCGATCGCGTCGTCGCGTCCGATCGTCGCCGCGGCCAGATGCCAGACGCGCCGATATTCGTTGCTGGTGACCGCGGCCAGGGCGCGATGAGACTCCAGCCGATCGGCCAGTGGCGCACCGTGATACGCGGCCGAGCGCAACAACGGGTGCCGGAAGATCAGCGCGCCCTGGGCCGCCCGGACCAGTCCGGCTGATTCTGCCGCGGTCAGATCGGCGAGCGATGTACCGACCGACGGAGCCGCCCGGTGAATGGTTGCGAGATCACCGGTGTCGTCGGCCGCTGCGAGTGTCAGAAACCTGCGCGTACTGGGCGGGAGTGCCGCGATCTGTCGCCCGAACGCCTGCGCCAGCCGATCGGTCAACCGTATGGGGCCCTCGTACGACATCGGGCCCGCGGCTGCAAGTTCACGCAGCGCCAATGGATTGCCTTCGGTCGATGCGACCAGCTCGGTCCGGGCGACGCCGGCGAAACCGAGATCATCGAGCAGCAGCGCGGCTTCGTCTGCCGGTAGGCCGGCGAGGGTGATCTGCGGGAGGCCGGCGGCATCCGGCGCGCCAGGCTCGTCCCGGGTGGCGATCAGCACGCCGACGGCCTCGCGCCCCAGCCTGCGCGCGGCGAACATCCACGCATCCAGCGATGCCCGGTCCAGCCAGTGCGCATCGTCGATCAGAACCAGCAGGGGCGACACTTCGGACGCTTCGGCCAGCAGCGACAACACCGCCGCGCCGATCATGAACCGGTCCCGCGCAGCCTCCCCGAGCCCGAACGCACCGGACAACGCCCGGCGCTGCGGTCCGGCCAGCGCCGGCAGATGGTCAAGGACCGGGCGGAGCGCCTGGTGCAGCCCGGCGAACGGCACCTGGCTCTCCGACTCGTAGCCCATGCACTGCAGGACCCGGACGTCCTCGCCCACCGCGCCCAGGGCGTACTCCAGCAGGGCGGTCTTCCCGATCCCGGGCTCCCCGCGCACCAGCAGCACGCCACTCACCCCGTGCCGGACCTGCTTGAGCAGGGTGTCGATGGCGGCACACTCCACCTGCCGGCCGCGAAGCATGACGGCCAGACTACCGCCGTACCGGCCGTGCACATCACTGATACCGCTACGGATTCGGATACCGGTCGATCGCCCTAGCGTCGAAGCACCACCGCCATCCGGAGGTCACCCCGAGCCGGGCTATCGCGGCGATCACCACGACCGGCGGATCGGTGGACCAGAAGCTGAGCACCACCGACTGGAGTAGATCGTGACCACTGGAAATGCGAAACCCGGAGCCGGGCGGCGGGAATGGGTCGGGCTTGCCGTGCTCAGCGTGCCCACGTTCCTCGTCACCATGGACTTCTCCGTGCTGTACCTGGCCGTACCACGCCTCACCGCCGACCTTGCACCCAGCGGCATCCAGCAGCTGTGGATCGTGGACATCTACGGCCTCATGATCGCGGGTTTGCTGGTCACCATGGGCACCCTCGGTGACCGGATCGGCAGGAGAAGGCTGTTGCTCCTCGGCGCCGCGGTGTTCGGCATCGCCTCGGTGGCGGCGGCGTTCTCCGTCAGCCCGGAGATGCTCATCGCCAGCCGTGCGCTGCTCGGCGTCGCGGGTGCCGCGGTGACGCCGTCGGTGCTGGCCCTGATCACCGGCATGTTCACCGACCCGCGGCAAAGCCGCCGCGCACTGGCCATCTATCTGGCCTGTTTCATGGGCGGGGCGACGCTCGGCCCGCTCGTCGGCGGCATCCTGCTGGAGTACTTCTGGTGGGGTTCGGTCTTCTTGGTGTCCGTGCCGGGAATCGTGCTGCTGCTGACGTTCGGCCGCTTCCTGCTCCCCGAGCAGACGGCGCCACGGGCCGGCAAGCTCGACCCGGTCAGCGTCGTGCTGTCCCTCGCAGCGATCTTGCCGTTCGTCTACGGGCTCAAGGAACTTGCTCGCAACGGCTGGCAATGGCTTCCCGCCGGGACGCTGGTGTTCGGTATCACGGTAGGGCTGGTGTTCGTCCAGCGGCAGCGGCGCCTGGAGCACCCGCTGCTCGATCTGCGCATGTTCGGCAACCGCACCTTCAGCTCCGCCCTGACCTTGATGTTCGTCACCGCCGTCGTGGGTGCCGGCACCCTCCTGCTCGTCACGCAGTACCTGCAGAACGTCGCAGGCCTCACCCCGCTGGCGGCAGGTTTGCTCCTGCTGGTGCCCAACGTGCTGATGATCATCGGCAATCTGGCCACTCCTTCGGCGGCGAACCACATCCCCCCGGCGTACTTGATCGCGGGCGGGCTGATCGTCGCGGGTGTCGGCTACGTCATCTTCACGCTGGCCGACTCGACGTCCGGGCCGATGACGATCTTCATCGCGATGTGTGTCGTCATGCTCGGCACCGCTCCGCTGGCCGCGCTCTGCAATCACCTGGCCATGGGGGCCGTTCCGCCGGACAAGGCCGGTTCAGGAGCGTCGATCGTCCAGACGTCCGCCGAATTCGGGATCGGGTTCGGCATCGCCACGCTCGCAACGCTCGGGACCGCGGTGTATCGGCGAAACGTGGAGGGCGGTCTCGGCGCGACACCTGCTGATGCGGCGGACGCAGCCCGGGAAAGCATCGACCGCGCGGTCGCGGCGGCCGGTCAGTTGCCCACAGAGCAGGGCGGCGACCTGCTGGCCGCCGCCCGCGACGCCTTCACCTCCGGCGTGCACGTGGTGGGCACCGTCAGCGCCATCACCTACGTCGGCCTGGCCGTTCTCGTTGTGCAGGCATTCAGACACGTGCGGAACTCGCACGGCGGCGACGACACGGCGACGGACGCCGACCCGCTGCTCGAAGCCGGAACGGCGACGCCGGCCACCCCGAGCCATGAACGCTCATCGATGTGACCCGGATCGAGGAGAAGCCATGTCCCAACCCGTCGTGCACTTCGAGATCGTCGGTGGCGATGCTGCGGCGCTGCACGCCTTCTATGCCCAATTGTTCGGCTGGAAGATCGAGCCCCGCGGCCCTGGTGGCTACGGCCTGGTCCAGCCGAGCGGGCCGGACGGGATCACCGTCGGCATCGGCTCCGGTGACGACGGTGACAGCCGGCACGTCACCGTCTACGTCGAGGTGCCCGATGTCGGGACGGTTCTGGACAGGGCCGAAGAGTTGGGCGGTCGCCGACTGGTCGGCCCGGACATCGTGCCGGGAACCACCATCGAGTTGGGCCAGTTCACCGACCCCGAGAATCACGTGATCGGCCTGACCACCGCAACCACGCCCGATCAACCTCACGCAAGGAGCACACCATGACCGCGACCTACACCTGGGACGTCTATTCCACCCTCGACGGCTACGGCTCCTACGGCGGCGACGGCGACTGGGGCGGCTACTGGGGCAAGCAAGGCCCCGAGTTTCTCGACTACCGCTTCGCCTTGTACGGAGAGAAGCAGCGGATGGTCTTCGGGGCCAACACCTACCGGGAATCCGCGCAGCTGCTGGACCCCGGCACCGAGCCCGAGGTGAGCGATCCGGTGAACACCCGGCTGAGGAACCTGCCGATGACAGTGGTCTCGACCACTCTCGAAGGCCCCCTCACCTGGCCGAACGCGACCCTCGTGAGCGGCGACGCCGTCGACGTCGTCGCCCGGCTCAAGGAGGAGTCCGACGTGCCCCTGCGCTCGCACGGCAGCCTGTCCATGAACCGGGCGCTCATGGCCGCCGGCCTGGTCGACCACGTCCAGGTGACGATCTTCCCCGTGATCACCGGACAAACCGGAACCGCCCCGATCTTCCAGGGCGCGGCCGACTTCGACCTCGAGCTGCTGCAGAGCCGGACGCTCGACGGCCGTATCCAAGAGCTCATCTACCGGCCCACCCTGCACGGCTGAGCCGAGGGCATCCAGATCCATCCCCTCGGCGGCTCGGCGCGACGTTCCTTCCGAACGAGAGCGGCCATGAACATGAAGCGGACCTCGGCTGACAGTGATGAGGTAGATGAGCGCTTCTCGGCAGGGTCTGACCCATCGGCTGACTGACCTTGTGGTCCCAACGGGATCCGTCGGCCCTGACCGGGAAGCGCTCAAGTGCACTCACCGGACGCGGCGCCTATGACTGTCACCGGTACCGGATCGTATGTTGTTGATCTGGTGTTCGGGCTCGCGCATCTGTGGGGCAAGGAGTACCGGCCCGCGCTGGCCGATCTGCCCGATCAGAAGCTGTGACGGGTGCAGGTCTACACCGACTACGGGGCGCTGAAGGCGCTGGCGCGTGAGCGGCTGGACCTGGGCAAGGCCGCCCGGTGGCGGCCGGACATCCGGCGCCTGGTCGGCTCCGTCTACACCAGCGCCGTCAACCCCTGCCTCGCAGCGGGTGTTGCCGACCGCCACGCGATGGTGGCCGGGGGCGTCGGCGGGCTCTCAGTGGGCGTTTAGCCTCTGTATGTCATACTTCGCCTGGTCTGTCCCCTGGCACATATGTCGCATTAGTGCGTTTGGTGTGGATATCGCGAACCGGCACAGGTGATCGACTGTCCAGATAGAGCCACCTCTACAACCAGGTTCCCGTTTGGTCCCAAAATGTGGCACTTCGTTCCGCTCCTTGGCGGCAGGCAACCCTCGACTCCCGCCGGCTGATAGCACTCCTCTGCCAGTTCACCTGCAATAACGCCACGGCGGCACCATCCGCGATCTCGTCCCGAAGGGCCGCTTCCACCAGAAAACACTAGGGGCCAAACGGAATCTGCCGGATCAAACGCCCACTCAAACAGAGCGCGAACGCTGACGGCGCCATCCGCTTGCAGTGCCCAGCAGCGGGCACCTCCCCGTCGGTCACCTGCCCCCGCTTCGACCGCCTTCACCATCGCGGGCCCGGCCGACCCACTTCCATCGACCTGACCGACGCTCGGCAGCGAGCCGCCCACTCCGCGGCAAAACCCCGCGTCCTGCCCCCGGCACCCGACCATAAGCCCAGCGAGCTGCCGAAGATCTGCCACCAGCACACCATCACCCTGCACAGCGGCGATCTTGGCCACCTCGACAAATTCCGCCAGGACCTGCCTTACCTCAGCCCCTCGTGGCGGGGGACGTACTCCACCGTCAGGGCCATGACGGAGAGGCTGAACGGCCGCCTCAAGGGCCACGACCTCGACCTGAGTGATCCGAAGAACCGGCTCGCCCACGGCCGCGTCGCTCAGACCATCCTGGTCGCTCTGCTCGTTGCGGTCGCCAACGACCACTTCCTCGATGCCTGGCGCCACACCCACCAGCCCCCAGACGAGCCCGGACACATCCACCGACATCTTCGAGATCCCGGCAGGGCGCCTCGACCGCTCGCCTCTCACAGGCCGGAACAGGCCACCACCCGTCCCATAACCTGCACGTCAGATCACCTTGTCGCAGCACCCAGCCAGGAGCCGGCATCACCATGCCCAGCGACGCGAACTCCGGCCTCCACCAGCGCCGTGATACCACCCGGGCCTCCCCAGGCACCTGCTCCGCGACTCCCAAACCAGGACGAACCCGATTCGGAAACCCCTGAAACGACAAGATCCCGCCCGATCACGATGATCAGACGGGATCCCGTCAACTTCAGTCCAGCCGTTTCAAGAACGGCCCCTGGTCACGATGGGGACGCTCGGCGACCGGATCGGGCGGCGTAGAGTCGGCGGAGTGCTGCTGAGTGCGTTCGGGGAGCGCTCGACGTTCTTGATCGGCTTACCGGTCATGCTGCTGCTCGGCTCGACCCCACCGGAGAAGGCCGGGGCCGCATCCACTCTCCGGTCCACCAGCGGGGAATTGAGGGTCGCCTCCGGCATCGCCGCCCTGGGCAGCATCGGCACGGCCGTCTACCAGGGCAATGTCGTCCTGCCCGCGGGCGTGCCGCAAACCGCCGGCGAGAGCATCGCCGCGGCCGTGACAGTCGCTCCGCTCCTGCCCCCGCAAGCAGGCGCCGGCTTGCTCGACTCGGTCCGCGCGGCGTTCACCGACGGCCTGCACGCCGTCACCGCTGTCACCGTCATGCTCTACTTCCTCCTCGCCGTGATCTCAGCGGCGCTGCTTCGGCATCCCGCGGCATCGGGTGCGGCTCACGAGGCCGTACTGCCGTGCGAGAGTCACACCTGCATGCTGACTTTGCACTCCCCACCTGGCCCCCTGCGGGCTGAGCGCGACGGCGATCGGCACTCGCTTCCACACGGCCCCGAGCAGTTCGCGGGCGTGAGCGCGGGATCTCCGGCCGACATGCTCGCCTGGCCGCACGATGGTCTTCGCGGCCATTGAGCCGCCGTCATGAATTGCTCCGAGTAAGGCCGCCAACGCCCCGAGACCGGCATCCAGAGGTTGCCGGACCGTCAGCGGTCATCCCGCTGACGGTCCGGGCTGGGTCAGGCCGCGGAGCAGAATCTCTTGAAGGGTGGGTTGACGCCGGGATCTGTCGGCACCACTGCCGTCATCTCCCAGGGATTACCGGCGCGCTCGTCGAGGCCGATGCCTCGGCAGGGCCCGTAGGCGGTGTCCGAGCCGGTCTCGGGGACCTGGGTGAACATGGTCCAGTCGCCGCGCAGGACGGGCGCGTTGCCGCCGGTGGGTGCGCCTTGCCTGTTGATGGCCACGCCTCGGTGGTAGAGGTACTGGTCGGGCATCCAACTGGAGCGCAGGATCGGCGTGAAGGCGTCGACTCTGCTGACGCTGTTGTTCTTGCAGGCCAGGAAGTGCAGTTCTTGCCATATGGGCGGGGCGTCGTTGAACATCGAGGCGTCGGCCCCGGCCACGGCGCCGGCGTTGAAGAACATGTCCTGGATGTCCTCGGCCAGGGTCTTGACGCCGGCGGGGATGCGGGAGTCGGCGTTGAGGCGGTTGATCCAGGCGTCCATCGCGTCGACGGGGCCGGAGTTGGCCAGCAGCGGCCGGTAGCCGGTCGATCCGCCTGCCGTGGTCTGTACCTTGACGCAGGAGGCGTTGTCCTGTGACGGGCTGCCGGACAGGTCGGTCAGCACGGGCGGGCGTCCTCCTGGCTCGTAGGCGCGGCCGGGCAGCTTGCCGTCCTGTGCGGGGTTGGCGGAGGTGTAGCCGCCGTTGTGCACGTGCAGGTCCACCATCCGGTAGGACAGGTTCGGCCGGGTAATCCCGTAGTCCTGCTCGATGGCGGCGAACAGGTCGACGGCGAACGGCGGCAGGTGGGAGTTACCGGTCTGGTGCTCGTAGGTGACGTACTCGGTGCCGGGGATGATCGTGGCGAGGTTGCCGACGCCTTCGGTGACGAACGACACCGTCGCCTTGGTCCTGATCTTGAAGTGTTCGACGTCGCTGAACCAGCTCGGCCGCTGCTGGCTGGTCGGCCGGTCGGTGTAGGGCTGGGCGAAGCCGATCCATTTGGCGATGCTGTTGCCGTCGGGGTGGTTGACGGGGTCCTTTCCGGCCGAGTCGACCTGCTGCTTCCAGGTGACGATCGCCTGCTGGGTGGCCGAGCCCAGATTCGTGACGCCCAGGATGGCGTTCGTCGACTTGACGGCCCATTCGTACAGGCTGTCACGAGTGGCGATGGGACCGGCCAGCCAGGAGGCAGGGGCGGAGGTGTCGATGTTCTGGTCCTCGTCGAAGACCGCGACCGCCTCGACGGGCTCCTCGTGGTAGTCCCCGGACACGGGGATGAAGGCGACGGCGTCCCAGGCGATCCTGGCCGTTCCATCGCCGTCGGGGGTGAGGTTGCTGAGGCTGACCTGTGGGGTGGTGCCGGTGAACATGAAGGTGCCGAGGTTGACCCACCGATTGCCACCGGGGCCGGTCTGGTTGACGGTGCGGCGCCGTTCGCCGCCGTCGGCGTTGACGCGGTACTCGGCCAGATTGGTGCGGGCGCCCGGGTCGGGGATGTGGGCCATGATTTTCATCGGGCCGGTGCGGGTCTGGTTGAGCTTCCAAGTGCCGATCGCCTCCCGGGCGGGCGAGGTGTGGGTGTTGCTCATCCAGAAGTGGCCGCCGTAGGCCGCGCCGATCTGGTGAACGTCGATCTTGCCGGGGTAGGTGCCGTCCGAGGCCGCTTTGAAGGTGAAGGTGAAGGTTCCCGAGCTGGTTGGTTTGGTGCAGTTCGGGCGGATCGACGGAACATTTTGCGGCAGGTTGTCGACCACCAAGGCGCCGCTGGGGAGCCCGGCGGTGGAGCAGACCGGCGGATAGTTGGTGGCGTCCTCCTGATAGGCATATCCGGGGTCGAAGCGGATGAGCTCGTTGCCGCAGGTGACCTGACACTGCTCCTTCCACGTGGCGGCGGTGTGCCACCAGCATTTCAGGTCGTACTTGCCCAGGCTGTTCTTGTGCGCGCAGGGGCCGGCCGGCTCGCCGATCACCTCAGGGTCGTTCGGGGTGTGGGACTCGTTCGGGTAGCAGTCATTGCTGCTGGTACAAAAGAGCGTGCGCGGCGGCTTGACGGCGATCCGGTCGTCGACACTGTTCCACCAGGCGTAGCGGTGGGAATAGACCAAAGTGCCAGGGCTCTCGATCAGCTCGATCGGGTGACCGGCAAAACCCAGCACCTTCTCCGGGTAGGGCCAGTCCTGCGGGTGGGCCGAATCGGCGTAGGAGGTCTCCATGAACGGCGGACGGTCGGCCGGGTAGCGCGGGTTGACCGGGTTGTTCAGCCAGCCCAGCCCCCACGGGTTCGACCCGCTCGGCTGATGAAGGCCGGAGTTGTAGGCCCACACCGCGAAGAACCAGTTCTCCAGCCCCTTGGTCGTACCGTTGTTGACGATCAGACCAGCACGCCGCGTCTGGTTCCACTTGTCGGCCAGCATCTGCTGGCCCCTGGCGATGTTGACGGTGAAGTCCAGCGCGATCGCCCGCTGCGTGGTATAGGGGAACGCGTCGGGCTCACCCGGCTTCTCCTTGCCGGACAACCGCATCTGGTCGGTGATCTGCATGATGCCGTAACCGCAGTCGGCCCCGGCCCAATCGATCGACCAGTCGTCGCCCTCGTCATCGTTGTAGTAGTCGATACCGAAGTAGTTGCCGATCAAAGGGTTGGCCGTCACCCCGGGGATGGCGAAGCGGGCGGCCTGCCAGGTGTTGGACTCCTGCACCGCCACACCCATCATGATCTGCGGAGGAATGTAACCGCCGCCGTCGACGGCCCGCAACGGGAACAGGCCCTGCGGCGAGTAGGCGGGCATGCCCAGGTTCTTCCAGTTCGCCGGCCGCGCCACACTCAGCGTGCCGAGCACGGCCTGGTCGACCGCCCACTCCACCTGGCGCGGCTTGGGCTGCATGGCCTGATTTGCCGGATCGTTACGGGCCACCGAGCAGTACCGCTGATCACCGTCCGCCGGATCGTTCGGGTCACCCGCCGCGACCGCTCTCACACCCAGCGCTGGACTCGGCTGCGCCCCCTCCCCCGCACCCATGACGGGGGTCACCGACAGGGTGAAGCTCCTGCCGGTGGCCAGCGAGGTCGCGGTGATGTCCACCTTTTGCGGGATGCTGGGATCGGCCGGCGGTACACGTGGATCCTTGGCGTGCGTGCGCAGCACCGACGTCACCGCCACCTCACCCGACAGTGACAGCGCGGCATGGTGCGGCACGTCCGCGAACTTCACGCTGCCTGGCAGAGCCGGGAGTGCGGCCTTGGTGGCCTTGGCGCCGGTGACGAACACATGGCCGCCGCGGGCCGGGCGCACGCTCAGCTCCGTCAAGCCGCCGGTGGCCAGCGTGGTCACCGCGTCGCCTGTCTTCTGGGCCGCATTCAGCTCCACACGACGGACCGAAGCCGTTCGCGCGCCCTCGACCTGGGCGTACACCAGACCGCCGTTGGCATCAGGGGTCAGCCGGTACGGCACTCCCTTGGCCTGCGCCACCACCGTGCGCCTGCCGTTGGGGTGTACCCGCACTACCGCGCCGGAGTCGGCGGCGACGATCCCGCCGGTGACCGGTACCGCCGAGGTGAGCTGGCCTGGTACCTGGATCGGCGTGGCCACTTTGCCGGTGGTGGAGTTCAGCTCGAACAGGCGGGTGGCGCCGCGATCCTCGGTGCCGTCCTGGGTAAGAACGACCGATTCTGACGGGCCACATCCGGGGTTGAAATACGCCAGCGTCGTTTGCAACGGCAACTTGCGCACCGGGCTGCCGTCCAGGTCAACGATCGCGGTGAACCCGCCGCGCTCGTTCAACTCGCTCTCGTTGGTAAACGTCCGCGGCGCATAGACGACCACGGCCTTCTTGCCGGAGGCGGTCACGCAAAGGTTGCCGATCCACGCGTCGGTGTCGAGGCCGGGCTCTGACAGCGACGCGGCCGTACGCCACCGGTAGCCGTCCTTGGCATCGGCCACCAGCACATGAAAACCGGTGGCGTCACCCACGGTGGTCACCGCCCGATCGGACGACTTCTGCCACCCGCTGCCCAGCACCTCCGTACGCTTGCCCTCCTCGATGCTCGCAGGCACGACAGCCTGCGTGGCCGGGACCGCAATGTCCCTTTCGGGAGGAAGCTGTGTCCGCTCCGCGGAGGCAGACAGGGGCGCCAAGAATGATATCGAGAAAGCAGACATTATGGCGAGGATACTTCGGGAGCGCACAACTACTCCTTGAAGGGTGGAGAAGGTCGCTTATGTGTGGTGTCGAAGCTGAAGCCGGTTAGCCGGGTAATGGGAGGTCCCCGAACAAGGCAGGCTCGGCGGAATCGCTGAGGGTCTCATGAGAAGATTCGTGCCAGGGATGGGGCAGGCCGTCGCCATGCTGCCCTCTGAAAGAGGGCAGCATGGC
>NZ_JAHKRL010000018.1 GCF_019396405.1 Nonomuraea rhizosphaerae | reverse complement strand
TGCGCTCACGGGGGCTCTGCGGGCCGACGGGGCCGGGGCTGATCACGTGGTGCCCGTAGCGCGGCGCCTCGACGTACCGGAACGGGTCACGGGCCCGGTGCAGCCCGATCACGTGCACATCGTGGCCGCGCTCGGCCAGGCCCTGGGCCAGCGTGTGCGTCACCTGCTGGATGCCGCCGAGCGTGTCGGCGTCCATGCACGCGAAGACGACGGTCATCGTCCCACCGGTTGCCCGAAGAAGGCGTCCACGACCCGCGCGGCGGCGTCGCCGCGTTCGTCGGCGCACCACAGCTCGCGGAAGGCCGCGTAGCGCCCGGCGTGCGCCGCGTGCAGGGCGGGCAGCTCGCGCAGCGCCTCGACCAGCTCCGCCGTCGTCGTGACGCACGGGCCGGGGGCGATGGCGGGCAGGTCGTGGTAGACGCCCCGCTCCGACAGCCGGTACTCGTCCCAGTCGTCGATCAGGAACACCATCGGCTTGCCGGTCAGCGCGTAGTCGCACATCACCGACGAGTAGTCCGTCAGCAGCGCGTCCGAGGCCAGCATCAGGTCGTTGACCTCCGGATAGCCGCCCGCGGGCCGGACGAAGTGCCTGACGTGCTGCGGCGTCCGGTACCGCTCGACCGGGTGGGTGCGCAGGATCAGCACCCACTCGTCCGACAGCTCCTCGGCCATCAGCTCCAGGTCGGCGCGGACAGACTGGCCGCTGTTCTTGGCCCGGTCCCGGTACGTGGGCGCGTACAGCAGGACCTTCCTGCCCGGCGGGATCTCCAGCCGCTCCAGGACGTCGTCCCTGGTCAGGCCGTTGACCAGGGCGTCGCAGCGCGGCGTGCCGTACCGGTAGAGCGGGCCCGTGTAGCCGTTGGACGGCAGGAACACCCGGCAGAACTCGGCGCTGGGCGCGACGAGCGCGTCCCAGCGGGCCACGGCGGCGCGCCACTCGGCGCGCGGCTGATCGAAGTCGGCGCGCAGGTCAGGGGCGTCGAAGCCGATCGACTTGATGCCCTGGCCGTGCCAGGTCTGCAGGTAGCGGGTCCCGCGTGGCTTGGGGTAGTTGAGCGGGAAGCCGTGGCTGTCCACCCAGATGCCGGCGCGGGCCAGCGTCCAGACGTAGCGCCAGCCGCCGCGGCGGATCAGCCGGGCGTCGGCGGGGAAGTGCCTGCGGCCCTTGGCCACCGACCAGACGACCTCGATCGGCAGGTCGCGCCGCCGCAGCTCCTCGTAGACGGCGCGCGGGCTGCCGGTGCAGCCCTTGCCGACGTCGGCCTCGAACAGCGCCAGGTCCTTGCGTGGCGGCAGCACGCTGATCACCGCCTTGTAGAAGCGCAGCTTCATGGCGGGCGTGCTGAACCTCTTCATCAGCCTGCGACGCAGCCGCTGGAGCCGGGTCGGCGGGACCGGGCGGGCCCTCACCCGCAGGAACGCGGCGTTGCCCGCCGCCCTGACCGTGCCGGCCTCCATCGCGACCGGCTCGATGCCGGGGTGGACCAGCAGCCGGTCGGTCGTGGTGTGGCCGTCGCAGCTCCTGGTGAAGCCGATGCGCGGGTCGCACGACACCGTGGGGGTGAAGGTGATCTCGCTGACGTAGCCGCCGTCCCCGGAGGCGACCGGCTCGATGGGGATCCGCCGGGCGCCGAGCTTGAGGAAGGCCGTCCAGTCGACCGGCAGCACGCCGAAGGGGTCGTAGGTGTGCACGGTCATCCTGACCCGCTCACCGTCCCCCGCCAGCTCGGTGATCTCGTGCCGCAGGCGGGTGGCGGTGTAGGGCAGCTCGGCCATCCGCAGCCGGGTGATGTCCATGCCGGGCGCGACCGTGGTGCCCCAGTACGTACGGCCGTCCTGCCGCACGGCGGCCCGTGGCGCGGCGCGCGGCGCGGACAGCGACCTGGCGGCCACCATGAGATCGTCGATCCGGTCGTCGAGGACGAGGTGACAGCAGACCTTGGCCATCGGCTCGATCCGCTCGAACACCTCCTGCGGGATCTCCTCCAGGTACGGCCGCACGATCGCCGCGAACTCCTTGACCCACACCCGGTCGCGCCTGGGCAGCGGGTTGAGGTACACGCGCAGGTCCTGCCGCAGGAAGCGGTGCTGCCGGTCGGGCACCAGGTCGTCCATGCCGTGGGCGCGCAGTTTGTCGTCGCTGAGCCGGGCCGCGGTGATCCGGTGCCGCACGTTGTCCATCTCCTTGATGCTCAGCGAGATGGAGCCGCCGGCGGCCGCGCGGCGCCAATGGTAGACCACCCAGGGCACGACCGCGAAGCGGCGCGACACGGCGTACAGCTCGGCGGCGAAGACGTGGTCCTCGTAGAGGATGTCCTCCGGGAAGCGCAGCCCCCGCTCGCGCAGGAAGCGCACGTCGTACAGCTTGTTCGTGCTGAAGGAGTCGATGAACAGCTCGGGGTCCTCGCGGATGCCCGCCACCACGCGGCGCCGGGCGAAGACCGACGGGTAGTAGCGCTCCAGCCGTCCGCTGGGCTCGTACAGGCGGGAGATCTGGCCGGAGACGAAGTCGGCGCCGGTCCGCTCGATCTCGCCGAGCAGGCTCTTGCAGGCGTGCCTGGGCAGCTCGTCGTCGCTGTCGAGGAACATCACGTACGGCGCGGAGGCCGCGTCGAGCCCGTCGTTGCGCGGCGCGCCGCAGCCGCCGCTGTTGGCCTGCCTGCGCAGGTAGCGCACGCGGGGGTCGGCGTGCGCCAGCTCGGTGGCCACGCGGGCGGTGTCGTCGGTGCTGGCGTCGTCGACGACGATCACCTCAAGGTCGCGCAGCGACTGGGCGAGCACCGAGCGCACCGCCCTGGGCAGGCGACGCGCGTCGTTGTACGTGATCACGACGACGGTGCAGTCCGGCATCCCATCCCCCGAAACTCCGATCCCACCCCCGAGCGGGATATCTCCCCCACTCCTCCCTGGGTGGGACAACTCGCCCCGCTCCTCCCTGAGTGGGGCATGCGTGAGGGGATAACTTCCCGGACGGCGGGTGATGTGTCGGGGTCTGGGGTTTCTTTGCCTAATTTGGGCGCATAAGACGCCTGATCAGCCACCCGATGAACACCAGCGCCGCGACCGCCCCGGCGATCGGCGCGATGCGCTTCAGCAGCGGCGCCCCGGCGATCTCCAGCAGGTCGAGCGCCTCCTCGTCGGGCGTGAGCGACGTGCGCAGCGTCCCGGTGGGCCGCACGTCCTCCTCAGGGGCCGGCAGCGGCTCCGGCACCAGCTCCAGCACAGGCGCAGCCGCGGGCACGGCCGTCCCGGCCTGGGCGGCCTCGGGCGCGGGCTCGGTCAGGAGCTGCGCCAGGTTGGCCGCGAACCGGTCGATGAGCTTGCCGCCGACCTCGGCCATGACCCCCCGCCCGAACTGCGCGGGCCGGCCCGTCACGTTGAACGAGGTCTCCACGGCGACCGTGGTGGACCCGTCCGTCGGCGTCAGTCTGGCCTTGACGGTCGCCGAGGCCGTGCCCGAACCGCGGGCCTCCTTGCCCGACGCCCTGATGGTCAAGGTGTGGCTGTCCTTGTCCACGTCCTCGAACTTCGCCGAGCCGCGATAGGTCACGGTGATCGGCCCGACCTTGACCTTCATCCGGCCGGTGAACTCGTCGCTCTCGAAGATGTCGAGCGTCGCCCCCGGCAGGCACGGCGCGACCCGTTCGACGTCCAGCAGCACGGCCCACGCCTGCTCGACCGGCACCGGAACGCTGAACTCGTGCTCGAACCGCATCGCCATCGATCCGCTCCTCTCCCACTGATTGCGACATTACGTCTTTGAGGGGGCGCCCCGGAAGAGGCGCCCCCTCGTACCGGGTCAGGGGGATCCGGAGGCGCCGCGTACCGCCCGATGGGTCAGCACCCTTGCCAGGTGCCGGCGGTAGTCGGGCTGGGCGTGCAGGTCAGAGGGCGGCGACGTGTCGGCGTCCGCCTCCTGGCACGCCTGCTTGAGCTGGTCGCCCAGCTCCATTCCCTGCAGCGCGGTCTCGACCGCCCGGGCCCGGACAGGCGTCGGCCCCATGTTGGCCAGGCCGATCCTGGCCTCCTGGATCGCGCCGTTGGAGCGCCGGACCGCCGCCGCCACGCCGACGATGGTCCACGCCTGAGCCGTCCGGTGGAACTTCTCGTAGTGGAAGCCCCACCCCGCGCCGAGCTTCGGGATCCGCACCCCGACCAGGATCTCGCCCGGCCGCAGCGCGGACTCCAGGTAGTCGACGAAGAACTCGGCGGCGGGGATCTCCCGCTCACCCTCCGCGGACCTGGCCACGAAGACGCCGTCCAGCGCCAGGACCACCGCGGGCAGGTCGCCCGCCGGGTCGCTGTGCGCCAGCGAGCCACCGAACGTGCCGCGGTGCCGCACCGCCGGGTCGGCGACCGTCGCGGCGGCCAGCGCCACGAGCGGGCACTCCGTGTTGACCACGCCGGAGCGCATGACCTCGTCGTGCGTGGCCATCGCGCCGATGAACACGTGGTCGCCGCGGTCGTGCACGCCCGACAGCTCCGGCAGGCGCCCGATGTCCACCAGCTTGGACGGGTACGCCAGCCGCAGCCGCAGCAGCGGAAGCAGCGACTGACCACCGGCGAGCGCCTTGGCGTCCTCGTCGGAGGCCAGCTCCTGGCACGCCTCGCTCAGCGAGGTCGCGCGCACGTAGTCGAACTGTGCCGGGA
The DNA here is from genome assembly GCF_019396405.1 of Nonomuraea rhizosphaerae. GTDB lineage: Bacteria > Actinomycetota > Actinomycetes > Streptosporangiales > Streptosporangiaceae > Nonomuraea > Nonomuraea rhizosphaerae. The sequence goes on along the minus strand of NZ_JAHKRL010000018.1, from coordinate 15,572 downwards.
TCATGCCAGCGCCCTCCAGATCCGCTCAGGTGTGCACGGCATCTGCACATCGTGCACCCCGTGCGGGCGCAGGGCGTCGACGATCGCGTTCACGACCGCCGGGGTCGAGGCGATCGTGCCGGCCTCGCCGACCCCCTTGACGCCCAGCGGGTTGCTGGTGGCCGGGGTCTCGGTCCGGTCGGTGACGAACTCGGGCAGGTCCGCCGCCGACGGCAGCAGGTAGTCGGCCATCGTGGTGGTGAGCAGGTTGCCGTCGGCGTCGTAGACGGCCTCCTCGAACAGCGCCTGGGCGATGCCCTGCGCGATGCCGCCGTGGATCTGGCCCTCGACGATCAGCGGGTTGACCACCTTGCCGATGTCGTCCACCGCCACGTACGAGCGGATCTTCGCCATGCCGGTCTCGGTGTCCACCTCCATCGCGCACAGGTGGGTCCCGTGCGGGAAGGAGAAGTTCTCCGGGTCGAACGTGGCGTCGGAGTCGAGCCGGGCCTCCACGCCCTCGGGCAGGTCGTGGGCCAGGAACGCGGCGAAGGCCAGCTCCTGGATGCTCTTCTGGCTCTCGGTGCCCCGCACCTTGAAGACGCCGTCGGCGAAGTCCAGGTCGTCGGGTGAGCATTCGAGCAGGTGGGCGGCCAGTTTCCGGGCCTTGTCCTTGACCTTGTCGCAGGCCCTCAGCACGGCGATGCCGCCGACGGTCAGCGAGCGCGAGCCGTAGGTGTCCATGCCCTTGTGCGAGATCGCGGTGTCGCCGTGCAGCACGGTGACGTCCTCGAACGGCACCCCGAGCGAGTCGGCCACGATCTGGCTCCACGCCGTCACGTGTCCCTGCCCGTGCGGGGAGCTGCCGGTGATGACCTCGACCTTGCCGGTCGGCAGCATGCGCACCGAGCCGTGCTCCCAGCCGCCCGCGCCGAAGTTCGCCGCGCCGAGGCCCCTGGACGGCGCCAGCCCGCACATCTCGGTGAACGTGCTGACCCCGATCCCGAGCTGCACCGGGTCGCCCCGGTCACGCCGGTCGGCCTGTTCGGCGCGCAGCTTGTCGTAGCCGAACAGGGCCAGCGCCTTGTCCGTCGCCGCCTCGTAGTTGCCCGAGTCGTACGTCAGGCCGGAGATGGTCGTGTACGGGAACTCCTCGTGCCTGATCCAGTTGCGCCTGCGCACCTCCAGCGGGTCCAGGCGCAGCTCGGCGGCCAGCTCGTCCATCATCCGCTCGATGCCGTACGTCGCCTCGGGGCGGCCCGCGCCGCGGTAGGCGTCGGTCGGCATCTTCGTGGTGAACACGCCCGTGCAGCCGAACTCGTAGGCGTCCATCTTGTAGATCGCGTTGAACATCTGCGCGCCCAGCAGCGGGATGCCCGGCGTGATCAGCATCAGGTACGCGCCCATGTCGGCCAGCAGGTCGACCTTCAGCCCGCGGATGCGCCCGTCGGCCTCGGCCGCCAGCTGGATGTGCTGGATCTGGTCGCGCCCGTGGTGCACCGTCAGGTTGCCCTCGGAACGCGACTCGACCCACTTGACCGCCTTGCCCAGCCGCTTGGCGATCAGCAGGCAGAGCACCTCCTCGGCGGTGACCTGGAGCTTGGAGCCGAACCCGCCGCCCACGTCCGGCGCGACCACCCGGATCTTGTGCTCGGGGATGCCGGTCACCACGGCCAGCATGACCCGCAGGATGTGCGGGATCTGGGTGGAGGACCAGAGCGTGAACGAGTCGCCGTCGGTGTTCGCGAGCACCGCCCGCGGCTCCATCGCACTCGGGATCAGCCGCTGCTGGACGTACGTCCGGTCGATGACCACGGGCGCGTCCCTGAAGGCCGCGTCGATGTCGCCCACGGTCATCTGCATGGAGTACGCCTGGTTGCCGGCCTCGTGCACCTTGGGGCTGTCCGGGGTCAGGGCCTCGTTCATGTCGAGCACGGCCGGGAGCGGCTCGTAGTCGACCTCGATCGCCTCCAGCGCGTCCGCGGCCCGGTAGCGGTCGGTGGCGACCACGCAGGCCACGGCCTCGCCCACGTACCGGACCTCCGACGTGGCCATCGGCGGGTGCTCGGGGATCACCACGTTGTCGGTCACCGGCCACGCGCACGGCAGGCTGCCCTGCTCGGCGGCGAAGTCCTGGCCGCTGTAGGCCGCCACGACGCCCGGCAGGCCGAGAGCCGCCGACACGTCGACCCTGGTGATCCGCGCGTGCGCCATCGGGCTGCGCAGGAACATCACGTGCAGCATCCCCGGCTGCCGCAGGTTGTCGGTCCACTGGGTGCGCCCGCTCAGCAGACGGGCGTCCTCCTTGCGCCTCCTCGCCCTGCCGACCTCGGTCATTGTGTCCTCACCGCCTGCCCCATCTCCTGCGCGCCCCTGCGTACGGCGCGGACGATGTTGCAGTAACCGGTGCACCGGCAGAGATTGCCCTCCAGGCCCTCCCTGATGGCGTCCTCCGACGGGTCCGGAGTGTCCCTGAGCAGGTCGATCGCGGCCATGACCATACCGGGGGTGCAGTAGCCGCACTGCAGGGCGTGCTCTTCGTGGAAGGCCTGCTGCATCGGGTGCATCGACCCGTTGGAGCCCAGGCCCTCGATGGTGACGACGTCACAGCCGTCGGCCTGCACGGCCAGCACCGTGCAGCTTTTCGCGCTCTTGCCGTCGAGCATGACGGTGCAGGCGCCGCAGTTACTGGTGTCGCAGCCGACAGGTGTGCCGGTCTTGCCCAGACGTTCTCGTAGCAGGTGGACGAGCAGGAGTCGAGGCTCGACGTCCTCCTCGTACTTGACTCCGTCGACAGTGACGGTTATCCGGGGCATACGTCCTCCCAGAGGAGCGGGAAAGGCGGACAACGCCCAACGTACGCCGGTGTTTCCCCCGGTCAAGGGTTACTTGCCGCGAATCACCCGAGCCACCACGGCCACGAGGCCCGCGAAGCCCAGCCCCACCACCACGAGCGACACCAGGACCAGGGGATCCTTGATCGAGCCGGTCAGGATCAGGATGCCGAGCACCACGAACAACGTGCCGCTGAGCAGCGCCATCCAGTCCGTCCTGTGCAGGGCGCGCGGCTTGTCCATCTCACGCGGCACGCCGCACCTCCATGTCGCCGGCGCCGCCGCGCAGGTTCAGGACGATCGTCGAGACGTCGCCCTTGGGCTTGGTCTCGGGCTCCAGCGTCTTGTCGAAGCGCACGTCCACGCCGCCCTTCAGTGACTGGTCGATCGTGATGTCACCGACCTTGTTCGAGGCGTGCACCTCGACCCTGGCGCTCGGCGGCACGATCACGGTCAGCTCGCCGATCGAGACCGAGGCGTTGACGGTCAGGTTCGTGCCCGGCGTCAATGTCAGCTCGGACAGGTCCAGCCGGCCCTCGCCGACGCCCACCTCGAAGGGCCTGCTCGCCTCCGCCACGCTCTGCGGCTGCCAGGCGAGGTCACCCATCTGCTTCGGCAGGCCGCCCACCACCAGGCCGACCGCGATCAGCAGGGCCACCATGGTGCCCGCCGCGACCAGGCCGACGCCGCGGCCCCACCAGGCCGCGATGAGCAGCCCGGCGCCGATCGTCACGAGCACGGCGCCGCCGACGAGGGTAGGACTGACCCCCGCGGCCGACCTGGCTTGGACCGCCACGACGATCCCTCCAATGATGATGGCCAGCAACATGGTGATGGCACCGATGTACGATCTGGGCCGCTTCGGGCGCGGCGGGAGCGTCACCCTGGCGTACAGGGCGGGATCGTACGGCGAGTAGCCGCCCCCGCCCCCGCCCGCGCGTTTGCGCGGGTCGAGCGGCTGGTAGGGGCCGTTCGGGGCGAACGGCTCGCCGTAGGAGGCGTACCCGGACCCAGTGGAGGTCCTCGGCTGAGGACGGGGGCGCGGCGCCGCGGGAGGCGGGTCGGCCGGCGCGGGGTTCACGCGTGCCGAGGGCTCGCGGGTCTCGGTGGCCGGCGGGGACTCGCTCGCCATCGCGGCCAAGGTGGGCTCGATCCTCGTCGGATTCGCCGGGCTCGCCGGATTCGCTGGGCTCGCCGGACTTGCCGGGCTCGCCGCGGCTGCCGGGGGCTCGGCGGACACCGGATCCTGCGGCGCCGCCGCCGGGCTCACCGGAGCCTCCGGCACGTACGGCGCGGGCGCCACGCCCGAGGCGGGCTGCGGCGGGATCGGCGAGTGCGCGGGGACGTCCGACGGGAACGGCTCGGGCTCGTCGGCGCTGGGACGGCGGCTGAGCCGCTCCGGCATCGAGCGCGCCAGCCCCAGCAGGTCCACCCCGTTGGTGTGCGCGGCGAGCAGCCCCACGGCCAGCATCAGGCCGACCACCAGCGTGGGCGTGCTCAGCCAGACCGTGGCCAGGTTGAGGCCCAGCCCCGCCGCGAGCACGGCCGTCATCAGCGCCATCACCGTGTCGGCGTCGAAGTCACGCCGCGTCCACTGCTCGATGAGGCCGCGCCGCCCGTTCGGCTCCTTCATGAGCAGGAACGCCGCGATGTAGACGAACAGCCCGATCCCCGAGCCGAACAGCAGCACCGCGAAGCCCACGCGGAACACCACCGGGTCGATCCCGGTGTGCCGCCCGAGCCCCGCGCAGACCCCCATGAGGAAACGCCCCTCGCTGCTGCGTCGCAGCGCGGCGTGCCGGGAGGTCTGTTCCTTGGGCGGTGCTTCTGTCATGTGCCTATCGTGGCCCGGGTCACCCGCCCATCTCCATCCGGGACACCCCTGACCCGACCCGGGGGTTGTTCCCTGATGCCTCAGGCCGCCTCACGTGTGACGATGACCATGTTATGGCTGACCAGAAGACTCTTGCCGAGGCCGGTGGCGACGCGCCCTTCCGCCGGATGATGCGCCCCATGGAGGGCAGGCTGCTCGGCGGCGTGGCGCAGGGGCTGGCGACGCAGCTCAAGCTCGACCCCGTGGTGATCAGGCTGACGTTCGTGCTGCTCAGCGTGGTCGACGGGGTCGGCGTGGTCGCGTACGCGGTGCTCTGGATGATCACGCCGCGGATGCCGTACGAGGGCAGCAACCGGCCGCCGCGCGACTGGAGCCAGCTCGCCGCGTTCGCCGCGATCGGCATCGCGCTGGCCGCGTTCAGCTGGCTGACCGGCGCCTCCCAAGGGGGGATCGGCATGCTGCCGTTCGCCGTGGGCGGCATCGGCGCGCTCATCCTGTGGCAGCAGGCCGATCCCGAGCGCCGCCGCAACTGGATGAGCGGCGCCACCAAGGGCATGCGCAAGAACCGGGTCCGCACGATGCTCGGCGTCGCGCTCGTCGCCGTCGGCGCGGTCGGCTTCCTCGCCGTCCAGGGCGAGCTGATGGCGGCGCGGCCGGGGTTGCTGTTCACCGCGGTCGTCGTCGGCGGCCTGGCCGTCGTCGCCGCGCCCTGGCTCGCCGGCCTGTGGAAGGAGCTGCAGCTTGAGCGCCGCGAGCGCATCAGGCAGGAGGAGCGGGCCGAGGTGGCGGCGATGGTGCACGACTCCGTCCTGCACACGCTCACCCTGATCCAGCGCGTCGCGCACGACCCGCGCGAGGTCACCAGGCTGGCCCGCTCCCAGGAGCGCGACCTGCGCAACTGGCTCTACCAGCCCGCCCAGGACGCCGACGCGACGCTCGCCGCGGCCGTGCGCAGGATCGCCGCCGAGGAGGAGGACGCGCACGGCCTGCCCATCGAGGTGGTCTGCGTCAGCGACATCGCCCTCGACTCCGCGGGCAAGCTCGCCGCCATGCTGAAGGCGGCCAGGCAGGCGATGGTCAACGCCGCCAAGTACTCCGAGAGCCCCTCCATCTCCGTGTACGCCGAGGTCGAGGGCGAAGAGGTGACCATCTTCATCAGGGATCGCGGCAAGGGATTCGATCTGGAGGCGATCCCCCTCGACAGAATGGGCATCAGGGAGTCCATCATCGGGAGAATGGAACGTCACGGCGGCGCCGCCAGGGTGCGCACCGAGCCCGGTGAGGGCACGGAAGTGATGTTGACGATGAAGGTGGAGAAGGAATGACCAGGGTGCTGATCGTCGACGACCACCGGCTGTTCCGCTCCGGCGTGCGGGCCGAGCTGGGCGACTCGATCGAGGTCGTCGGCGAGGCCGAGGACGTGGAGAGCGCGGTCAAGGCGATCGCCGAGCTGGAGCCCGACGTGGTCCTGCTCGACGTCCACATGCCCGGCGGCGGCGGGGTCGAGGTGCTGCGCAGGGTGCTCGGCTCCGGCGCGCAGGTCCGCTTCCTCGCGCTGTCGGTGTCCGACGCGGCCGAGGACGTGATCGGCGTGATCCGCGGCGGAGCCCGCGGCTACGTCACCAAGAACATCAGCGGCAAGGAGCTCACCGACGCCATCCGCCGGGTGGCTGACGGCGACGCGGTGTTCTCGCCGCGGCTGGCCGGGTTCGTGCTCGACGCGTTCGCCTCCTCCGAGGCGCCGTCGATCGACCCCGAGCTCGACTCGCTGACCCAGCGCGAGCGCGAGGTGCTGCGGCTGATCGCACGCGGGTACGCCTACAAGGAGATCGCCAAGGAGCTGTTCATCTCGGTCAAGACGGTCGAGACGCACGTGTCGTCGGTGCTGCGCAAGCTGCAGCTGTCGAACCGGCACGAGCTGTCCCGCTGGGCCACGGCCCGCCGCCTGGTCTGACCGCCTGGCAGGTTGTTGCACCCCCTCCCAGGGCGCCTGCAACAACCTGAAGCCCCGGCTCCGCCCGGCCGTTCGCCCAGGTGGCCACGCTGGACGCCATGGACATTCTCATCTCCGGCGCCAGTGTCGGCGGCCCCGCGCTGGCCTACTGGCTTGAACGCTACGGACACAACGTGACGGTCGTGGAGGTCACCCCCGGCTTCCGCCCCGGCGGCCAGGCCATCGACGTGCGCGGCCCCGCCCTGGAGGTCGCGTCCCGGATGGGCGTCCTGGACGAGATCCGCCGGCACAAGGTGCAGATGCGCGGCATGTCCGTCGTGGACGACGACGGCAAGGAGGTCTACCGCTCCGAGGAGCACACGCTCACCGGCGGCGACCTGGCCAGCGCCGACATCGAGATCCTGCGCGACGACCTCTCGCAGATCTTCGTCAGGGCCGTGGGGGACCGCGTCGAGTACCTGCTCGGCGACACCGTCACGGCCATCGACCAGGACGACTCCGGCGCCCGCGTCACCTTCGCGACGGCCGCGCCGCGCACGTTCGACCTGGTGGTGGGGGCCGACGGGCTGCACTCCAACACGCGCAGGCTGGTCTTCGGGCCGGAGTCCCAATTCATCGAGTACATGGGCACCTACCTGGCCGTCTGGACGATCCCGAACTACCTCGAACTGGACCGCTGGCAGGTCTTCCACCAGATCCCCGGCGACTCCTGGGGCGGCGGCGTCATGAGCGTGCGCGGCAACTCCGAGGCCCGCGTGTACATGGGCTTCGAGTCCGAGGAGCCCATCGCGTACGACTATCGCGACATCCCCTCGCAGAAGCGCATCCTGCGGGAACGGCTCGGCGGGTTCGGCTGGGAGCTGCCCAGGATGCTCGACCACATGGAGGACGCCGAGGACTTCCACTTCGACCCGATGGCCCAGATCCGCATGGACACCTGGTCCCAGGGGCGCGTGGTGCTGCTCGGCGACGCCGGCTACTGCGGCTCGCCGCTGTCGGGGCAGGGCACGAGCATGGCCATGGTGGGGGCGTACGTGCTGGCGGGTGAGATCAAGGAAGCGGGCGGCGACCACCGTACGGCCCTGGCCGCCTACGAGCGGGAGATGCGCGACTACGTCAAGGGGAACCAGGACCTGGCCTTCACCAACAGGGAGCGGTTCGAGGCGCAGCAGTCCGGGGTGGAGTTCGCGGGCCCGGCGGTGGGGGACGTCGTCAACGCGATCACGCTGAAGGACTACTGAGCCCAGGGCGCGGCTAGATCCAGCCGCGTTCCTTGGCCAGGAGCGCGGCCTGGAAGCGGTTGACCGCGCCGAGCCGCGCCATCAGCTCGGCCACGTGGCGGCGGAACGTCCGTACGGATACGCCCATCTCGCGCGCGGCCACCTCGTCCTTGCCCATGCGGCCGAGCAGGTCGAGCACCTGCTTCTCCAGCCGGGTCGGGTACGCCTCCGCGGGCTCCAGGTCCGCGGCCCTGGCCCAGGTCTGCTCGAACAGGTCCACCAGCGTGGCCACCACGCCCGGCTGGCGGATCAGCAGCGCTCCGGCGAGCGGGTTGTCGCGTTCGATGGGGACGAAGGCCGTGGAGCGGTCGAACACGAGGAGCGTCTGGATCGACTCGTCGGTGACGCGGTGCCGGTCGCCCGCACGGTGGAGCTCCCGGAAGTAGCCGGCGACCTCGGGGTCGTCCAGCGTGCGCCGGTGGACGATCGTGCGGTAGACGGCGCCGCGGCCCAGGTTGCGCAGGACGCGGGCGCGTACGTCGTCGTGGGACGGGTTCTCGCGTACGGGGTGCATGGCCAGGCACTCCGTCACCCGCGCGGACAGCTCGCCGATGCGGGAGCGGGCGCGTTCGGGGCCGTCGAGGCGTTCGATGTGCTCGGCCTGGGCGGCCGAGGTCTGCTCGGCCAGCAGCGAGGGGAGCATGGCCCTGGCCGAGGCGACCTCGTCGAGCCGCTGCCGGACCAGGCGGTCGATGGTCTCGCGCGGGTCCACCGCCATGACGCGCGCCCTGGCGTCGCGTTCGAGCAGGCCGAGGCGGGTGAGGCGGACGATCGCCGCGCCGACGTCCGGGCCCAGGGCGGCGTCGGCGGCGCCCTGCTCCACGCCGGGGTTGCGCAGGAAGAACCGGTAGACCTGCTCGTCCTTGGCGCTCACCCCGAGACTGGCCAGACTCACAGTGGAAAATCTACCGTCTTGTGATGGAAGTCGGGTTTGGGGGCGTTTTTGGCGCTCAGGCCGGCCGGTGATCTGGCTTAGTTCGCGGCGACGTGCGACATTGCCATCTATGGGCAGGGACGTGCCAGTAGTGGTGTTCAGCAGGGATGACCGGCGGAGATATCGGGAGAAAGTGCGACGGTGCCTGGACGTCTTCGCCCAGATGCTCCGCGAGTCGCGCTTCGAGGAGGACCGGCCGCTCGCCGGGCTGGAGATCGAGCTCAACATCGTGGACGCCGCGGGCGAGGCGGCCATGTGCAACGCCGAGGTGCTGGCCGCGATCCGGAAGCCCGACTGGGCCACCGAGCTGGGCCAGTTCAACATCGAGATCAACATCGAGCCTCAGGAGCTGGTCGGCGACGGCCCGACCCGGCTGGAGGAGGACGTCAGGGCCCGGCTCAACCACGCCGAGGAACGCGCCCAGACCCAGGGCGGCCACCTGGTGCTGATCGGCATCCTGCCCACGCTGCGCGAGCGGGACCTGGTCGAGGGCACGCTGTCGGCCAACCCGCGCTACAAGCTGCTCAACGAGCAGATCTTCGCCGCCAGGGGCGAGGACCTGCACCTGGCCATCGAGGGCGTCGAACGCCTCGACACCCATGCCGACAGCGTCGCGCCCGAGGCCGCCTGCACCAGCGTGCAACTGCATCTGCAGGTCAGCCCCGAGGAGTTCGCCGCCCACTGGAACGCCGCCCAGGCCATCGCCGGCCCGCAGATCGCCGTCGCGGCGAACTCGCCGTACCTCTTCGGCAAGGAACTGCACCGCGAGACCAGGATCACGCTGTTCGAGCAGGCCACGGACACCCGTCCGGCCGAGCTGAAGGCGCAGGGCGTGCGGCCGCGCGTCTGGTTCGGCGAACGGTGGATCACCAGCGTTTTTGACCTCTTCGAGGAGAACGTCCAGTACTTCCCGGCGCTGCTGCCCCTCTGCGAGGACGAGGACCCCCGCGCCGAGCTGGAGCAGGGCCGCATCCCCGCGCTGCACGAGCTGACCCTCCACAACGGCACGATCTACCGCTGGAACCGCCCGGTGTACGCGGTCGTCGACGGCACCCCGCACCTGCGCGTGGAGAACCGGGTGCTGCCGGCCGGGCCCTCCGTGGCCGACATCGCGGCCAACGCCGCCTTCTACTACGGGCTGATGGCCGTGCTGCCGCACACCGAGCGGCCGATCTGGAGCCAGATGTCGTTCGCCGCCGCCGAGGACAACCTGAACAGCGCGGCCAGGCACGGGCTCGACGCGCGGCTGTACTGGCCGGGCATGGGGGAGGTGCCCGCCGCCGAGCTGATCCTGCGCCGCCTGCTGCCGATGGCCCACGAGGGGCTCGCGAAGCGGGGCGTGGACCGCGCCGTCGCCGACCGCCTGCTCGGCATCATCGAGGGACGCTGCCTCTCCGGCCGTACAGGGGCGACATGGCAGGTCGAACGGGTACGCGCGCAGGGCGGCGACCGGCACGAGGCGCTGCGCGCGATGACGCTCGACTACATCGCGCGCATGCACTCCAACGAACCAGTGCACACTTGGGACGTGTGAAGCTTGTGAGACTCTCCCCGGTGCTGGTCTGCGCGCTCGCGCTCGTGCTGGCCGCGTGCGGGCTGGTGCGGCCCGCCCCGATGAACTCCTCGGGGGCCGACACCTTCGACGACGACGTGAACGCGGCGCGGCAGCTCACCGAGGCGTTCTGGAAGCAGCAGTTCAACGCCTCCGGCCAGACTTACCGCCCTATCTCGGATTTTGTCGCCTATAGCGGGACGTCTGGGCCTAGCTGTGGGGGGCAGCCGTCTGTCCCGAACAACGCCTTCTACTGCCCTGTGGGGCACTTCATCGCCTACGACAGGGACTGGATGGAGATGTTGTGGAACGACATGGGGGACGGGTCGGTGTACCTGATCATCCCCCACGAGTTCGGGCACTCCGTGCAGGCGCAGCTCCAGTCGAGCTTCCAGCTCAACGTCCAGGCCGAGCTGCAGGCGGACTGCTACGCGGGCGGCACCCTCTCCGCGCTGGTCAAGGCCGGGGCGCTGACGGTGGAGCCGGGCGACGACGACGAGCTGTTCGCCAACCTGGAGGCGGCCGGCGACCCCACGGACGACTGGCTCAACCCCAGCGCCCACGGCACCGCCGCCCAGCGCCAGCAGTCCTTCGCCAACGGCGTGGACGGCGGGGTGGGCGCCTGCTGACCCTTCCGCCGCCTCTGTCTCTCCTGCCTCTTCCGCCTCTTCTGCCGGCCCACCACGGTGGTATGCGCACGTCAGCCCAGAGGATGATGCGGGTGATCATGACCTCGGCATAGCGTTGGCCCATGCCACTGGGAGAGATCACCTGGCTGCGCAGAGGGGCCTGCAGATCCAGCGATCCTGAGCTGTTCTTCCCGCTCGCCCCCTCCGCGGTCCAGGAGGCCCGAGCCAAGGCGGTCTGCGCCACCTGTCAGGTGCTGACCGAGTGCCGGGCGTACGCGCTGACAGCGGGGGAGGCGGAGGGCATCTGGGGCGGCCTCACTCCCCAGGAACGCCGCCGCACCCGCTTCCCGGCAGGCTGGCGCAGCCCAGCCCCTACATAGAACCCCGCCCCGCACAGAGCCCGCGCCGGGTCTCCGCGCCGGGTCTTCGGGTGGAGGCTCGCATAGGGCCGCGCGGGGGTGAGGTGCGGCGATAATCTGCGAGGGTGCTGCTTCGCTCGATCGCCGTGCTGACCGCGGCCAACGTCCTGAACAACCGCGTCGCCCCCCGGCTCGCCCCCCTGACCTCGACCGTCGCGACCGCCGCGCTCGTGGCCATGGCGCGACGCTCCGGCGTGTCGTGGCGCGAGCTCGGCTTCGAGCACGGCCGCAAGGGCGCGGCGATCGGCGGCGCGCTGGCGGCGGGGGTCGCCGTCGTCTACACGGTCGGCGTGGCGCTGCCCCTCACCCGCCCGCTCTTCCAGGACGAGCGGGCCCTGTCGCTGTCGCGCGAGCGCGCCCTGGAGGAGGCCCTCGTCCAGGTGCCCCTGGGCACGGTGCTGCTGGAGGAGGTGGGCTTCCGCGGCGTCCTGTACGGCACGCTGCGCCGCTCCCACGGCACCGTGGCGGCGACGGCGCTCTCCTCGGCGCTCTTCGGCCTGTGGCACATCCTGCCCGCCATGGACATGGCCCGCGCCAACCCCGCCCTGGGCGGGCTGACCTCGGGTTCGGGCGAGGCTCCGAGCCAGGCGGACACGGCCCGCGTGGTGGCGGGCAGCGTGGCCTCCACCGCGGTGGCGGGGGTGCTCTTCTGCGAGCTGCGCCGCTGGGGCGGGCTCACGGCGCCGGCGATGCTGCACCTGGCCACCAACTCGCTCGGCTACCTCTTCGCCCGGATCGCCGGCAGGCCGGAGAACGCCGCCAAGCCGGAGAACGCCATCAACCCGGAGAACACCGCCACGCCCTCCTGAGGTACAGGGCCTTCCTGGGGGCCGTCAGGCCGTGGGGACGATCTGGAAGGCCTCCGCGTAGTGGCCCTCGCCGAAGCCCGCCTGGTCGGCCCACTGCGCGAAGCGCGACTTGACGAAGTCGGCGAAGCCCTCGACGTGCGCGACCTGGCTGACGTGCGACTGCAGCGCCGCCAGCTTGCGGTCGATGACCTCGGTGATGTCCGTCCAGTGGTTCGGGGTGGAGCCGCCGGTCAGCCACACCTCGCGCACCTTCCACGCCTCCAGGCCCTCTTCGAGGAGCAGTTCGGGGAAGGCGTACGGGTTGCGGGCGTCCGGGTAGACGGCGTCGAGCGTGGAGCCGCCGACGGCGCGGTGGTCCGGGTGGCTGGGGGCGATGTGCTGGTAGTTGCGCTCCGGGTGGTGGGTGATCACCACGTCGGGGCGTACCTGCCTGATGACCCTGGTGATGTCCTTGCGCAGGGCCAGCGACGGCACGACCGTGCCGTCGGAGTGGCCGAGGAAGCGCAGGTCGGTGACACCCACGGCCTTGGCGGCCGCCGTCTGCTCGGTCCGGCGCAGCTCGGCCATGCCGGTGTTGTCGAGCGTACGCTCGTTGCCGCCCGCGTCGCCGTCCGTGACCAGCAGGTACGTCACCTCGACGCCGCGATCGCCGAGGAGGGCGACCGTGCCCGCGGCGCCGAAGTCGGCGTCGTCGGGGTGGGCGGTGACGACGAGTACCCGCTTGATCTCGTTCTCGGCCAGCATGTCTTCCCTTTCGGACGTTGCCCAGAACTACCAAGATTCCTGGGCATCACACCTCAGATCGTCCCATTCACGACAACCAGTGCTCTCCGGCGGGCATTCCGCGAGGGCCGCGGCTCGGCCCTGAGGGCTGCCCCGCGTGTGGTTCCCCCTGGTCCGGGCCGCTTTTCGCGGGAGGGAGCCGGTGGCCCGGCGGGTGAAGATCGAGGGGATCGGGGTGAGCGGAGTGCCGATTCGGGGCGCCGTTTGTCGGTGGGGCGTCTTAACCTAGGTGCGTGCCGACCCAAGTCTCTGTTGACCACCCCTTGCTCGACGGCCTCAACCCGCAGCAGCGCGAGGCCGTGATCCATCACGGCGGTCCGCTGCTGATCGTCGCGGGGGCGGGCTCGGGCAAGACGCGGGTGCTCACCCATCGCATCGCCTACCTGCTCGCCGAGCGCAATGTGCATCCGGGCGAGATCCTGGCCATCACGTTCACCAACAAGGCCGCGCGCGAGATGAAGGAGCGCATCGACCGGCTGGTGGGCCCCAGGTCCAAGGCGATGTGGGTCATGACGTTCCACAGCGCGTGCATGCGCATCCTGCGGCGCGAGGCCAAGCGGCTCGGCTTCCCCTCCAGCTTCTCCATCTACGACCAGGCCGACTCGCAGCGGCTGATGGCGATGGTCTGCAGGGAGATGGACCTCGACCCGAAGCGCTACCCGCCGCGCTCGTTCTCGGCCCAGGTCAGCAACTTCAAGAACGAGCTGGTCGACTACGAGACCGCGATCGACAAGGCGGGCTCGCACCTGGAGAAGACGCTCGCGCAGGCGTACAAGGCCTATCAGCTCAAGCTGACCGAGGCCGGCGCGATGGACTTCGACGACATCATCATGAACACCGTGACGCTGTTCCAGCTGTTCCCGGAGGTCGCCGAGCACTACCGGATGCGCTTCAGGCACGTGCTGGTCGACGAGTACCAGGACACCAACCACGCCCAGTACATCCTGATCAGGGAGCTGGTCGGCCACCCCGAGCTGCGCACGACCGACGGCGACCTGGTCCGCTCCGGCGCCGACCAGTCCGAGCTGTGCGTGGTCGGCGACGCCGACCAGTCGATCTACGCCTTCCGCGGGGCGACGATCCGCAACATCCTGGAGTTCGAGCGCGACTACCCCGACGCGCGCACGATCCTGCTGGAACAGAACTACCGCTCCACCCAGAACATCCTGGCCGCCGCCAACGCCGTCATCTCGCGCAACGAGTCGCGCAAGCCGAAGAACCTCTGGTCCGACCAGGGCGACGGCCCCAAGATCGTCGGTTACGTGGCCGACAACGAGCACGACGAGGCCATGTTCGTGGCCCAGGAGGTCGACCGGCTCAGCGACGACGACGGCGTCAAGGCCGGCGACGTGGCGGTGTTCTACCGGACAAACGCGGCATCCCGCGTGTTCGAGGAGATCTTCATCCGCACCGGCCTGCCGTACAAGGTGGTCGGAGGCGTGCGCTTCTACGAGCGCAAGGAGGTCAAGGACCTGCTGGCGTACCTGCGCGTGCTGGCCAACCCCGCCGACGTGGTGTCGATGCGCCGCATCCTGAACGTCCCCAAGCGCGGCATCGGCGACCGGGCCGAGGCGATGATCGAGGCGCTGTCCTCGCGCGAGCGCATCTCGTTCTGGGACGCGCTGCGCCGGGCCGACGAGGCGTACGGCATGGCGACCCGCTCCCTCAACGCCGTGCGCGAGTTCGTCGCGATGCTGGAGGAGCTGATCGCCAAGGCCGAGGGGGTGCCGCCGTCGGCGCTGGCCGACGAGGTGCTGGTGGCCACCGGCTACCGCGCCGAGCTGGAGGCCTCGGAGGACCCGCAGGACGAGTCCCGGCTGGAGAACCTCAACGAGCTGATCTCGGTGGCCTCCGAGTTCGAGGAGGCCAACCCCGAGGGCACGCTGGTGGAGTTCCTCGAACAGGTGTCGCTGGTGGCCGACGCCGACCAGATCCCCGACGCCGACGGCGGGCAGGGCGTGGTCACGCTGATGACGCTGCACACGGCCAAGGGGCTGGAGTTCCCGGTCGTGTTCCTGACGGCCATGGAAGACGGCGTGTTCCCGCACATCCGCTCACTCGGCGAGCCGAAGGAGCTGGAGGAGGAGCGCCGCCTGGCCTACGTCGGCATCACCAGGGCGCAGAAGCGGCTCTACCTCACCCGGGCGGCGGTCCGCAGCTCGTGGGGGGCGCCGTCGTTCAACCCGGCCTCGCGGTTCGTCAACGAGGTGCCCGGACAGTTGCTCGACTGGCGTACGCCGCCGGAGAAGTCGGCGTGGAGCGCGGCGACCAGGCGCGAGCCCGCCGCCGCCGCGGCACCGAAGAAGGGCGGGCGGACGGTGCCCTCGCTGGCACCGGGCGACCGGGTCACGCACGACGCGTTCGGGCTGGGCACGGTGGTGTCGGTGGACGGGATGGCGGAGAAGACCAAGGTCAAGATCGACTTCGGGAGTGGCGGGGAGAAGACGCTGCTCCTGGCGTACGCGCCGCTGGAGAAGCTGTAGCCGCGCCCGCTTCGGGCGCACCGGCCTCCACCGCGCCTAGCTTTTCTTCCCCAAGAACCGAAACGCCCCCGCCGGAGTACGG